>NZ_JAMYRB010000003.1:0-493641 GCF_040321165.1 Mesorhizobium sp. M0500
CAAGCCGATCTCCGATCCCAATACAGGATCGGCAACCTCACAGATCGCGACCACTCCCGAAAGGTGGTCCCACAACAGCGCTTACGATGGCATCGGGATGGAACCGCATCTCTTTTGCTTGAGCAGATCATCGCCGAAAACCGGGCTCCCGCCTTTGGTACGCTGACTTCGGTTCGGCACCATGGCTTTGAGGTGCTGTTCATCCAGTCCTTATTTGGCCATGGCAGCCCCGCGTAGTCCTTCAGGTCACATAGAACGAGGCTGCGCTGAGCGACAGATGTGGGGAAAGGCTGGCGAACTGTATTTGAGATGCGCCGCCGGCCCCGTCACTGTCGAAAGAGAGCGCCCCGGTTGCACTGTCGTAGATGATGTGATCGGAGCTGTCATGCGCGGCTGCACCAATAAAGAAAGCTTTGGATGGAAGCCCTCCCGGCTGAAGCCCGGCAAAAACGGTATCGCTGAGATGGAACGTATCCTGGGAGCGCTTGAAGTCGGTGATCTTGTCGACATTACCGGCTCCAAGAGCAGTATTGAACGAGAAGGCATCGTGGCCTCCGTAGCCGGTCAAGACGTCGGCGCCGAGGCCGCCGTTAATGACATTGTTGCCGGCATTGCCCTGGATGGTCTGGGCGAACTCGTTGCCGGCGAGGGTCATTGCTTTCGTGCCTGACGCGTTATTGGTAGCGAGGAGCTCGATCTCCGAGCCGGCGGAAAGCGCATAGCTCACCGAGGCGAGCACACTGTCGTTGCCGCCGCCCACCGCCTCAACCACCTTCTCGTTGGCATTATCGACATAATAGGTGTCGTTGCCGCCATAGCCAATCATCGTGTGGCCGCTGGTTCCGTGTAATACATCGGCGTCGCTGGTGCCGTACAAGGTGCCATCGCTGGTGCTGCCGGAAGAAGGAACCGTCCCGGTGCCAGACACGGGCTCGGTCCCGGTCGAGCCAGTGATTGGGGGAGTGACGTTAGCACCCGTCACCGTGTCACCGCTGCCTGCCTTCTGGTAAAGCTGAATCTGATCGACTTGCATCTGCATCGACGAAGGAGTCGAACCATCCAGAGCCGTATGCCATCCGGTCACGTTCGAATTCGCGACCCCATTGTTCATGATCAATTCCATCGGTTCATCCGGGATCGGCGCCTGTGCGCTGGTCACTTGCGCCATCTGATGCCCGTCGAGATACCAGGTGATCGATTGACCGGGCACCCAGTTGATGCCGTACGTGTGGAAGCCGGCCGTGAGGTCGGTCCCCGTATCAATGCTGTTTCCTACCCACCCTGACGGCGAGTGGAGGTGCCAGGAGAACATCTGGTCCGCCGGCCCCGAACCGGTAAATCCGCCCTCCTGCATGTCGATCTCGAAATTGTCGCCGCTGCTGCCGGCGCCATGGCCGGGCAACAGCCAAAGGGCCGGCCATGCGCCATCGCCGCTTGGCGCCTTCATGCTGATCTGAAGGTAGCCGCCATTGAATTCGAAGTTGCCGTAGCTGCTGACCGCGCCGGACGTGACCGGGTATGTCTGTGTGGTCCCCTGATTTATGCCGCTGATGGGCTGCTTGATCGCCGTGAGATCCAAGGCCCCGTTGCTCACGGAGACTTGGCTCGGCACATCGTAGTCGGCATAATATTGCGAGCCTGCGTTGCTTCCTCCTGATCCATTGCTATTCCATGGCCAGCCATTGGCGGCATTGCTGGTGATGTAGGTATGCCAGTCGCTGTCGAGCGCCGTACCGGAGAAGTTTTCCTCGAAGACGAGATCGCTAGAGGCAAAGCCTGCGGGGGCGGAAAGAGTCATTCAGTGATCCTCTTAGGTGTTGAAAACAGGGAATTCCACTGCCGCGCATCGCCAAGGCGCGCGGCAGATCGCATGCTCGCAGTTGGGCACTGCGAACGGAGTTTCAAAGTAGCGGAGATTTGGAAGTCCTCGCCCAGACATTATTGTCGAGCAAGCTGAACGTTGAACTCGCCATCCGAAGACGAATTTTGTCGAGGGTGCTGCCGCGCACGCAAGCTGTTCGGCGGTTCCAGCCGCAGCCAAATTGAAGTCGAGCGCAGCTCTTCCGGCACCGCCGAGCTGTTTAGTAAAAACACGGTGTATCCTTGGTTAGTTGTGTTTTTTTGTTGTAATTACGCCTGCGCGCCATAAGTAAAACGCAGGCATTTCCGCTCGTTGGACCTATCCCGCTTACCGTCTTATACTATCGGGAAGTGATTAATCCGAGGACGATGTATCGAGCTAACACGAGCTTACTGCCATTTGCGGCGAGAATGAGGCTCAGTGAGAACTTATTAACACATTCTAATGTAGGACGTGTGTCGAACGGCCGCACCGAAGCGCCCTTCCGGACGTCCTACCAAAACCGTGTCCGTCGGCTGAAATGTTGCGCCGGTTTGAGCGCATGTGTTCGCGGTGTCGTTCGCATGTGAGGTCGTCGACAAGGATGGCCGGGATGTCTTCCGAGTTGCGCGGCGGACGAGCCGTCGAACCTATGGCTGGCGCTGCCGGTCCGATGTTCGACCGTGCCGTTTGCGCGGCCGATGCAGTCTCTACACGTATTGCTGAGGGATCTCGCCAGCGCCACGGCGGCGATGTCCCACATGATCCGCCTTCAATGATCGAAGGTGAGAGCTGGCCCTGCTATCGAGTGCAGGCCCTACAGCGCCGACAGGCCGTTCAATCGAAACGCCAGCGTGCCTGCATGTAACGCGCCGAACCTGCAACCGCATCCAGGGGAAGTGCGATCGCTTAAGCGGCTTGTTGAAGTGGCTGATACTTGACCCCTATGGCGCGGCGCGTTCTCGCCGCGTGGCGCCTGCCACGAGTCTGAACCGCGCAGCCAGTGGCCAAAGCTCCACCTGGGGCACAGTCGATTAGCGTGCTCTTTTGCTGCATGGTCGTCTATGCAGGTTGACCGTCGTTCAGAACGCAAAGCCGACAATGCGGCATCGCTTGTCCCTGATCGGCGAAAATTTCTGCCAGTCAGCCTCGCTGTGGGCCGAGAGGAGTTGGATTCCCATGAGCTACCTCGGATGGGCCGCGTGCCTTACGGGACCTCCCCGGAAGCTTCGCCGCCGGCGGCTTGACGCCATCGAGAGTGTCGTTACATTTGTAATGGCTAGGTTTTGTTTTTATCCGGTTGCGCCCACTGAGATGCGCGGTTCGCATGTAGCGTGTAGCCCCGAGGCAACGGAGGAACCCTGAGCGACCTCAAGACCGGTGCGGCTCCCTAACATTCGTCCATTCCCGAAATGTGAAGTGCGATCGACAGGACGACTTAGGATCCCCTTCTGGACCTGGCCTTGTGGCCATGCAGCGACCTCGATCGCTGGTCGATTTCAAGCCAAAAGAAACTATTAGTAACACCGAAATATTTGAGGCAACTTAATCTGGCTCAACCACAAAAGATGGCAGAGATGAATGTCAAGTAATGACCTCTATACCGGAATAGATTATGCCGCTGCTAATCCGACTTGGCATGACGAAGATGGCGGTGTTAAGGCCGAGAACATCGCCAAGATCGTGCGCGCCAACAACATCAGTTGCCAGAAAATCGTCGATACAGGTTGTGGGACGGGAGGCGTTCTGGATGCTCTTCTTCGGCATGATATCTTCCGTGATTCAACAGCCATCGGCTACGATATCGCTCCCTACGCTATAAATTTGGCCAAACACCGAGAAAAAAACAACCTCAAATTTCACTGCGGCGACTTCTTTCAGACCGGCGAGAATTGCGATCTTCTTTTGTGCATCGATGTTTTCGAGCACGTTGATGATTATATTGGCTTCCTTCGAAGACTAAGAGGACGATCAAGATACTATACTTTCCATATTCCACTTGACATGAATGTCGTCGGACTTCTACGTGGTCAGCATCTTAAGCAACGCAAGGAGGTTGGTCACCTGCATTACTTTGATCAGGCAACGGCGCTGGCGACTCTGCGCGACACAGATTTTAAAATTATTGACGCACAGTACACTAGGACCGCGGAAGATATTCTGCAGATCCATCCCGAATGGAGAACCACTACAGCCATCCTCGGTAATGCCGCCCGAGGCATTGTCCGGACTATGGCCGGAGAGGACCTGTCGGTGCGCTTACTCGGCGGCGCCTCGTTGATCGTCCTCACGAGCTGAGGTGGTGTTCGTGCGCGTCGAGCGCGAACCGACCTTTGTGTGCTGGAGGCTCACGAAGGTGAAAGTTGCAGTTGCCCGGGAAGTGTCAAAACGCTGTCACCCGCAGGGCTGGGCAAATCTCCCATATTTTTAACGTCGATCTCCGTCCAGCGAGAAGCTTCGAAACCTGATTCCGAGCTGCTTGAGCTGCCCTACCCCGGGAACCTCTGCCGCCGGGTGCACGAGCCCCAGGATGGAGTCGGATCGGAAGGGTAGGGGGACGTGCAGGGCCTCTCCTGCCCGGAGCATGCAACTGACAAGCTGCGAGGGCACCGGGACGGCACGCAGTGTTCTGCCTTGTGACGCGGCGATCTCGTTCATGAGCCGTCGGAACGGCACCGGTTCGGGGTTGGCCAGCCCTACCGGTTCCGGCAGGGGCATGTCCGACTCGGCAATACGCACCATGGCGGCTGCCATGTCTGCCTCATGCACGGTGAACTGATGGGAGCGCGCCCCGATGAGAGGTGTAACCGGCAGTTTGGTGAGTTTGCGCAGCGCGCCGGCCATCCCGGCCCAACCGGGGCCGTAAACCAGTCCGAGGCGGGTGGAGACGCCTCCCAGACTGCTGGCTGTGCGCTCACACGCCAGCTTGGCCTGGCCGTACAACTGTCGGGTTCCCTTGTAAGCGGACATCGAGGAGATGAAAATGACCCGGCGAACCCCTGCGTCGGCGGCATTGCGGAGGAGGTGCTGCGAGCCGGACACATTGACACCCCATACATCGCCGGCACTGATGAGACTCAGGTCCCATGCACTATGTATGAGCACATCTAGGTCGCTGAATGCGGGCCCCGACGGCGGGCGCTTAATCTCATATGGGCGCCATTCGGCGACGCTGGCCATTGCGGCGGCAGATGCGGAGGTCGCCCGGTTCGGGCGGGCGAACGCGATGACCTCATGCCCTTGCTGGGCGAAGGTAGCACGCAGGATGGACCCGACATACCCAGTCGCTCCGGTGATGCCGACCCGCATTGATGCTCACCCCGTCAGTTCCATCGCCTCGCAGGCGATGCGATGAGAATTGGCCATCACAGTCAGCGTAAAGGTAGTCGCCGGAACATTTGGGAAAACCGAACCGTCGATAAGATGAATCCGGTCCCAACGCGCCAGCCGCCCGACGCGGTCTGTCGTCGCACTCCGGGCGTCCCGCTCACTAGCGTGGGGAAAGCTGCCGCCAAAGTGGTAGCTCTTGGCCCCACCCGACCACAGCATTTGCGACGTGACCGGCCACAAATCAAGGTAAGGTGCTGCCCTATAGATGCGCTTTATTACGTCAGGCAGCGTCGGAGGCACGTCTTTGCCCCTGACCCTGGTCTCGCTGAACCCCTCGGAAGTAAGGGTAATCCGGGGTAGCTCATCAGGAGCTGCGGGCACCTGGGCTGTGATCCGTATCTTGGGTGACGCCCAGGATGGCAAATAGCCGAGGCCTACCGTCAATCGGCTCAGCAGCCGATCTGTCGCGAAGGCGGCGGCGGGATGTTGGAGGAAGCCGGGCAGCGCATCGTAGTATGCGTGGTTGAACGGGTAAAAGTGAACCTGTGAGACGTCGAAGCCTTCGTCGTCCCGGCCGATGACCATGTTGAACTGGTTGAGTGTGAACTCGCGCCTTGTACGTGGGTCGGGAGTCGGCTTCACGGACATCATTGGAAGAACGAACTGAGCCGATTCCGAAAGATGGACCGGCTGGTCCGATCCGAGCGAGCCCAGGATCAGCCGAGTGGTGCCGATAGCTCCGCAACCCACGAAGACCCGGTCGGCTGCGAATCGCTGGATCCGGCCGCTGGATAGCTCCCGAGCCTCCACGACTGCCGTGTCGGCCTCCTGGCCGACTCGAACCGCGAGCAGCCCGCTGTGGTAGTCAATCCTCCCGCTGCGCCTGAAGCGGTCGAAGCTGTGCGAGGCCGAGTAGATCAGCGACCGCGGGCACCCAGTCATGCACAGGCCGCAGGGCTGGCATTCGGGCGCCGAGAAGGCGAGCCGCGCGCGCCCTATGGTTATTCCGGTGGAGCGTACACGATCGCGGTGCCGGTCGTAGTTGGCCAGCACCATCTGCGTCCGCGGTGCCAGCGGCGGAAGCGGGTGCGGAGATCCGATGAGCGGAAACCACTCATCGAGATCGTCGGACTCTCCGGCGAACGGAATGTGACCAAGGATCGTCCGATAGTGCTCTTCCATATCCGAGAAACCGAACGGCCATCTCTTGAATGTGGCAGCGCTGAAGGGCATGATCTGGGCCCCCCAGATGTTGCTGAACCCTCCGTAGGCGCATGAGATCACAGCAGAGTTGACTCTACCCTGGGAGTGGACTCCGTCGAGTTGGCCCTTGTTGACAAACGGAAAATCGGATCCGTAGCTTCTCTTTTCAGGGAGCGAATCCGACTGTACGCGCTTGGGTTGCAATCCGATCCGGCGGACGTCCTCCTCATCCCAGTCGCCGACACGCAGCTTGGACAGCCTGGAGATTACCTCTTGCGTCTGGACGTCCAGCACGGTGCCCGGATCGAACACAGTTATCTTCTCGTCAGACTTCCCGGACAGCGCCAACACGGCGGCGGCTGCAGCCGGACCCGAACCAATGATTATCGAAGAAGGCATTCACTTCTCTCGCCCATTGGCTCGCGCGGCTGTGTTAAATACCTGCCTGGTGGCCTGTCGGCGCTGCCGGCGCAATCGCCGCGCCCGCTCGACATGACCGGCGGCGTGGCCTGCCGCGGCCAGACCTATGCCAATGATTATGGCCGAGGACCGGACCAGCCCGTGGGGGTCACCCTTGGCGGCTTGCCAAATCCCTCGCGGTACGCCCTTGGTCAGCGCGTACCAGACGAAGCGGGTTTCCGCACCCAGAGTTGCGGCGTCGCCCATCTGGGCAAGAGCCTCGATCTTCCCCTTGTTGACGAAGAAGCAACGGCGCCAGAAGTACTTCCATCTCGGCCGTGAGGCGGGTACAAAGTGGCGGACGGTCGCTGCCGGTTCGTAGATGACAGCCTCACTACCCTTGATCTGCGCCACGCGGTGGCACATGTCCATGTCGTCGTGATTGTCGGAGTGGAACCCTCCCACCTGCTCAAGGAGGGTTCGCCGCACCGACATGTTGGCACCTATAAGATGAGCCAAGGGGCCTCGGCTTGTCGGAAGACCGTCATAAGCGCATCCGAACACCCAGTCGAACTGCACGGGAAACCAGGCCGGGCGGCTAGACTCGAAAACCGGTAGGGGGCGCCCGCCGACGGCGCCGACGCGCTCATCCTGGTACGGGTCTGTGAGAATCCCGAGCCAGTCCTTGTCGGCCGCTGCATCGTCATCCAAGAACGCCAGAATGTCTCCCGCAGCTGTCTCGGCTGCCGTGTTTCGGGCCGACCCCAGGTGCCCGTCGTACTTGTTCTGGATCACCCGTATCGGAGGGGTGGATGCGGCGAAGCCAGCCCAGTACGCGGCACAACGGTGAAACAGGATTTCATTGTGGTCGATGCATACGATGATCTCGCAGGGTTGCAAGGTCTGCTCCTGAACCGAGACCACCGACTGAAGCATCAGCTCCCATCTGTCCTCGGTGTAGGCACAGATAATCACCGAGATCGTGGGGGGGCGCGGGACCTGCCGGCGTTCGCTGGTGACGCCATGCTCGGTCTGCCCGGTTTTCGATCCAGGCTGACCGGTTGTGGCAACGCCAACGTCATTACCGCGGCGGGCGAAACCGATACTTAGGTTCCGGACGTGGCCCCGCTGGCCAACGCCAATCGGCGTACAGGATTGCGCAAGCATCAGAATACGCATCTAGGAATTCTCCCGACTTGAGCTGCCAATGTCTGCCCCAAGCTCTTCGATAGACGGTGCGATAAAGCCAGACTTCCACGCGCTGGATTCGGCTTACCCGGAAGCCGGCTCTCAGCATAAAGAAACCACGAGGGCCGAGGTTTGCGCCACAGAGGCTCGAGGCGGCCGCCGACGCCAAGCACGCGCGGGTCGGCGTAGGGCATCAGCAACTCGTCCAGCCAGCGCTCATCGGCGATCGCATCGTCATCGAGAAACGCCACGACCGGCGCGGGCGCCACTCCGGCTCCCGTCGTGCGACCGCCGCACAGTCCACGCACGTTGGTATTAGGTGTGACGACGACACCCTCGATCTCGCGCCGGGCGCGCTCCAAGAGCGCCTCATCGTTGTCGACGACGAGGACGATCTCGCGGGCCGGGCAGGTCTGGCGGCGCACCGACGCGGTGGCCGCGTTCAAATCGTCCCAGCGATCGAGTGTGTTGGCGCAGATCACGACGGAGGCTTCGGTCATGGCAACTGCCGGCTGGTTTCTGAGGCCGGGTTGGTTTCGCGTGTCTGCGTCGCCCGAGCCGTGGCGGCTTTGAGGATGTTCCAGAGCGGACCTCCGTCGTTGTGAATATCGAACTTGTCATATTCGTCGACGGGATAGCGTCCGCTGTCCTGCCGCGACACCAGCCGCCACACCATCCAGCCGGCGCAGTTGCGCTCGCGCGTCAGCGTGTCGAGCCACATCGCGTAAGCCTGGGCAAAGTTCTGATTGGAGCGGGCATAGCCGAACTCCTCCAGAAGCACCGGCTTGCCGGCGCGAACTGCCAACCGGCAGAACTCGGTGATCAAGCTGTCGAACTGCTGGACGGTGAGCTTGTAGTAGAGCGGGTAGCCGTGCCAGGTCCCGAAATCGAGAGTCGGGATCGTCAGATCCGATAGCTTCGACTCGACGTTAGCGTGCCCTGAGGTGACGAGATGGTTCGGATCGAGCGACTTCACGTAAGCCGTCATTTCGGTGGTCCAAGCAAATCGTAAGGCCTCCGGCTGCGCATTGCCTTCGTTCATTAGCTCCCAGGCCATGATGGTCGGATCATCCCGGTAGGCGAGCCCGGTGAGCGGGTTGACTCGCTGCACGATGTGGCTGACCCAGGTCCTGTAGTCGCGCTTCGTGCGCGGATCCTGGAAGAAAAACTCCGACTTCTCTTTGCTGAGGTCGGTGTCGTACTGGCTCTGCACGCCTGGGGCGTCCCGGCTCCCATACCAGGCCCGCATCTGCTGGGCGCCGCCTGTGAAGGCCCAGAAATCCAGGACGGCGATGATCAGCCTCAGGCGTCGCTTGCCGGCCTCGGCGATGAGGAAATCAACCTTCTGCATGCCGTCGGCGCCGTCATTGATCGCCATCCTGTTTTGGCTCGGGTCCCAGTAGAGCAGGTACGTGCCCTTGACCGCGAGATTGCTGGCTTCGCCTTCAAGCCGCCAATCCCAGATCGTAGGCTTGCTTCCGTCGAGCGACCCGATCACCGGCTGGAGGAAGGTGCGGACCACATTGGCGCCCATCGCCACCGCGTCATCGAGAACGCGGGTGACCTCATCCGGCGACCCGTAGGTCAGATAGTGGTTGTTTACGCCAGTCACGAAGAACGGCTTGCCGTCCAAGGTGAAGTTCGTTCCGGAAGTCTTGATGAAGGACGTTGCCGACGGGTCATCCGCGGCGCTCACGACTGCCGGAACGGACAGCAACGCGCACACCAGCACCCGCAGTCCGGCGTTGCGCAGCCTATTTTTCACTCGTTGCCAGCCAACAATCACCCGGGCATGTGGCTCTCGCCGGGCGCCGAGTGCAACAGCCCCGAGGGATTACCTCCTCTGACCTCGCACAGCCCGGGCGTCGTTCGGGCATAGTGGTGCTTGGCCGATTCCGGTCGCTCGAGTATGGACCCGTGCTGTCAGACATCGCTCCCAACCAAGAGTTCGGCTCCTCTTATTGGCGAGTCCCCGCGGTAGTAATAGGTGGGAAATATTCTCGCGCTGTGACACGCGCCATCGCTTTCCATCTACCTCCCTGGCCCGCGGGCCCGCGGCGGAGTCTTGGTAAGGCGGATCGCCGCAGGCGGTTCTCGTCAAGCTGTGAGCCGGCGTCCTTTTGAAATCCGCGGTCAGAACAACAATGCGCATTTGCCTGAGTCTCGATCCATCGCGGCTACTTCGGTGGCACCTCTGGCTGGCAGAAGCGCTTGCTGAAGTGCCCGGCAACGAGGTCTCCTGCGCTTTGGCGGCCGGTCGCCGCCCGCTGCCGTTGACCTGCCGTCTGCTGCTCGAACTCGAACGACTGGTCTATGGCTTTCGCGGGAACGGCGCCACTGACTCCGTCGAGGCGGCGCTGCGGTCCCTGCCGCCGCCTCCGTCCGACCAAGTGGACGTGGTGATCGATTTGAGCGGAGAGGAGACGCGCCCGGCGGGGCTGCGGGTGCTGACGCCGCTCTTCAACGGCGTACCCGGCGAGATCGGCGTCATGGCGGCCGTGGCGAATGATCAGGACCTTCTCGTCGACCTGCACGACACGGCGCGCCCGTTGCGGCCGTGGATGGCCCGTCCGGCCAGTGTAGACCGTGGAGTGTTCTCAGCGAGTCTAGACAGCGTCCTCTCCTGCGCTGTGCTGCTGATCCTCAAAGCCTTGCGCGAGGAAACCGGTTCAGCTGCGTCCGGTGTCCCCGGTTCACGGACGGCCGTGCCTTCACTTGGCGCATCCTCGGCCCTTGCAAGGGCGACCGGCACGGTGGCATCGAAAGCGATCAGGTTTTTGGACGTCCTGGCAAGAGGCGGCAGGATGTGGGGGGTTGGCTGGCGCTTCGATGAATCGGCGAGCCTGCTCGACAAAGGCGAAGCAACCTTCTCGGTGCTCACCGGAAGCACCGACAGCTACCTTGCCGACCCGTTCCCGTTCCGGCGCCAGGGGCAGGATTTCATTTTTGTCGAACAGTACCTCTACTCGAAGAACCGGGGGTGCATTGCGGTCGTGGCAGCGGACCGGGACGGGACCGTCGGCGCACCCCAGATCGTCTTGGAGGAACCGCATCACCTCTCATACCCGTTCGTGTTCGAGCAGGACGGGCAGATCTGGATGATCCCCGAATCGGGGACGGCCAGGAATGTTAGCCTCTACAGGGCAGTGGAATTCCCTTACCGGTGGACGCGGGAGGCCTGCCTCATCGAGGGGATCGAGGGCTACGATACCACGCCTCTCTGCCATGAGGGCGGCTTTTGGTTTTTCGTCAGCCCAAGGCGGTGGAGGTCCACGTCTTGGGATGTCCTCAGCCTCTACCGTGCCGAGAGCCTGACCGGGTCTTGGACGCCCCATGCCGCCAACCCGGTCCTGATCGATGCCAGGCTCAGCCGCCCCGCAGGCGCCGTCATCCGACACGGCGGACGCACGCTACGCCCGGTCCAAGACTGCGCGCGCGGCTATGGCAGCGCGGTGACGTTCTGCCAGATCGATGCGCTCGGGGCGTCGGAGTTTGCCCAGACCCCGGTCGGTCGCATTTGGTCCGGAGCGTTGGGGTGTCACACCTACAACCGCCGGTCTGGCTTGGAGGTGATCGACCTGTTCGGGCATATCCGGGGTTTGCGAGAGGTCACGACCTCCTATCGTTTGCTGGTACCCGACGCGCCGGTCTCGGGACCGCGTGGGCAGTCCCTCTCTTGGGCGGTCTCGTCCGGGTCAGCCACCCGTAGCCAGGTGGTCGAGCGCAAGGTACCCCGCCTGAGAAGGGCCGGGCGCGCCCGACCCTTCTCGGGCACAGAATAAGCTCGGAAATCACGGCCGAGTGAAGAAGCGAGCCCACCTGCACATTGCAGCTTCTGGCCAGTGGCAATGTCAGCGTTGTCTGGACGTTCATTTCTTCGCGCCGACGATCTTCGCTGCCTTCCGCACGGTTCGCTCAGTAGAAAATTATCGCTTGTGAGCTAGTGCCGACCGCGGGTCGATGGATGTCCTCGCCGGCGTTGGAAGTGGCCCCAGAGGTCTGAACGGGTTTGGCAACGCTGCCAACACAGCTGCTGAAGTGATCGGTGCCGCTGCCGTGCTAAACGCGCTGGTGGTATGGGCTGGAAATAACCTGAAGAGATACCCCAAAAGAGCTAATCATCTATTGTCTTTTCCTAACCATCCATCGTCCTTCCATTTAAGATATGCATAGGTAATGCTCGTATACAACCTAAAATTAGGGGGCTGCAACCGATCTTCTTTCATCTCACCTTCATTCTTCATTCCACTATGGCCGGGAGCCCGCATATGATTGGATCAAGCACATCCGTGGATGTGGCGGTCATTGGAGCTGGTCCCCACGGCTTGTCGCTGGCCGCGCATTTGCGCGCGCGCGATGTGGAGCACCGGACGTATCACCCGGCCCATCATCTCGCCCGATACCTATCGGCAGTCCTGGCGCGCTTTCAGCCCGCCCCCTGGGTTCCATCGTACGACCTTAAAGCGCTGCCATGAACGCCCGTCTTTCCAGCATTGTCGCCCCCATCGGTGCCGCATCGCCGCCTGACTCGATCAATTTCGCGCTGCGGCGATCGTTGATTCTGCCTCGAGTCAGCTTTGTCGTCCCGACGCTCAATGAAGCCGAGAACCTCCCTTGGCTTCTGCCGCGCATCCCCAACTGGGCGCATGAGATCATTATCGTGGATGGCCGTTCCACCGACGACACGGTCGCGGTCGCGCGCCGCCTGCGCGAGGACGTGAAGGTTGTCATGGAGCCCCGCCGGGGCAAGGGCGCTGCACTGCAAGCGGGATTCCTGGCCGCCACAGGCGACATCATCGTCATGCTGGACGCCGACGGCTCCATGGTCCCGGAGGAGGCGATCGTGTTTGTCAGTGCGCTGATGGCCGGCGCGGATCTCGTTAAGGGTTCACGATTTATCCAGGGCGCCGGCACCGGTGACATGTCGCTGTTCCGGATGTTCGGCAACACGGGCCTGACCCTGTTCGTGCGGCTGCTCTATGGCGGTTGGTTCTCCGATCTATGCTACGGATACATAGCCTTCTGGACCAAGCACGTCGCCACGCTGAACTGCGATTGCGACGGGTTCGAGATCGAGACCCTCATCAACGTGCGAGCTTTGAAGAACCACCTCAATATCGTCGAGGTGGCAAGTTTCGAGGCTCGGCGCATCAGCGGTGTGAGCCACCTGCGCCCCATCCCGGACGGCTGGCGCGTCCTCAAAACCATCCTGCGCGAGAGGCTGCACCAACAGCACAGGCGGAGCGCCACAGCCTGTGATGACGGTGGACAACCCCGATGCGAATCCTGATGGTTGCCGCTCGCTGCTACCCCTTCATGGGCGGCATCGAAACTCACATCCAGGAGGTCGGCCCTCGCTTGGCTGCGCGTGGCCACACGGTTGACGTGCTCACTACCGATCCTTCGGGGGAGCTGCCGGTTGAGGAGGCGGTGCCCGGCATGCGCGTGCAGCGCGTGCCGGCCTGGCCGAGGGAGCTGGACCTCTACGTGGCGCCCCGCATTTATACCGCCATCCGGCGCGGGGTTTGGGATCTGATCCATTTCCAAGGTTACAACAGCTTCGTGGCGCCGATCGGGCTGCTGGCGGCCGTCCGCGGGGACCTTCCGTTCATCCTGACCTTCCACAGCGGCGGGCATTCCTCCCGGCTGCGCAACGCCATGCGCGGCACGCAGCACGCGCTGCTCCGGCCGCTAGTGGCCCGGGCCGCGCGGCTGATTGGCGTCTCCGAATTCGAAGCCAGCTTCTTCAGCGCGAGGATGGGCGTGCCGCGGGAACGGTTTGTGGTCATCCCGAACGGTGCCGCGATGCCGGTTGCGAGCCCCGGCGTCAAGGTCGATCCGCACCTGATCGTCTCGGGCGGCAGGTTGGAGCGTTACAAGGGCCATCACCGGGCGATTGCGGCCTTGCCCGAACTGATCCGCCGGGTACCGGATGCCCGACTGCACATCGTCGGAAGAGGCCCGTACGAGGGAGAATTACGACGCCTCGTCGCGACGCTCGGCCTCGAAAAGCGGGTCACCATTGCGGGAATCCCCGGATCCGAGCGGCAGAAAATGGCAGACCTCCTGGCGAGCGCCGCGCTCTTCATACTGTTCAGCGAATACGAAGCCCATCCGGTCGCCGTGATGGAAGCCCTTTCACTTCGCCGTCCGGTCCTCGTCAGCGACACGTCCGGTCTGCGGGAGCTGGCCACCAACGGCCTGTGCCGGGCGATCCCGTGCAACGCCGGTCCGGGAGAGCTGGCCGCCGCCATGGCCGAGGAACTCGAGTCCCGTCGGGAGGTCCCGGATTTGGCGCTGCCCGACTGGGATGCTTGCGCGCACGCGCTTAGCGACGTCTATTATGATGTCCTCGGCAACCGATCCACTGTCCCCTTGCCCTCCGGTGGCCTGACATCCTGGTCTCCTGCGAGGAGAGTATGATGCTGATGTTGCCAGCTCATTTCACCGCAGGAACCAGGATCAACCCGCTCCAGGTCGGGATCCGATTCGTCTCGGCCGTTGTCGGTCCCGACCTTCGCGACGGCAGCGCCGATGCCCCATCGCAACGCGCCAGTTCCGGATGGATCGCGGCTCTATGCCTAACGATCGCCGCGGCTCTACTCCTGGTCGTGGCCGGGCACGCAGCCGGGCGCCGGGACTATGACGTGGCGGCGCCGCTCTTCTGGTCCGGTGTCGTTCTCCTGGTCGCTCCGATCAGCCTTCGCATCGCCTGGCCGACAACAGCCAGGGGTGAGCGCCTGGTGCTCCTGTTCCTGCTTGCCGAAGCCCTGTTCTACTGCAAGGTAGTCTATTCCCCGACAAGCTTCAGCGGTTACGACGAGGTTTTGCACTGGATCGCGGCCGAGGATCTCATCACGGCCCGGCGGCTGTTCCTGTCCAACCCGCTTTTTCCTATCGGGTCAAGCTATCCCGGCCTGGAAATCCTGACGACCGCGATCGTCGATTTGACGGGACTGCCCTTGTTTGTGGCGGGAGCGCTCTTGTTGGTCATCCTTAAGGGCACGTTCATCGGTGCACTGTTTCTGTTCCTTGAAAGCATCGCCGGATCGCCGCGTATCTCGGCCGTCGCCTGTCTGGCCTATATGGGTTGCTCAACCTTCTTCCTGTTCGACTCGATGTTCTCTTACGAGAGCCTCGGCATGGTGCTATGCCTGCTGACTTTCGCGGTTGAAGCAGCGTCCAAGGATCTCGTCGGGCAACCGAGGCTGAAGTCGCTCGGGTTGATTGCATTGCTGTTGGCAAGCCTCGCGGTCACGCATCACCTCTCGGCCGCCTTCGCCGCCATCTATTTCGGAGCGCTAGCGGCCCTCGAGGCTTTGCGCCGGCAAGACTCCCTTCGGATCAAGACCAGCATTGCCGTGGGTCTCGCCGCCATCCTCGCCATAGCCCTGCCGATCCTGTGGGTGCAGGCCCGTGACGTCCCTCTCACAGGCTATCTCGGTCCGGTGATCGAGTCCGGCTTCGACACATTGCTCGGGAAGATCCGAGGCGCGCCCACCCCGCCGTCGGAGCACCTCGGAGCGCCGGACAAGGCCCTCTACATGCGGCTCACCACTTTGCTGGCGCTCCTGCTGGTGGCGCTCGGACTGGCAACGGGATTCTTTCGGTCGCTGGCCCTGGCAGCGCCGAGCGGTGCGCGATCCGGTTGGCGTCCCATCCACGGCATTCTCAAACGCCGCTGGCGCGACAGCCGCCTCGTGCTGCTCAGCTTGCTGGCCTTCGGCCTCCCAGTCTCGGTGGCCTTCCGACTGACCGTCGCCGGCTGGGAAATCGGCAACCGCATGGGAACGTTCGTGTTCATCGGGGTTGGACTGGTCGTCGCGGTGAGCATCGTACACTTCTGGCAGGGTCGCGCGCCACGCGGGTGGCGCCGCATCGCGCCTGCCGTTGCCTTGGTGATCATGGTCCTAGGCGGCGTGACGAGTTCTTCGATTAATCCGATCCATGGGCGCTACAGGGTGGGTGCAGATCAGGAATCGATCGAGCCGATGGGGATCGAAACGGCACTCTGGGCCAGGGAATGGCTGGGTGCCGGCAACCGGTTCACCACCGACCGTATCAACCGTCTTCTGCTTGCGGGTTACGGCCGGCAGGACGTCAGAGTCACCATCGTCAAAGGGATCGATCCCGCGCGCATATTCGATGCCGAGACATTGGGGCCCGACGAGTTTTGGGCGTTGGCGCGAAGCGACATCGATTTCCTGCTCATTGACCTTCGCCTGACCACGGCTCCGCCGGTGCTCGGCTTTTACTTTCAGCCGTGGCAAGCCCAGCAGGGAACTCCGCTCTCGGGCGCAGCGCTGCTCAAGTTCAATGACGTCAAGGGCGTCACCCGCATCTACGACAACGGCTGGATCGTCATCTACGATGTGAGAGGATTGCATGAGAATTGGTAGCAAGTGGGACCTTCTGGCCGCGTGCCTGTGGGCGGGGGCCGCAGTGGCTGCCGTTTCGGTTAGCGACAGCTTGCTCCTGCGTACTGCCCTGGGCGCGCCCATGGTGTTTTTCGTCTCGGGCCACGTGGTGCTGCGGGCCATGGGTGTCAGGACCACCTCCGCCTTGCAACACCTGGTCTACGCGGTCGGAGCAAGCCTCGCCGCCGGCATTGCCGGGGGCTTTGCCCTGAACGCCGCAGGCTTCCTTACACCGCTCGGGTGGGCGCTGTGGTTCTGGGCCGTGACGGCCGCCGCGGCGCTGCTGGCGGCCGGGCGCCGCGACACTCCCGATCTGCCAGCCTGGCCGGCACCAGCGCGGATCCGGTTCTGGCAGGGGGCCGCGCTCATGCTAGCGCTGCTTGTGGCGACCGGAGCCTACGCGGTTGCTGTCCGGGACGAAGCGGCCTACCGGGAATTCAAATACACCGCGTTCTGGTTGTTGCCGTCGGCCAGTGGCGAGTCCGGCCAGATCACCGTCGGCATCAGGAGCGCCGAGACCCAACCTCAGCGATTCGACCTGGAAATCACCCTTGATGGGCAGCCGTTCGCCATCTTCCGATCGCTCACCATCGCGCCGGGCGACACCTGGACACGGAAAATCCCGGTGCCCGTCTTGGGAACTCGCCAGACGGCCGAGGCGCGGCTCTATCGACCGGAAGACAACCGGCTCTATCGCAGCGTTTCGACGATGGTGCCGCGCATCTAGAACGAGGCTGGACCATGCGCATCCTGCTGCTATCACAGTTCTATCCTCCGGTGATCGGGGGAGAGGAGCGGCACGTCCGCAATCTCGGCGCGGCGCTGGCGCAGCGGGGCCATCATGTCAGCGTCGGGACTTTGATGCATCCTGGATCGCCTGAAACCGAGCTGGACGGCGCGGTCCGCGTGCATCGCCTGCAGGGAACGCTCCAGCGCCTGTCGGGCCTTCACACCGATCCCGAGCGGCGCCATGCACCGCCCTTTCCAGATCCCGAATTGGTGCTTGCCCTGAGGCGGCTGGTCGCTCGGGAGGAGCCGGACATAGTCCACGCCCATAACTGGATCTACGCGTCCTTCCTGCTGCTCAAAGGTTGGAGTAGGGCGCGCCTCGTGGTTACGCTCCACGATTACGGCCTTGTCTGCGCCAAGAAGAACTTCATGCATTTGGGCGCCCGTCTCTGCAGTGGCCCAGCGCCGGCCAAGTGCCTGCCCTGCGCCGCAGGACATTACGGGGCGGTGAAGGCAGCCGCGACCACTTTGGGCAACTGGGCGTCGAGTTTTGCCGCTCGGCGCGCGGTGGACCGTTTCATCGCGGTGAGCCACGCGGTGGCGCGCCACACCGGACTGACCGAAGGCCGCGCCCCCTACGAGATCATCCCCAACTTTGTGCCCGATGATGTTGCGATGCTTGGCCCGGAACATCCCTGTCTGCGTGAGCTACCCCGGGGTGAATTCATCCTGTTCGTCGGTGATATGATGCGCCTCAAGGGCATTGACGTTCTCCTGCAAGCCTATGCCGGCCTGGAACGGGCGCCGCAGCTGGTCCTGATCGGGCGCCGGGTCGCCGATACGCCAACAGAGTTTCCGCCGAGCGTTCGCGTCTTCAATGCATGGCCGCATTCCGCCATCATGCATGCGTGGCGGCGCTCACTGTTCGGGGTGCTGCCGTCGGTCGGGCCCGAAGCCTGCGCGACGGTCATCATGGAAGCGATGGCTTCCGGCAAGGCGGTCGTCGCAACCGGCGTGGGCGGCATGCCGGATCTCGTCGATCATGGCGAAACCGGGCTTCTCGTGCCGCCCGGTGATGCGCACGTCCTTGCCCACGCAATGCAGACCCTTCTGCAGGACCGCGCCTTGCTCGCTCGCCTGGAGGCGACAAGCCTCGCCCGAGTCGGGCGCCTCAAGGCAGGAGCGGTCGTGACTCGGATCGAGCAGGTCTACCGGGACGTCGTGTGCCCAGCCGCTAGCAGGTCAGCGGTACCGGCGCAGCAAGGTTCGGGGGAGCCATCATGCCAATAGGTCTCGTGGGGACAGCCATTATTCGCGTCCGGCGAGAGCTTCAAAAGAGCGCCGCGCTCGTTCTGAATTCCGGCGCTGTGGCGATCGGAACGATTGCAACGGCCGGTCTTGGGTTTGTCTATTGGTGGCTCGCGGCCCGGCTGTTTCCGCCGGAGGTGATCGGCAAGGCCTCCGCCCTCCTGTCCGTGATGGCGCTCGTCGGCCTGCTGGGCGAAGCCGGGCTCGGGACCCTGCTGATGGGTGAAATCGTACGGCATCCCGGCAAGGGGCGCGGCCTCGTGGCCGCTGCAGCGTCCGTCGGGGTGGCGCTGGCGGTCGGCCTGGCCTTGTTGTTTGTCTTCGGGGAGGCGTACCTCAACAGCTCGACCGGGCCGATCGGCGGCTGGTTCGAGGGTGTTACGTTCGTCCTCGGCTGCTGCCTGACCGTACTCTGCGCGATGGTCGATCTGGCGCTCGTCGGCAACCTGCGCAGCACCGGCAGGATGATCCGGCAGGTGCTGTTCTCCACGTTCAAGCTGATGCTGATCGCCGTCGCCGCTGCCGCTGGCTACACCTCCAATGCCGCGCTTCTTCTGAGCTGGGTGGCCAGCCTGGTGGCGTCCTGTATCGGCGTCGATCTCTTGACCCGGGGCGGTGCGCGTCGCCTCGTTGGGCCTCCCGATTTCCAGCTGCTCCATACGCTCCGAAGCAAGGTCTTCGACCACTACGCGCTCGATGTCGCCTCGCAGGCACCAGTCGTCATCATGCCCTACCTTGTGCTGGTTCTCCTGTCGCCGATCACAAATGCCGCCCTCATGCCGTTGTGGATGCTGGTCTTCACGGCCTCGTTGATTCCAGCAGCCATGGCCACGATCCTGTTCCCTGTGATCAGAACAAGCCCGAAACAATCCAGACACGACATCCTTGTGTCGCTGTCGGCGTCATTGCTGTTCTCGCTGGCCTGTGCCGTCTTCGTCTTTACCTATTCGCAGGAGATCCTTGCGGTCTTCAATCCGGTCTATCCTGAGATCGCCGGTTCGAGCCTACACTTCCTCGGCTTCAGCCTGTTGGGATCAACGCTCAAATTTCATGCCTGTACGCTGGCGCGGTTGGGCGACAGGATGCGCAAGGCATCTCGCTGGTTCGCGCTTGGCGGATTGCTGGAGCTGTGCTTCGTGGTCGCGGGGGCGAAGCTTGATGGACTTCAAGGCCTGGTCCTAGGCTGGACGCTCGCGGTCAGCATCGAGGGTGCATGTGCCGCCCTGATTTTGGCCTTCGCGATGAAACTGGATTCTGCGGCCGGCCCCGCGCACGACCGACCGACCGCGTCGCCGCTCCAGACTTGAGGAGACACCGATTATGGCGCTGGATTGTCGACTGCAATTGGATGGCCGGTGGGCCATCGCGATCGGACTCGTCGGCGTCGAGCACTTCGGCTGGCCGTGGGTCAAAACGCACTTCCGCATCGGGGCGGGAGCGCTGCGGGTCCAACTGTTCTTCATTTTGAGTGGCTTCCTGATCACGCGCAACTTGCTGCTCAGACTGGAGCAGCCTGCGGGCGAAGTCATCCGCAAGTTCTTCCCTATAATTCGATCGGCGATCCGGACAAGGCACGCTACCTTTTGGGATTTCAAGCAGAACATTCTCTAGCAGCAGGACTGGCTAAACCTTTGTTACATAGGCACACCCAATGACAACGGCGAATATTGCTCTGCAAATTTTCACCGATATGGACTCGGTGGAAGCTCAATGGAGAACATTAGAGCAGCATGCGGATTGTACCGTATTCCAATTGTTTGATTGGCAGATGGAATGGTATCACCACATCGGCTCCAAAGAGAGACTGATCCCGGTGATCGTGCTGGGTCTCGACGATACCGGCGTGGCGGTTTTTATTCTGCCATTGGCGATCGAACGCCATAGTCTGATCCGCCGGCTGGTTTGGTTTGGATCGGAATTGTGCGATTATAATTCGCCCATTCTGGCGATAAATTTTAGCGATCACGTGAAACCTGGGCGATTCGGCCGCCTGTGGAAAGACATAATTCGGGCGATTCAAGACTATCCTCGACTTCGTTTCGACACTGTTGAATTTTGCAATATGCCCAGTGTTGTCGGCTCTCAACCTAATCCCTTTCTCGAGTTGCCGGTCTTGCTGGCTAATTGCGCCGGACATGTCGCAACCCTCCCGGAAGCGAACTGGAATCGGTTTTATGTGTCAAAGTTTTCGAATTCGACGCTGCATACCCACCGGCGCAAGGCCAAAAACCTCGCCAAGCAAGGTGGCGGCGCGATTCGCTTTGTAGACGTGCAAGAACAGGCCGAGATCGAGTGCACCATTGCAAAGCTGATCGAACAAAAACGGAGCAGCTATGCCCGAATGGGTGTTCATGATATGTTCGAACGTCCGGGTTTTCGCGAATTTTATTTGGCGATTGTCGCCAATCCTCGGTTGCGCGAGGTCATCCATGTCACGCGGCTGGATGTGGATGGGATTCCGGTGGCGACGGGTCTGGGTCTCCGGTTCAATTCCAGTTATTCACTGGTGATGTCGAGTTATCTGGAGGAGTTTGCCAAATACAGTCCCGGGCGTCAGCATATTCAGGAAATGATGCAATATGCCATTGGCCGGAAGATTCAGAAATTCGATTTCACGATCGGCGACGAGCCTTATAAGCTTTCGTGGTCCGATATCAATTTGCTTCTGTTTTTCCATTTTGATAGCAGAACTTTGCTCGGTCGTATTGTCGTTGCGGTGCGAATGGCGATTCATTATATAGATACATGGTATGCCAAAACGCCGTTAGTAAATCCGCCGCTGCGGCAGGTTTTTCGCAAGACAAGACGATCCTTGCATCGCATGTTTCTCTGACTGGACGATCGTGAGTTTGAACTTGGTGTGGGATACATCATAGCGCTTCGCGAAAAAGTATGGTATAATTCGATTTATCTGCGGGAGACGATGATGTATAGTGCAGATATTGGGATTGTAGGAGGCGGTCTGGGGCGGCTCTATCGCCGCCGCGACGCTCGGGCGAGCCGGATTTCGATCGTCCTGATCGACGTGCATCATCCCTGTGCGGAGGATTTTTGCTGCGAGAAAATTGAGGAGAAGCACTTCAAGTTGCTTCGCGAGACTGGCGGGTCGATGGAGGGGATTGCGTCAAAGCTGTTTACCGAACTGTGGATTGCGCGGTTTGGTCGCGTGATAAACAAGCGCGCTAGTTTGGTTTTGCAGCAAAAGACAGAGTCTTGAATTTTCTTCGACACCGTTTGGTGCCGTCATGATCGTGCTGTCAATGAAGTGGTGAGCGGAGGAGCGGGAATTGAATAATATTGATGTAGCGGTCCTCGGGGGTGGTACCGCCGGCTCGTTAGCCGCTGCGATGCTTGGCCGGATGGAGATTTCGACCATCCTTGTTGATATCCATCAAGTCTATCCAGTGGAGTTTCGCTGCGAAAAACTCGATGACGATCAAGTCGACTTGCTCAAAAAAACCGGGCTGGCGGATGCCGTATTGGCGGCTGCGACACCGATGACTGAGATATCGGTGGCCCGTCACGGTTATGTCATCGGTAAAAAGCATGGGAAACACGGCGAGCCTTGCGAATATGGGATGGCTTATCAGGATTTGGTAAATGTTATTCGCCGCCAGATTCCAGATAGTGTCCAATTCATCTGCGCTAAAGTGACCAAAATAACGACGAGCTCCGACCGGCAGAAAGTTACCCTGTCAAATGGTGACACATGGTCGACCCGATTGATTGTGGTGGCGACCGGCTTAAACAATGTCGTCCGGGGTGCGATCACTCGATCCGAGATCAGTAAATGCCACTCGATCAGTGTTGGTTTTGATCTCACCTCTAAAGCTGGTTTCAAATTTCAAGCTTTAACGTATTTTGCGGAAAAGCCAGGGCCCATGGGTTATGTGAGCATGTTTCCGATTGGTTCAAGAATGCGCGCCAATGTGTTCGTCTACCATGGTGATATACGCCATCCGTGGTGTCAGGACGTGCGCACATCGCCGTTATCTGCATTGTATGCGGTAATGCCCCGATTGAAGCGTCTCCTTGGTGATGCTGTCGTGTCAAGCGATATTCAGATTCGACCCGTTGATCTTTACGCCGCGCAGAATCACGAACAGCAACCCGGTCTGGTATTGGTTGGTGACAGTTTTGCTACCAGCGATCCGGCGGCGGGTACCGGTCTCAATAAAGTGCTAACCGACGTTGATCGGTTACGCCATCATATTCCGACATGGTTAGCCACACCCGGAATGGGGGTCGAGAAAATCCGGACATACTACAATGACCCCGTCAAAGTTGCCTGTGATGAATGGTCGCTTGCTGAAGCATCTTACAACCGATCACTGGCGTCCGATACAACGCTTTTATGGCGTATTCGTCGGATGGGCAGGATTGGTCTCGACATGATGGGAATCTCGATCCCACAACTTCGCTTGGCGGCAAGCGCAGTTCGTTGGGGAGCAGGCTGAACTTGGCGGTATCGACAGCGTTGTTGGCAGCAACGAGCTCATTAACGCCCCATGGCCGAACAGCACAGCCTGCTTTCGAGGCCAATCCCCGTAAACGCGCGTGACAGCTCACGATAGCTATATTCCTTCAGGTGGAATCCACATGCAACTTTGTCAAAGTATACCGAATGTCGTGAGGACCCGTGACCGCGTGTGTAGTGATGCAATAGTAGGCACCGCCAGGTACAAGAACACGGTATAGCTGCGAAAGCTGCCTTACTGCGTCGTCGGGGTGGAGGTGCTCCATCAACCGACCACTAAACACAAAATCAAGACTATTATCGGCGAAATGTAGATGGATACCATCGATCTTGACAAATTGAAAAGTGGCAGGCTTCTCCCATGTGGCGGTAACGCGTCAGTTACGTCGATTGCATCTGATGAGCAATTATTGCACATGCTAAGGCTAAGCTTACAATAATCGGCCCCCAATTCGCCGAAACGCGCGCCTTTCTGGACAAAAAAGCTTGCTGTACACTTTAGCATGGAGGCTGAGCCGAGCGTCTTGATCTGAATTCAGCAGCTGAGTAGCCAGAGCCTTCTCGATTTGATAGTGCGCAAATTTCGCTCGGGCGTACGCGCGTCGTGACAAAATTCCGAGATCTTTGACCAATCCCCTTGATTGGCACCTGCATCCCGTTCGATGTCATCTCACTGCAACCTTTGTCAGTGATCCGAACTCCTGAGCGGAGGCGGACATGCAAGCGGAGGCGGACATGCTCGATCATGAATCGGTTCAAGCTGTCGGCGACGGCGAGTGGTCGGTTCGCGCTTCCCACTTGGTGCCGACGAGTTCATCCACGCAGACCAGCCATGCAGACCAATGTCCTTGCCGGGCGTCAATTCGGACCGATCCTCTCCTCCCTCACCACGCGGGCAGGCTCGACATCGTTGGGATTGCACGCTGCCGGCAAGCTCTCGCAACTCGGCGACACGGTTGGGACCGACGAACCGGCCGGCTCTCTTGGCTCGCTTTCGCCTATGATGATGTTGACGAGGTCGCCTGGCTTTAACAGGGTCATCCCAACGGTCTCGATGCTGACCGGCCCGGCAGCCGATTGCCGCACGATTTGATAAGTTACGCTGTTTGCGTCCTTCGCAAACTGGGCGCGGGTCACCGGCAACGTGTACAGGACGCCTTCGCTGGCGTTCAACTCGCGCTGATTGGCCGCGATCTGACTCTCCATGGTCTCGATCTCGACCTCCAGATCGATCCTGAGGTCGGCCCTGGTCCGCAACACCTCAGACTCCAGCGAAGCGAGGCGCTGCTTGGCGGCCGCGTACTGGTTGAGGGCGTCCTGCCGGCGCTGTTCCGCGTCGGACAATTCGCCCTGGACTTGATCCATCACGGTCATGCTGACAACTTTGCGGTCCACGAGCGTGCGCATGCTGTTGACGCGCTCCTGGCGCAGCTTGATGAGTTCGTTGAACGACTCCATGCGCCCATACGCGACAACGTCCTGCTTGGCCGCGTCCAGCGCACGCAGGGTCGCGCGCTCACGATCCTTGCGGGCCGTGGCGACGGCCTTGCGCCGGTCGCTCTGCTCGTTGACGAGTTTGGCAGCTTCGGTCGCGCCGGCCAGCTCCAGCAACTGGCGCGGGATTGTGGGTCTCGTACCGTCGCGCTCGGCCTTCAGCACGGCCGCGCGCGCGAGCAACTTCAACATGGCGTCGATTGCCCCGCTCCGCTTCTGGATCTCGCGTACGGCTTCGATCTTCTGCCACGGCTCGCCCTCGGCCCGGTCCAGTCCGCCTGCTAGCGCGATCGCGTGCAGGACGGTCATGCCGGCCGCGTACTTGAACGAGCCTGGATTCTTGACCGGCCCCAGCACGTAGATGGGCGGGCGTTCCAGCGGCAGGACGTTGACCAGTCCCTCGCGGCCCAGCAGTTGATTGAAGGTTTCCACCAGGTCGGCCTGTACCTGTTGCGTAGACCTGTTGGCGACCGGAATGGAGCCAAGCAAGGGCACGGAAATCGTGCCGTCCTCTTGGATAATATATTCGCCGCTCAGTTCCGGACGCTGCAGGATGCCGCGCAAGGCCGAGGGCGCGCGCCCCCACTTGTCTTCCTCGACCTCGACGCGCTCGTAGAACGCGACCTTGAGGCGATCGCCGACGCCAAACAGGTATCCGGTGGGCACGCTTGGTGCCTTGCTGCGGGTTTTGGGGAGTTCGGCATTGGTTTCGACACTCCGTTCGACTGACGCCACGCCCGCCGCATTCGGTCCTGACGCGATCGCACGGGAAGGTTCGTCCATGGCTTGAACCGGTTGTTCTTGCCAGCCATTGATGACAGCAGATACCTTCTGCATCACGGCTCCCGCGGCTCCGGAGACATCCTCGGCCTTCTGCATCACGGCTCCGGAAACATCGTCGGCCGTCTCCATCATGGCCCCGGAGACATCCTCGACCCTCTGCACAACGGTTGCGGAGACTTCCTCGACCTTCTGCGCCACGGCTGCGGAGGCAGCCTCGACCTTCTGCGCCACGGCTGCGGAGGCCGCCTCGACGTTTTGTATCACGGCTGCGGAGGCATCTTCGACCTTCTGTCTCACGGGCTGCATCACGGGTCGGGAGACTTCCTTGACCTGTGCCACGGCTCTGGAAACAATCTCTAGTGCCCCTAAGTTTTTGGCCGCGGCCCCGCCCAAGGCGGCGACCCCGGAGAGCCCGAAGACAAGCAGGATGGCCTTCAATCCCCTGCGCTGGGCCGCCTGTGACGAGGGAGCGACGGGCTCGCAATTGAATTCTGTATTAACGGCCATGGCGTGTGGCTTTCTCTTTCGATGGTGGCCATCCCGCCCGCCCGATGCGTCCGATCCGGTCGAGCAAGGCTCGACCGGATCGTGACCCTTCACCGCCGGCAGCACAACTGTCCCTTTGTGGGCACTCCATTCGGATAAAGGAGAATCTGGGGCAAACTCGTCCAACCGGATTGCTGCGCTCCAGGAGAGCTTCCTCGATGGTGACAGGACAAACGCGATCGAACGAAACGGAGGGCCGGAAACTTGGTTTGCCGACGTGCGTCTCTGTGGCTCCGACATGCATTGGCAGGATAGCTGGGCCGTTTCCCACTATGTTGTCCGGGCCCAGAAGAACGACGCGACCAAGCCGTCAGTCTTGGCAATCCTATCGGGTAATCATAGCGAAACTGGCCGCATCGCGTTTCTTTCGTCGGCTCTCACGTCTGGCTAGAATTCCGGCCCCGACAAAGCAAGATCCCTTGCAGCGTTACCCTAAATCGGCCGCGGCACGCATTGCCTCAGCTGCTGAAGCTCGGCGTGTGCGGCGTGTGCTCAGATCAGCGTGCCCGCGTCAGTGTCGGCTTCACCCGGCCCTGCGCGACATCCCCGAGTGGTCGACTGCCGCGGGGCGGCTCGCCTGAGCCCGCCGCTCGCCGCATAAACCGCGACGCTCTCCCGCCAGATCGGGGGCACCACCACGCCCACCGGAAAACAAGCCCTGGCAATCCTCACGGCCGCGCAGTCCTTTGCTACGATGGCCGCCTCCCTGAGCTGCTGAAACCAAGAGCTCGTGCCCTTGACCAAAAGCCCCAGGTTGAAGAATTCGGATACGCCTCGATGATGCTGCCCTACGCCTAAAGATGGTATTTGGGTGTAAGGGTTTCCGAGCGTAACATTAAGAACAAAAGAAACTGTGCGGCTGGCGCTTTGGAGCATCCCAATCGACATGTGTATCCCAATCGCGCCGAGCGAGAATGCGATGATGACAAGAAAATCTTTCATAACGGTGCTTGTCGAGCCGAGCGAGTTGCTTCGAGAAGCGCTTAGTCGAACCCTGAATGCGGCAAATTTTCGTATTCTTTTCTCCGCGGCGACTGTTCACGATCTTCTGCAGAAGCCGCTACCCCAGCACCGTTCCATCTTGCTCATCATAGATGTCGGCGATACTGATGCGGATGCTGAGTTCGCACAAATTGCAGACTTTAAGGCGATCTACCCGACCAGCCATGTCGTTGCGCTAGCCGATCACTGTCGAACGACCAATATAATCTCAGCTTTTCGTGCCGGGGCTAACGGGTATCTGACAAAGGTCGCTGCTTACGACACGTTCATTAAAGCTCTCGAATTGGTTACGCTAGGGCAAATCGTGTTGCCTACGGAAACTTCGATGGTAATTGAAGATATCAGACAAGGGTTGAGAAATGATGCTGTAGCTGCTGAGTTACCGAGCGCTGCAGTTAAAGTGGAGATTGAAGGTGAAGAACTAGTGATTTTGTCAAATCGGGAGAAGTCCATTCTGCGTCGCTTGATCGGAGGGGAATCCAACAAAGTCATCGCGCGCGAGATTAATATCGCCGAGGCTACAGTGAAGGTACACGTCAAGGCCATCCTTCGAAAGGTTCGGGTTCGCAACCGAACACAGGCCGCAGTTTGGGCAATGAACCATGGTATGCTTACTCCAGCGTCTGGCGACGGCCCGACGGGGAACGACACGATAGAACCTCAGTCAGCTCACCATCCGCATGACCTGCCTGAAGCACAAAACGGATACCTCTTTCTCGATGATGATCATCCAATATGACCTGCGATAGATCTTCGTTTGGGCTGGCGCATCCCTGTGCCAAACTTCGTTGCCGATCAACAAGGCATAGGGCTCAAATCGTTCCCGGGCTGGGCGAAGGAGCGCGGTGGAGACCGCACGCATCATGTGGACGGCGCCGATGTGACCACGACCCGGCCCTTTGTATTGGCGGCGGTCGTCTCAGATCCGGTTTCCTTACGCGTTGTCGCCTGTACTCAATAGCGTCGATTGCCGAATTAGATCGCCTCAAACGGCTCGAACTCACTGCGTGATTTGATAACAAATTGCAAAGCTCACGGATTTTATTGCCATTTTGAATCTGAGGAATTCATCAAAATGGGCCAAGCGAAGACTGTTTCTGGATTGTCATTCAGCGAAGTCCGGATCGGAACGGTTGAAGGCGGAGAATCCGGGGTGCTGGTGTGGAAACGCGACCAATTGGTGGCGGTCCTTACCCAAATCGACGAGGAAGCATATTCCACGAAAGGCAAATGGTTCCTCGAAACGGGATTCGGGCTGCTGAGCGGGCAGCACAAGAATTTCGATACGATCGAGGAGGCCATAGGATGGGTGGGAAGACACACCTTCCCCGAGCCTGCTTAGACAGCCGATTAGCCGCCGATTCCGCCCTTCGACTTTCACAATACATGTTTGATAGGGCGAATAGCCGAACATGGCCACAGGATTCACCCAAGGTGGGCAGTGTTATACTTGGGCTCACTCTTCAGGCAGAGTTCCTTCTGAGAGAAGATCGTTGACCTTGCAGGCGACTTCCGTGCGGTTGGTCGCCTTTAGCTTCTTCATGATATTGCGGATGTGGACCTTCACCGTGCTTTCGCGCAAATTCAGTTCGTAGGCGATGATCTTGTTCGCCTTGCCGCGCCGGAGCGCTAGCGCAACCTCGGCCTGCCTAAGCGTGAAAATGCCCGCCAAAGGCTGCGTGTCGCGGCGGCCCGACTCTATCAGGTGCCGCATAGCAAGGACACTGCTCGCCGGCACGAAGATGCCTCCCGCTGCCGCGAGGTTGATTGCCTCGACACAGACATCGATTCCAACAGAGGTCGGGATGTAGCCGCGTGCACCGCATTCGAGAGCGGTCAGTATCTGGGCAAGGTCTTCTGTCTCGGCCAGGACGACCACAGGGACCGATTTGAACTCGGATGAAATGTGCCTGATCTCGTCAGCGAGGCCATAATCTGTAACCTTCCGACTGCCAAGGTTGAAGAGTATGGCTGCAAGGGGAGGGGCAGAGCTCTTTCCGACGCGCCATTCCTCGACGGAACGCCACGCGGTGACATCCATACCGAGTTCGTGGTCCACGAGAGCCGATGCGAGACACTCGCGGTCTAGTGCCCTTCCGTCCAGAATGAGGAGGCATTCCCTGCCTGTCTGCCCGCGGACGGTTTCCGTTCCACCGGACGGGACTCCGGATCGATTTGCCGAAGTGTAATTGTGCAGTCCTGCTGTGGAGCCCATATCAATACCCGCTCTTCCACACAAGCCGCCTTGCGCCGGCCGATATGGTTTCCGCATTCTCTGGCATTGAAAAACTTGGTATTGCGCCTTGTGAAACGTCGAGGCTCGATTACTCCATTTGCGTCCTGTTTAGTTCCCGACCCAGCAGACACCCAACTTGGGTAAGTGTAGGGTTTATTTATAAGCAGTCTCTAACATAGGTTGCTTTTTTCATAATTTTCAGGGAACCGGCGCCAAGCCGGACCAAAAGGGCTGCAATCCGCCTGAAGACGCATGCACAGGACCACTTGGCCATCTCACCTAGCAGGCAGCCGAATGTTGATCGGCTGGTACCTTCGGCGATTCCCGCGGTAGACCAGAACTCCTGAAGGTGCCGTTGACATGGTTAGCGCACCGCGCTGATAGCCATGGCTCAACAATTTAGCTTGAGCCCCACCCGTGGATCTGCCGCAGTAAAAGGGGCTCCGCGCATATTTCAGCTACACACCGGCCTCGGTGCGACAGGCCGAGTTGCCGCCCGTCATGATAATCTCTTCAAGAGAGATAGCCGCTACCTGAGATACTCGCTGTCGAATCCGGCTGTTTCGACCAGCTTCTTGCGATTGATCACCTCTACATGGCCTGACTTGAAAGAGACGAGATCGGCCTTGCGGAGCTCCCTTAACGTTCGGTTGACGTGAACCGTGGTCATGCCGAGTATGTCGGCCAGTTCATGCTGGGCAAGAGGACACTCATACCTTCCATGCGCCGACAGCCCAACCCTGGAGAGCCTCACCTCCAACTCTAGCAGGAAGTGGGCGGTACGCCTCATCGCGTTCCGCCGCCCGGTATTCATGAGATGTTCGGCAAGGATGGCGTTCAGGCGCGCCAGAGAGCAGGCGATCTTCTTCCCGATTCGGCCTTCCGACAGGATGGCCTCGACCAGTTCCTTACTGGAAATTTCATAAACAGCTAGTTCGGTTATGGACGCCAGCGACGCAAGACGGGGTCCGTCCAAGCCACGGAAACCGACGACATCCCCCTTGAGGGGAGTGTCTATGATCTGCCGCTCTCCGTCCGGCAGTGCCTGATAAAGTATGCCCCAGCCCGATTTTACAATGAATATCTCACTGTTGTCGTCCTCCTGCCGGCATATCACCGAATGGGGTTTATAGATTTTTGCGGTAACACCGAGAAAATCGTTGTTCCCCCACTCGTCCTTCGACAACGTTCCCCCTATGGGATGCGAGCACATGAACTCCAATAGTGTCTGCATGAAGAATCGCGAACTTGCTTCTGGTTCCACACGACTTGCAATAGTTTCTCCCGAACAAATCGACAGAACGACCTCTTACCCTAGGGGCGGGGTTGCATACTGTCCTCGTCTGTTTGAATGAGGTAAACTGCAATTAATTTAAGGGGTTCAGCGGCGGTGAACTCTCCCGTGCAGCCGGACAACAGGCTCCGAAACGCTAATCACATTGCGGTCGCAACACTATGGCTTGGCTATGGAACGCAAAAGCTGACCCGCGATGCGGATGGCAATTACAGGTCAAGCAAAACGTCGCCTTGCGGGCGGCTGCAGCACGCCAGGACGTAGCCTGCCGATTTGGCTTCCGATGTCAGCCCGCCTAAGTCATGAACCGCGATCTTGGTTTCCTGCATGAGGCAAGCCGACAGATAGAAGCGATCGGCTGCCGCGAGTGTCAATGAAAATAAATATGAGCAAAAGCTAATAAAAAGTGCCATCCTTCGCCGGCCAATAAATACGATTTATCAATGAGGAAAGATTCTGATGATTTGACAAGCGGCAGACCCGCCGATGATCTTACGCGCTCTCGACGTGTCGTTGAAACGCGCATCCGTTGGAAGCCATGGCTCGCCCGATCACTTTACCGATCTACGAGGATTTGCGAATGGTCGATGCGGGCAGATTGCGCAGACTCGTCAGGATGGGTGCCTATGAAGGGCATACAGGAGGGCTTGCGCGCGGCAAGCTCCAGGCCAACGTCGTGATTGTGCCGCGCAGCTTTGCCGCCGATTTCTATCAGTTTTGTGTCCGCAATCCGAAACCCTGCCCTTTGGTCGGTGTGAGCCGTGCGGGCAGCCCATTTCTGCCTGCGCTGGGCGATATCGATATCCGGACCGATGCACCACAGCAGCATCTATCACTTCGGCGAGATGATCCGCCAGACCACAGACATCATCGACCTGTGGCAAGATGACTTTGCGGCCTTCGCGCTCGGCAGTTCGCTCACCGTCGAGGCCGCACTTGTCGAACGAGGCGTGAAACTCCGGCGTATCGGCCGTGGAAAAACCGCCCCCAAGTTCCGCACCAAGATCGAGACGTCCCAAGTCGGACCGTTCGGTGGCGAAATGGTCGTCTCCATGCGTCCGATACGGCATAGCGAAGTCGACAAGGTTCGCGTGCTCACCGCGCGCTTTCCGCATGCGCACGGGTCTCCCATCCATGTCGGAGAGCCCACGACGGTCGGCATCCGAAATTTGATGGCTCCCGACTGGGGTGATGCCGTCGAAGTCTTGGACGGGGAGATCCCTGTATTCTGGGCGAGCAGCCTGACCGCCCAAGACGCTCTTGCTCGTGCCGAACTCGCGATCTCCATCACAGTCTCGCCGGGCCATATGCTGATCACCGACGTGGATGCACGAGCGCTGTCTTGGCCTAATTTCGAACTTGGCGCGAGCTTGCAATGATCGTGCTCAAGTCGGAGCTTGCCTGATCCAACGGCTCCGAATCACTTCGACTGCAGGGCGGACGCGAGGATAGGCACCCTTTGCCGCCGTTCGGTTTTCTGAGAGCATGACTCGGGTACGCGCAATCCGGGAGCCGATATTCCATGCCGACCAGAACCGATGTTAGTGAACCGCGCCGGTGGTTTGCCGAAGACCTGCGTGTCTCATCGCCTGTCTTGCACAACCCTGCAGTCATCGAGGCCTTCGCAAAGGTTCCGCGCGAACAGTACCTTGGCAACGGGCCTTGGCGTATCCATTCGAGATTGCAAATCGGGGCGGTCCATACCAGCCCTTCAGCCGCACTTCACGAGATTTACCACGACGTTCTGGTCTCGCTTGACGAAAAGCGCGGATTAAACAGCGGCTTGCCGTCGCTTTGGGCATTGGTTTTCGACCATCTGAACGTCGCCGCCGGCCAGACTGTCCTTCAGGTGGGTGCTGGTGTCGGCTATTTCACCGCCATCCTCGCTGAACTGACGGGTTCTGAAGGCCGCGTGATTGCATATGAGATCGACGAAGAACTGGCCCGGCGAGCGCAAAGCAATCTTGCTCATTATGCCCATGTAGAAGTGATATCCGGTGATGCAACGCAGGCAGTCGATCTGCCAAACCTCGATGTCGTGGCCGCCTTTGCCGGAGTGACGCACGTGCCGGAACGGTGGCTTTCAAATTTGTCCGACAAGGGTCGGATGGCGCTGCCGTTCACAGGTGAAGACCAACGAGGCTTCATGATGCTTCTGGAAAGGGCTGGCCGTGCGTTTCCTGTAAGATCACTTATGCCATGCGGGTTTTACCCCTGCAGCGGAGCTAGGCGCAGTGACGAAGAAAAGGCGTTGATGGCCGCCCTCAAGACTGCGCGAGGCAAGGTCACCCGTCTCGCGCAATATCACCGAGGGCGACCAAAAAATGGCATCGAGAACGGTTGGCTGGTGACCGACACATACTGGATTTCGAAAGCCTAGAGATTGATGTCAATCTTGCGTGTCGCCGTCGTAGCGTGCGGCACGGCGTTCCACGAGCGATCTATGCCGTCGGGAGCAGTCCGAAACATCATTGCGTCCGAAATTTCCCCGATCCGCGCGCGCGGATCGCAGCCGCGGTCCTGGCCGGCTGAAGCGCAGGCTTTCTCTTGGCTTCGAGAATGCTTGGCTGATGACCGACACATACTGGATTCGAAAGCCTGGCGATCGATATCAATCTCGCGTGTCGCCGTCGTAGGGTGTGGCACGCATTGAAGGGCGTTCCACGAAGGATCTATACCATTGTGCCAGTCGTGGCCTTCCCTGCAGGAAGTCGGGCAGTCCGCGGAATTCCAGCCAGCTTAGACAAGTGGCTAGCGCGATGTGGCCGACATGGAGCGGCGCGTCGAATTCGACCTCACGTTCCACGAAGTCATAGGATTCGATAAGCTTCATCGTCATGCCTGCGCCCAAGGCGGGATAACGCAGATGTTCAGGGCGGCGCTCGTTTTCCCAGCGAATGGAAATGCCTGCGCCGCACATGCCGCCGGCAAGCGCCTGGAGGCGCAGGGCGGACCATTTGGCCCGCCCTGTTTCGGGGATGAGCCGACGACTGCTTTCGAGATTGTCGAGATAGTCGCAGATTACGCCCGAATCGAAGATCGCATAGCCGTCGTCGAGAACGAGAACGGGCACCTTGCCAAGCGGATTGATCGCAAACACATCATCGTTGCGATTGATGGGGCTCGTCTCCTGATGAATGACGCGCAGACGTCCGGCAAGCCCCGCCTCGTGGGCAAAGACCAGAACCTTGCGCGCGTAGGGGGAGTGGGTCTGGTAGATGAGTTTCATGGACCCGTTCTGCGTTGGGTCTGGAATGCGGGCATATCGAGCAGTCCGTGGCCCAGCCGCTCTTCTGTTCAATGATCCCGGGTCCGGTGCCATCGTCATGCGTCCTTCTCCAGTTCGGCCTCGGTCACGATGATCAGCACCCGGCTTGATCCGTCGAGCGCAAGCTCCTGCGACAGGCCGGAAGCCGCGACGGCGGTGGCGAGGCCGGCGAGGCCGGCGGCACCCGACGGGGTTGTGCCTGGACCGTTTGCCTCACGAAGCCGGCTCTTCGCGTCGGCAAGCGCCGCTTCGGACACGGTTATGACCCGAGCGTTGCCTTGGCGGAGTACGCCGAGCGCCGATGCGGCTGCTTCGCCACAGGCGAGCATGTCTGCCGACGTCTTGAGATCGCCGGATATCCGCACCGACCGTGCTTTCGACAGCGCGGCCGCGACGCAGGCTGCGGCCTCTGGTTCTACCACGACGATCATGGCCGGAGGCATCAGCCAGTCCTTCAGCCCAGTCGTCAGGGCGGCGGCAAGTCCACCGACACCGGCCTGCACGAAAAGGTGGGTTGGCCTCAGATGGCCAATCTCGTCGACTTGGCGACGGATTTCCGCAGCAATCACGCCATAGCCAGCGACGACATCAGCGACCGCTGGATCATCCGGGTCGCTCGAGGTATCGGCCACCAGAATACCTTCTCCGGCGCGGGCTGCCGCAGAGGCCCGATCGACGGCATCGTCATAGGTGCCGTCGACCCACACGATTTCGGCGCCTTGGGACTCGATACGCCGCACCCGCGCCGCAGGAACGCCCGTGTGGAGGTATATCCTCGCCCTCCCGCCGGCAAACTTCGCCGCCGCGGCGACGGCAAGTCCGTGATTGCCGGCGCTGGCCGTGATTAGCGCCGGCAGCGGCGTCTGGGCCCGCTCTGGATCGAGCAGTTCATCGATATCCATCTCGGTAGTGCGAGCGAGAGCGCACAGACCGGCATACGTGCCGCCGAGGGACTTGAAGCTGCCCAGGGCACGGTGGCCCTCGTTCTTGGCAAGCACCTGGGTCACATCCAGGCTCGCAGCCAGATTTGGCAGGTCGAGCAGCGGTGTCGGTGCATAAAACGGCGACAGGCGCTGTAACAGCGCTGCAATGAGATCGGAGCCAAAGCCCGGCTGTGTGTCCGTGGTCATGAGGCGAAATTCTATTCCGGAAACGATGGCGCTTGGCGCCTATTGTCGTTGCCCAGCTGCCTGATTTCGTCATAGATGCCTGTCCAAATGACGAAAACCGCCGCCCTCGATCGCTTCGACCATGTGCTACTGTCGCTGGTTCAGCGCGACAATCAGATCCCGGCGCGGCGTCTCGCCGAGCAGGTCGGGCTTTCCCAGAGCGCGGTCCTGCGCCGCCTGCGCCGGCTGCGGAAGGATGGCGTGATCGCGGCGGATATTGCCGTCGTTCTGCCGGCGGCCGTGGGCCTGCCGCTAACCATCCATGTGCTCGTTTCCCTGGAACGGGAGAGCGCTGTCGAGTTGGACGCCTTCATCGGCAAGCTCCGCGGGCGCTCGGAGGTTCGTCAGGCCTGGTATGTCACCGGTGAAGCCGATTTCGTACTCCTCCTGCAATTGCCGGGGATGGAGGCGTACGATGTCTTCGCGCGGGAAGTCTTCCACGCCAATTCGAACGTGAGGGCGTTCCGCACCATCGTGACAATGCGGGAAGTGGTCGGCGCAGCGAATGCGCAGCCGCTATTCACTGCCTGAGTTGCGGCGTGCCCCCGGCAAGCTGACTGCCCTGCTTGACCCGGAATTCTAGTCAAGGGCGCGAACCCGATTGAAGTTCGATACACGCATCCCGTATCTACTCACCCGCCGCACCGAGCTAATCGCTGCCGCCAAGATGCTTCGCGAATGTCTGCACCTGGCGCAAATTACTTCCACTCGTGCGTAGAAGAATATCCATGTATGAAACGGGGGGGCAGCTCGCTCCCGTATACTGATCGTCCAACGGCGGCATGAATTTCGGAAGGGATATGAGAGCCAACACTTCAGGATCTCCCGGCGATGAGGCGCACTCTACCCGCAGCAGAATCAAAGAGGTTGCGGCCGAGTTCTATGTCCTGCGCGGCCACGATGGTTTCAGCTTCGGCGATATAGCGACGGCAATCGGCACGACGCGCGCCAACATCCATCATCACTTCGGCAACAAGCGTCAGCTGATGGAGGAATTGATCGCGGACTTCGCCGCCAACGCCGAGGCCCGCATCAAGCGCTTCTGGACGACCCCCGATATCCGGTTCTTCGACCGTCTCGATATGCAGCTCGAGGATCTGCGCCGCTTCTACGAACGTTTCAACGCTGAGAAGGGAGCCCGCAATATGTGGAGCCCGCTTTCGCGCCTTCGCCACGACCTCCCGGTTCTCGGCGAACCAGCGGAACGTGCCCTGGAGCGCGTCAACCGGGTCTATGATCAGAGCCTGCGTCATGCGGTGGACCAGGCGGTGAAGGACGGAGAGCTTTCCTCCCACACACTCAGCGACGAGCTCGTGCACATGCTGCGCATTACCCTTCTGTCCTGTCCACCGATGACGCAGGACACCGGAAGCTTCGACGAGGTCGCCAGGACTTTCGCAGCGCTCGCCGCGATCATCCGCGCCGCTTGGCAGGATGCGGGGAAGGGCTCGGGTCGAGGCTAGACATCCGGTGGATCAAAGCGAGGGTGAGTTGACAGCCTTTGGCTTTCAAGTTACTTACTTACAGGTAAGTCAGCCCAGCCCATGATGGCGACGAGGCGCGTATTAGGGAGGATCACGTGCTGCGCGATGATGCATTCACCCGTTTCGAGGTCAGCCCCTTCACTGGAGCGCTCGGTGCAGAAATTCGTGGGATCGATCTGGCGAGCACGAGCGAGGATGCCTTCCAGGACGTTCGCCGCGCGCTCTACAAATATCATGCGCTCGCCGTGCGCGATCAGGAGCTTGACGCCGCCGGCGTCCACAAGGTCGCCCGCCGGTTCGGACCATTTAGCGGCAATCCGGTGCACACGCCGATCGACGGCTTCGACGATATCGTGCGCTTCGTGCGCGAGCCGGACGACACGGGCAAGGTGATCGGCGAGGACTGGCACATGGACCTCGCCTGGCTACCGAAGCCACCGGGCATTACGATCCTCTACGGTGAAGAGGTGCCGCCGGTTGGCGGCGACACCTGCTTCTCCAGCCTCGAGAAGGCATATGACTCGCTTTCGCCGCGGCTGGTCGAGATCCTGCAAGGGCTGACGGGCGTTCATAGCGGCCGCGGGGTCTTCGCCATCAACGCGGCCCACAGCCGGCTCGGCGTCAAGGCCGATGTCGAGGCGATCGAGAATGCCGTCGTCGAGCACCCTGTGATCTGTCGGCACCCCGAGACTGGCCGGCGCTATGTCTTCGTCAGCAGCGTGATGACCAATTTTAAGGGGATGACGGAGGAAGAAAGCAAGCCGATGATCGACTTCCTGATGGCGCGGGCTGTCCGGCCCGAGTTCAACTGCAGGCTGCGTTGGGAACCGAAGACGCTCGGCATGTGGAACAATCCCCACGTCCTGCACACTGCCATCAACGATTATCCCGGATATCGCCGGGTGATGTACCGAACGACGGTGGAGGGCACCGTTCCACTTGCCGCCAGGGACGGCTGACGCGCAACCGCTCAGGGAGGAGCAATGGCATTTGGTTCCGAGGCGTCCGTCGGCCACAGAGGGGAAGGGGCGGCGGAAGCGGCTGGCGAGACCAAGAGGCGGCGCTTCGCGTTTTCGCCTGCCTATCTCTATGCGACGCCCGTGCACCTCCTGGTGCTTGGGATCATCGTGCTGCCCTCCATCTTCGTCCTGTGGCTGAGTTTCGAGGCCTCGTCATTCGGCCAATCGGCAAGCTTCGTTGGGCTCGATAACTATATCCGCGTCCTCACCGATCCATATTTTTGGGGTTCGATCTGGAACACGGTCCTCGTCGTCGCCGTTGCGGTTCATATCGAACTGCTGCTCGGCCTTGGCCTGGCCCTGCTTTTCGCCTCCGGGCTTCCCCTCCAGCGCGTCATGCTCGTCGTGGTGCTCGCTCCCTACGCCATCAGCGAGGTGACGGCGGTCGCAATGTGGCGCTTCCTGTTCGATCCAGACGTCGGCCCGATCACGCTGATGCTGCGATACACCGGTCTGCCGACGCTCGACTGGACGTTCATCCCTTCTCACGGCCTCATCCTCGTCGGCCTGCTCACGATCTGGCTGCACCTGCCATTCACATTCATCATCCTCTATGCGGCACGGCTCGCGGTTCCGAAGGAGCTCTACGAGGCTGGGCGCACCGACGGAGCCAATGCGTTCCAGCTCTTCCGCAACATCACGCTGCCGCTTCTGGCGCCAGCGATGCTGATCGCGCTGCTCTTCCGCTACATCTTCGCGTTCCGCCTCTTTTCCGAGGTCTGGCTCCTGACCCAGGGCGGCCCGGCACGCACGACCGAGGTCGTTTCCGTTTATCTTTATCAGGAAGGCTTCCGCTACAACTCGTTCGGCACGGCGGCCGCGACGGCATGGATGATGGTCGTCATCTCGCTGCTGCTTGCGACTGGCTATGTGTGGCGGCTGCGCAAGGAATCCATGGCCAATGCGTTCTAGGCGTCTCGCTATCGGTGCCGGAAAGACGCTCGCTGTTGCGGCAATCGTCGTCTGGTCACTGTTTCCGATCGGCTTCATCGTGCTCTCGTCGTTCAAACCCGGTCGCGAGATTTTCGCGGTTCCACCGGAGCTCTTCTTCGAACCGACCTTCGAGCACTACGCCTCGCTGTGGCAGCGCTGGCCGGCCTTTTTCGACGGGCTCGTCAACAGCCTGGTCATCACCACCGGGGCGACGGCGCTTGCCGTCATGGCAAGTCTGCTCGCCGGTTTTGCCTACTCGCGCTATCGAGGCGTCCGTTTCCTGGAGGGATCAGTGATGTTTCTGATCGGATCGCGGCTGATCCCGCCGATCGTCGTGACGCTGCCACTGTTCCCGGTCGTCAATCGGCTCGGGCTCAACGACACCCATCTGGTGCTGATCCTGCTCTACGCGACCTTCTTCGTCTCGCTCGGCACGCTCCTGATGCGCACGTTCATTGACCAGGTACCGCGCGAACTCGACGAGGCGGCCGTCCTCGATGGCGCGCGGCCGCTGACGATCCTTGTGAAGATCATCTTGCCGCTCGTAGCGCCCGGCATGCTCGCCGTCGCCGTCTTCGTCGTCGTCTTCGCGTGGAACGAGTTTCTGTTCGCCTATATCTTCACCGCCAACCACGCCAAGACCGCGCCTCTGGTCCTTTCGGAGATGATCAGTTCGATCGATGGCGTCGACTGGGGCGTGCTCTTTGCTGCCTCTACCGTCCAATTGCTGCCGGTTCTCGTCTTCGTGGTCCTGATGAACCGGTTTCTCGTCGCCGGATTGACCGCCGGCGCGACCAAGGGGTGACGACGTCACCGAGAAAGGGAGGAAGACAATGCCTTTGCACATGACACGCAGAGCCCTGCTGACGACGGCGATGGCCGCCGGCGCGACGGGTGCCTTGGGTCGGTTGGCCCATGCCCAGGTAAAGACGCTGAACGTGCTTTGCCATCGCGTCCACCAAGCCAACCTGACGACCGGCGCCGCCGGCAATGTCATCAAGCCCTGGGAGGACAAGAACAATGCCCAGATATCCTGGACCACGCTCGACAGCAATCCGCTCCAGGACCGGCTATTCCGGGAGGCGAGCCTGAGCGAGACCGATTTCAACGTCGGCTATGTCATCGACAACCGCATGACGTCGCAGATCGCCTCGCTGTTCGAGCCGCTAGACGACCTCCGGAAAGCCGAGCCGATCGAGGATTTCGACGATATCGCCGAGGGCCTGCGCCAGTCGATGACCGTCGGCGGCAAGCTCGTCGGCGTTCCGGTGCGCCATGCTACGCAGGGGCTTTTCTACAACGAGGAGCTGCTTCAGGAGACCGGCATTTCGGCGCCACCGAACACGCTGGAGGAGCTGGTCGAGCAGGCGAAGAAGCTGACCTTCACCTCCAGGTCCGGCACGCCCGTCGTCGGCATGATCCTTGCGAGTGACCTCGCCGTCTTCCCGGTCATGTTCGCCCGCGCCTTCGGCGGCGATTTCATCGACAAGCAGTTCAAGGTGGTCCCCGATCCGGAGGCGATGGAAAAAGGCCTGTCCGTGCTCGCCGACCTCTTCAAGGCCGGGGCGCTCCCCCGCAGCTACGCCACGACGCGCAATGACGACATGGTGACTTGGATGCAGCAGGGACGCGCAGCCTTCGCGGTGCTGCCTTTCGCCCGCTACGCGCAGCTCAACAACAAGGAACAGTCGACCGCGCCGGGAAAGATCAAGGCGATCGAGTTCCCCGGCTCCAAGACCCTCGGCAGCGGTCAGGAAATGCACCCGGTCGTCGAATCCTGGGCTATGGCCATTCCCGCCAATTCGGCGGACAAGAAACTCTCCTGGAGCTATCTCCGCTTCGTAGCGAGCAAGGCGGCTACACTCGATATGGCGCGCAACGGCAATGGCCCCGTCCGCTCATCGACCTATGCCGAGCCGTCGTTCGCCGGGTCGCAGCCGCAGGCGAAGGTCGAGGCTGCCGCCCTTGCCAAGGCGAGACCAGCCTTCCCGGCTTTTCCCGAAGCCGCTCGCGCTCAGTCGACGTTTCTCGAGGAGGTTCAGCTCGCCGTCCTCGGTCGCAAGAACCCGAAGGAAGCGGTCGCCGCCATTGTCGACCGCGTCAAGCCGCTGATGCCAGCGTAATCGTATGGACCACGTCGCCAAGTCGCCTGGTACTTGCCAGGCGACCAACCGGCGAGGATCAGCACGGTCGTAAAGTGGTCGTCGGATGAGGCGATGTTCCATGGACCTGAATTCGATCGCGCGAGCTCAGGACTGCCTGGCAGTGCGCTGGCGCAGATAGCAGGTTCATCGCACCGCCGCCGATATCCCACTACGCGGCATAGGCAATGGCCGCTGACCGTCGGCGACTCCCCATGATCGAGGTAGATACCATGATGCCGCTTGTCGGCACGCATGGCCTACTGACTTTGTAGATGCTTTCGAGCGGCGCCGGGGACGCTTATCGCCTGCTACTCGATGTAGTGCACGGGCGCCGCCCCTCCGGGGGGACGTAATCAACCCTCGGACTTGCCAGCCTGTTTGCCTGGAAGCTTGCGATGGTAGCACGCGGGCATGCCGATCCCTCGTTGCTGGATAGCTATGACATGGAGCGCAGGCCGGTCATCGAGGCTACGTTGGCGCAAGCGCTCGCCCGCCTACAGAAATGGTTCGACGATCCGTCGAAGCGGTTGCCTCCTCCTGTTGCGATCGTCGAGGATTACGACGTGGTATTTGGCCAACGCTACACTGCAGGCATCGTGGCTCGGGAATCCACACCGGACGATCACCCGTTCCAAAAATCCGCCAAGCTGTCGGGTCGCCCTGGCACGCGTTTACCGCATTTCGCGGTCGGGCGCGCCGGCCGGCGGATTTCGAGTCTCGATTTGTGCGATCGCGATCTTCTTCTCCTCTGCGCTGACGAAGCATGGTGTCAGGCCGCTGACGCGATAAGCCAACGCCTCGGAATGCCGCTGACCTGCCACGCCTTGGGTGCCAATGACGATCTGATTGACTTGGACCATCGGTGGCCTTCCGCGCTCGGGGTTGAAAGCGGCGGTGCCGCCTTGGTCAGGCCGGACGGCTTTGTCGCGTGGCGGTCATCGCACGGTGTGCCTGATCCCGTACAGGTGCTGATCGAAACGCTTGACGGGTTTGGTTTCCGCACGCAGGCACACGAACACCATCGGTGAGCGGCGGCGAGTGCGGATGCCTCCTGCGTTCTGGCACGCCGATGTCGTCGCCGGGAATGCGGGCGATGCCAGGGTGCAGACGGCCAGCGCACGAAGCCCGGCCGCTACGACTCCCTTGCCGATCCCATCGCCTGGAATGGCCGCGATCCTGTGGCTTCGCATCGGTCCGGTCTTCCCTTGTGGCGCTAAACTCCGATGAACCACCGTGGCCTTGGCAGACCGAATGTCGCCGTTACCGCAAATGGTCAATCAAACCGTTCAGCAGGAGCAGCAACGCCCCAGCGACGACAGCCGCGGCCGCGTCGTCCAGCATAATGCCGGCCCCACCCCTTACCTTGTCATGCATGATACGGATGGGCCAAGGCTTGACGACGTCGAAAAACCGGAAAGCAAGGAAGCCTGCTGCCCACCAGAGTGGGTCGATCGGAAGCATGGAAAGTGTCGCGGCGGCGCCGAAGGTCTCATCGATGACGACGATCTGCGGATCCTCCGCCCCGGTACGGGAGATAACATGCGATGACGCCCATACGCCAACGGCGAACAGGGCCGCATAGGCAAGCACGGTCAGCCAAGGCGATGCAGGTATCAGAGCTGCGGCAACAGCCACTCCAACTATTGCGCCGACCGTGCCCGGCCATATTGGAGATAATCCCGCGCCGACAGAGGTCGCGAGCAGGTAGGCGAACTTGGGTGGAAATTTATGCATCGAGTTTCGGCCGGCTTCCCACGGATCGCAAGCGATCATAGTCACATCGTTCGGGTGCTGCCGCCAGACTGCCGTTCGATTTGCTCCGTCAGCTTGGCGAGCGCCTTATTCCGCCGGCCGCATTCGCCAAAAAGAAATCGCTGTTGCGGCGAGTTGAGAATGTTGCTGAGCCCGGTCTCGGCCCGCTTTGACCAATTGGAACGGTAGCGACGGTGGAACAAACCCGCAAATTGCTGGTAAAGCTCGGTGAAACGACATCATCAGAGGAGCCGCCATGATCGCCGGTCTCATGAAAAGTCGCATCGACCCGCTATGGGAGCAGGCCGCCTCTCCGCTGATCGGGATCGGCATGACGCCGAACCAGGTTACGGCTAGCGGGCTCGTGCTCGTCGCTTTGTCGTCGGCCGCCTATGTCTATCACCATTCAAGTCTTGCCTTTGGCCTTTGCCTGGCGTTTGCCTTCACCTTCGATGCGCTGGACGGTGCGGTAGCCCGCCGGACAAATATGAGCACCAAGGCCGGTGGCTATTTCGATGCCGTCGTCGACCGTTATCAGGAATTGGCCGTCTTTGCGGCAATCGGCTGGGTCGCCGATCTGTGGGCGATCGCAATGTTCGCGTTCGCCGGCGGGATACTCACAAGTTACGCCAAGGCACGGACGGCGCTGGAAATTCCCGTAGAAAACCATGGTTGGCCGGATTTCTTCGAGCGGATGGAACGTCTGGTGTTCATTTGCGTGCTGCTCGCCGCGGACGGAGTCGCGACCGCCATGGGCGCGGCTTCGCCCTGGATTCTGGCGGGTGGGTTCGCGCTGTACGCAGTGCTGGCCAACGCCACAGCGCTACAACGGATCAGTCGTGCATTTGCGATGCTTAAACGAGCCGACGGCAACCAGCCGTGAGACCGCAAGAACGTTTGCATTCAGCCTCATGTGAGGCTATATACTGCTTCATATGAATGGAAGCAGAGATGTTAGCATTTGGAAATATAGCCGACGTGCTGGGGCTGTCGCCCAAGGAAACGGCTGCACGGTCGCCATTCGGGCTGATGGCTCGAATTGAAGGCGGATTGCCCATCGGCGCGCTCGAACGCGTCTCACAATTGCTGGCACCGGCCGATGCCCAATTCAAATACCGCCTCGTTCCAAAGGCAACCTATGAACGTCGCAAGAGGGGCGCTCTTCGACTGTCTTCGGAGGAGGGCATGCGGGTGGCACGGGTGGCTCGTGCATGGGACTTGGCCCTCGACGTCTGGAAGATCGAAGATGAGGCTCGTGACTTTCTATTTCGACCTCATCCCATGCTGGAAGACCGACGCCCGATCGAAATGGTCATCCGAAACGAGATCGGCGCCGAGCTGGTGATCGATATCCTTGCAGGCCTGAAATACGGCACTGCCGCTTGACGGCGCAGATACTCGATCGGACGCTGCCGTGCTTCAGGATCGGCGATCCTGCCGGCATCCATCCGTTCTTTGACGCGACGGGCTCGACGATCGCGCCCGGCCGCTGGAACACGCCTGGCAGCCCAGTGATTTACACCAGCGAGCACTATTCGACAGCGTTGCTGGAAAAGCTGGTGCACGGCAGCGGCAGACTGCCGCCCAACCAGCACTACGTCCAGATCATGGTTCCGCGCGGGCTAAGCTACGAGATATTTTCGCAGCCGTCGCTGCCGGGGTGGGATATGATGCCGGCAAAGGTGAGCAAGGAATTCGGCGAGACGTGGTATGTCGAGCGCCGCAGCGCGATCTTGATCGTGCCAAGCGTCGTGGCTCGCCTCGACAACAACGTGTTGATCAATCCGACCCATCCGGAGTTTGCCTTGATCACAGCCAGCCTGCATCAACCCGTATATTGGGACAGTCGCCTGTTCGGCTCCTGAGCAGGTCAGGAGGGGCAGGTTCCTGCCTGTGGCGTCGATTGTTCAAACTCGTCAGCGCCAGGCCAAGCCTGGGGCGACATGGGTCAGAATCGCCTCGATGACATGGGCGTTGTAGTCGACCCCGAGCTGGTTGGGGACGGTAAGCAGCAGCGTATCGGCCTCGGCGATGGCTTCGTCGCCCTTTAGCTGCTCGATGAGGATGTCCGGCTCGGCGGCATAGGAGCGGCCGAAGACGGCGCGCCTGTCTGCCTCGATGTAACCGAACTGATCTCCGCTCTCATTGCCGCCGAAATAGGCGCGGTCGCGATCGTCGACCAAGGCAAAAATGCTCCGGCTGACCGACACCCGCGGCTCGCGCGTGTGTCCGGCCGTCTTCCAGGCCTCACGAAAAGCCCGGATCTGTTCGGCCTGCTGGATGTGAAACGGCTTTCCGCCTTCATCGAATTTGAGCGTGGAGCTTTGCAGGTTCATCCCCAGCTTCGCCGCCCATTCCGCCGTGGCGTTGGTGGCGGCGCCCCACCAGATGCGGTCGCGCAGGCCCTCCGAGTGTGGTTCAACGCGAAGCAGGCCGGGCGGGTTGGGAAACATCGGCCGCGGATTGGGCTGCGCAAAGCCTTTGCCCAGCAACACTTCGAGCAGCACTTCGGTGTGTCTGCGTGCCATGTCGGCATCGCTCTCGCCCTCTTGCGGGGCATAGCCGAAGTAGCGCCATCCCTCGATTACCTGCTCCGGCGAGCCGCGGCTGATGCCCAGCTGCAGACGCCCTCCGGCGATTAGGTCGGCGGCGCCGGCGTCCTCGGCCATGTAGAGCGGGTTCTCATAGCGCATGTCGATCACCGCCGTGCCGATCTCGATTCGGCTGGTCTTCGCCCCAACCGCTGCCAGCAGCGGAAAGGGCGAGGCGAGCTGACGGGCGAAATGATGCACGCGGAAATACGCCCCGTCCGCACCCAGCTCCTCGGCCGCGACGGCCAGCTCGACGGACTGCAAAAGCGCGTCGGATGCCGTCCGCGTCTGCGATTGCGGCGAGGGCGTCCAGTGCCCGAACGAGAGGAAACCAATCTTCTTCATGAGAACCAGCCTAAAGGGGAGCCAGGTGCAGACTATGCTGCGGCGCGCAGCAAAGCATCGCAAAATCGGTGCCGATGATCGCCTGCCTTGACGCGCAAAGCTTGAATCGGCGGTTGTTGATCAACGATGCCGACCGTGCCGAGCTGCCGTCGGACGCGGGTCTAGGAAGGTGCCGCGAACGCGAGCAATATCGCGATGAGGATCAACAGCGGTCCCATCCATTTGAAGTGAACCCCAAAGTTGGTCCACCATGCTTGCTGCTGGCCCGGGCGAGCTTGGAACGGGTCCGCGAGAAATCCGAAGCCGACGCCAGCCATCCACAACCCGGCGCAGAACATGATGAACTCGTCGATGTACTCCGCGACCACGCTTCGAAACTTTCGAATTTATGCCGCCGCTACATGCGCCGAATTCGAGCCGATATAGTTACGGATCGTTTCGATGATCCGGTCCTGGTCAGCCTCGCTCAGATAGGGATGCATCGGCAGGCACAGGATGCGCTTCGGCAACTCTTCCGAAACGGCAAGGCCGGTCGGCGTGCGCGGATAATCGCGATAGGCAATCTGGCTGTGCAGCGGTTTCACATAGTAGATAACCGACGGAATGCCCTTTTCACCGAGATGTGCCTTGAGCCCGTCGCGTTTCGGCGTTTCGATGGCGTATTGCGCCCAGGCCGAGCGGCCGCCGCCCAGATTGCGCGCCGCCTTGACGATATCGCCGAGACCTTCGGCATAGCGATTGGCGACCGCTTGCCGCGCCACCATCTCGTCCTCGAGGATGGCCAGCTTCTCGATCAGGATCGCCGCCTGCAGCGTGTCGAGCCGCGAGTTGATGCCGACGCGGACATTGTCGTATTGCGTTTCGCCCTTGCCGTGGAAGGCGAACGAGCGCAACTGTTCGGCCAGCGCATCGTCATTGGTGAACATCGCACCGCCGTCGCCATAGCAGCCGAGCGGTTTTGCCGGATAGAAGCTGGTCGAGCCGACGGTGCCGAACGAGCCGCACATCTTGCCGTCAGCCGAGCCGCCGGTCGCCTGCGCCGCATCCTCGATGACCATCAGGCCTTCGCGGTTGGCGATGGCCATGATCGCCTCGTAATCGGCGGCGAGGCCGAACAGGTCGACGGGAATGATTGCCTTCGGCCTCAGCCGGCCTTCCGCCTTGATCATGGCAATCGCCGCCTCGAGGCTGGCGACGTCGATGTTGTAGCTGTCGGCATCGACGTCGACGAACACCGGTTCGGCCTTGGTCAGCGCCACCACTTCGGCCGTGGCGGCGAAGGTGAAGCTCGGCACGAACACCGCGTCGCCCTGGCCGATGCCGGCGGCAAACAGCGGCAGCAGCAGCGCATCGGTGCCGTTGGCGCAAGCGACCACATGCTTGGTGCCGATATAGGCGGCGAGCTTGTTTTCGAATTCGGTGACCTGAGGTCCGAGAATATAGCGGCCTTCGTCGACAACGCGGTCGATTGCCGCTTTCAGCCTGTCGCGGATGCGTTCGCGCTGAGCGCCAAGATCGATGAACTGCATGTCGGCCTCAAACGGTTTTAGCCAGATAACCGGCCGCTGGTAGCAGACTTGGCACGGCCGAGAAAGCCGCAGGGCAAAACCCTGAATTGCTCAAGTGTCGCAGCCTGTTACCTCTGATTTCCGATCTGCCCTCTTAAACGCGGGGAAATCCGGGCTTCGGCCGGCCTGATACAGGCTTCGCATCCCGCCCGCCAGGCTGGACGAAACATAAAGTGATCGCCGGTGAGCAGTCCATGGGCTGCGCACCAGCCGGTCAGGCGATTTCATGCCGCCATGGCGGGTTGGCGCCGGCCCGCGATACCGTCACCGCCGCGGCTTTGGCGCCGAGCGTCAGCGCCTTGTGGATGGCTTCTTCCGGCAAGCTGGCGATTGCCGTCTTCGACAGCAGGCCCTGCTCGTGCAAGGAGGCGAGGATGCCGGCATTGAACGTGTCGCCGGCGCCGACCGTATCGACCACCTCGACCTTGTCCGGCACGACCGTGACGCGGTGCTGGCTGCTGTAACCGACCGCGCCCTCGCTGCCGTGGGTGACGACGATCAGCTTCGGGCCGCGATCCAGCCAGTTGCGGACGACGTCCTCATGCGAGCCGGCTTCGCCGAACCAGTTCAGATCCTCGTCCGACAGTTTCACGATGTCGGCCATCGCCATCATGTTGCGGATGCGCCTGAGGTGCTTGGCTTTGTCCGGAATGAAGTTTGGCCGGATGTTGGGGTCAAGCATCATCACGCGGCGCTCATGCTCGCGTCGCATGAACTCCTCATAGGCCGATCCGGCGGGTTCCGAGATCAGGCTGATGGCGCCGAACAGCATGGCCTCGATCTCGCTGCCGAGTTCCGGCAGGTCCTCGATGGTCAGCATGCGCCCGGCGGTGTTCTCGTCGTAAAACGTGTAGGTCGCCTGGCCATTGGTGAGCCGCACGAAGGCAAGCGTGGTCGGCCGTGGTGAGGTGTGCGCATAGGTCGAGCTGACTTCGCTGGCCCCCAGCGCCTCCCTGAGCTGGCCGCCGAACAGATCCGACGACAGGCCGGAGAAGAAGCCGGCCGGCGCGCCGAGCCGGCCGAGCGCAATTGCCGTGTTGAAGACGGCACCGCCGACATAGGGGGCAAAGGCCGGCTCGCCCTCGGTTGTGGTGCGCGGCAGCATGTCGATCAGGGCTTCGCCGCAGCAGAGAATCATGAAGTCTTGCTTTCCGGCGGATAGATCACGCCCTTGCGAATGATGATGTTGGCATAGAGCCGCGGCTCGCTTGTCGCGACGATCGCGTGCGCGGCCTTGACCCGTGCATAGAAGTCGGCGCCGGCAAGCGCAACCACCGTGCGGCCCGGCGCACGCCTGGCGCAGATCGCTTCCATCTCATGGTGAACCGGATCGGCGAGCAGGGGATCGCCTTTGGCCGAGGCGCGAAACAGCGCCTGCGGCACGGCGTCGTCGACAGGCAATACGCTCAATACCGCATCGAGCACGGGGACGAGATGATGACCGTCGGCGCGGATCAGCCGTTGTGCCTGCTGTTCGGCCGGGTAGTTGCCGTCGACCAGCGCGATCTCGTCGCCATGGCCCATGGCGCGCAACATCGCCAGAAGCTCCGGGCCGAGCAGCGCCGGGATACCGATCAGCATGCTCAGAAGCTCCGGGAAATCGTGGTCGAGCCGATGAGGAAGCGCTCCGACAGCGGCAGGCTGGCGCCACCCAGCGCCCGCGCATGGATGCCGACCGTTCCCTCGCGAACGGCCGGCAGCCTCAGGCCTTCGCCGTCGATCCTGCTGATGGCTTCGATGACGGCATCGACAAGCCGCCGGCGCACGCCGAGCGGCATCCATCCGTCGATCACCGCCGCTTCGAAATCGATGACAGAGGACGCCGCCACAATGGCATAAGCGAGCGCCTGCGAAGCGCTGGCGATCCAATCGTCAAGCTCGGCACCGATCTCGCCCCAGTCCCCCGGTGATGTCCACAGATGCGAGGCCTCGACGCCGCGTGCGTTGAGCGCCTTCTCCAGCATGGCGATCGAGGCCACGTCGATCAACTGCGTCGGCTTGCCGTCAGGCCCGGGCACTGGCATTGAGCCCAGCGCGCCGGCATTGCCGGTCGGGCCGCCAAACAGCCGGCCGTTCAGCACGATGCCGCCGCCGGCAAAGGCGCCGATATAGAAATAGACGAAATCGCGCGCCGCACCCGCCGCCTGGCCGAACACGAGCTCGGCGCCGCAGGCCGAGGTGGCGTCGTTCTGCAGATAGACTGGAAATTCGCATTGCGCCTGGATGTCGGCGCGGATGTCGCGATGGCGCCATTCGTCCATGATTTCACGCGGCGCGCCGGCGGTATCGGCCCAGTTCCACAATTCGAACGGCATGGCGATGCCAAGCCCGGCGATGCGTTTGTCCTGCGCAGGGGTGAGTTCGCCGCGCATCTTCTTCATGCCGCTCGTGACGAATTCCACCGTCTCGCGCGGCGCCGGATAGCGGTACGAATGCTGCAGCATCGAGCGCACATTGCCGAGGAAATCGATCAGCACCAGCTCGGCGCTGCGGCGGCCGATCTTCAGGCCGATGAAATAGGCGCCGTCGGGATTGAGCGCCATGGGTATCGAGGGCTGGCCGATCTTGCCGCGCAACGGCGCCTGGCGGACGAGCAGGTCGTCCTCCTCCAGCTCGCGCATGATGACGGACACTGTCTGCGCCGAAAGGCCCGTCATGCGCGCAATATCGGATTTGGCCAGGCTGCCGTGCTGACGCACCAGCGACAGCACCAGCCGCTCATTGTGGTCCCGCATGCCGCTTTGATTGGTGCCGCGGTGCAGGCGGCTTTCGGCCGCATCGGGCGAACCGTGCCTCGTAACGCCGGTCTCCACCCCTGTTCCTCCCGTCGTTTCCCCTCAATGCTTTTGGTCTAGAGTGGGTGAACAATCCCGCGATGTCAATAATAAATAAGAGTGATTTAATTATTGACAGTGCTGGCGGACTGGTGTCTCTTGAGATCGGCGTCGACACTGGGAGATTTCGTCGGACGCGCTGCAGGTGCCGGTTGGCCGGCATCCTAAATGGTTCCATGGGAGGAAAATCGTGACCACGTCAAAACTGTTGAAATCCACCGTGTTTGCCGCGGCCGGACTGAGCCTGATGGCCTTTGCGTCGACGGCATCGGCCGCCGGGGTCGGCGCCTGCTTGATCACCAAGACCGACACCAATCCCTTCTTCGTCAAGATGAAGGAAGGTGCCGCCGCGAAAGCCAAGGAAATTGGTGTCGATCTGAAGGCCTACGCCGGCAAGGCGGAAGGCGACAATGAGGGCCAGGTTGCGGCGATCGAATCCTGCATCGCCGACGGCGCCAAGGGCATTTTGATCACCGCCACCGACACTGCGGCCATCGTGCCGGCGGTGAAGAAGGCGCGTGATGCAGGGGTGCTGGTGATCGCTCTGGACACCCAGCTCGAGCCTGCCGACGCCGCGGATGCGACGTTTGCGACCGACAATTTCAAGGCCGGCGAGCTTATCGGCTCCTGGGCAAAGGCCACCTTGGGCGACAAGGCCAAGGACGCGCACATCGCCTACATGGATCTTATCGCCAGCCAGCCCTCTGTCGACGTGCAGCGTGATCAAGGCTTCATGAAGGGCTTCGGCATCGACCTCGGCGATCCCAACAAGATCGGCGACGAAACCGACGCACGCAATGTCTGTCACGATCTGTCGAGCGGCAATGAGGATGGCGGGCACACTGCCATGGAGAATTGCCTGCAGAAGGATCCGGATATCAACGTCGTCTACACCATCAACGAACCTGCGGCCGCGGGCGCCTACCAGGCGCTGAAGGCCGTCGGCAAGGAGAAGGACGTCCTGATTGTCTCGGTCGATGGCGGCTGCCCGGGTGTCAAGAACGTTGCGGAGGGCGTGATCGGCGCCACTTCACAGCAATATCCACTGCTCATGGCCTCGCTCGGCATCGAGGCGATCAAGACCTTTGCCGACAGCGGCAAGAAGCCTGAGCCGTCGCCCGGTCTGAACTTCTACAACACCGGCGTGACGCTGATCACCGACAAGCCTGCCGCCGGCATCGAATCCATCGACACGAAGCAAGGCCTCAGCAAGTGCTGGGGTTGATTTGATCCCCTGATCGGCTCAACTTCAAAAGAACAATAGAGAATGTGGAGCGGTTTCGGCCGCTCCACATCACAGGCGGGAGGTCGACTTGAGCGTCGAAACAACCAGGAGCAAGGGACCGCAGGAATTCGAGACGGTCCTGGCCACTAGCGACACCAGCGTCGCTTCATTCGAGACGCATTCCCGCTCGACGCTGGAGAGCATCCAGCACCGCTTGCACAAAAGCCCTGCCATGGTGCCGCTGATCATTCTGATCATCTCGGTGGCTCTGTTCGCAGTCGTCGTCGGCGGACGCTTCTTTTCTCCTTTCACCCTCACCCTGATCCTCCAGCAGGTGGCGATAACCGGCATGGTCGGCATCGCGCAGACACTGGTGGTGCTCACCGCCGGCATCGACCTGTCCGTCGGCGCCATCATGGTGCTGAGCTCGGTCGTCATGGGCCAGTTTGCCATGCACTACGGTGTCCCAGCGCCAGTGGCCGTTGCCGTCGGGCTGCTTGTCGGCGCGATTTGCGGCTTGATCAACGGCATTCTCATCGCCTGGGTGAAACTGCCGCCCTTCATCGTGACGCTCGGCACCTGGTCGATCTACGCTGCAATCAACTTCATCTATTCCGGTAACGAGACCATCCGCAGCCAGGATCTCGAGACGACGGCGCCGCTGCTGCAGTTTTTCGGCGGATCATTCAGGATCGGGGGCGCCGTCTTCACCTATGGCGTGCTGTTGGTGCTGATCATGGCGGCAATTGCCTGGTACGTGCTCAATCACACCGCGTGGGGCCGGCATGTCTATGCGGTCGGCGACGACCCGGAGGCCGCGGAGCTGTCGGGTGTGCGCGTCAGCCGGATGCTGGTCGCGGTCTACACGCTGACTGGTATCATTTGCGCCATCGCCGGCTGGGCCCTGATCGGACGCATCGGATCGGTCTCGCCGCAGGCCGGGCAGTTCGAGAACATCAATTCGATTACCGCCGTGGTGATCGGCGGCACTTCGCTGTTCGGCGGCCGCGGCTCCATCCTCGGGACCATCTTCGGTGCGCTGATCGTCGGCGTGTTCGCGCTCGGCCTCAGGCTTTGGGGGACAGATCCGCAATGGACGCAATTGTCCGTCGGCGCCCTTATCATCATCGCTGTTGGTATCGACCAGTGGATCAGGAAGATCTCGGCATGAACCAGACTCACGAACCGATCCTTACCGCGCGCAGCCTGGTCAAGCGCTACGGCCGCGTCACCGCTCTCGACAGCGCAGACTTCGACCTCTATCCGGGCGAAATCCTTGCTGTCATTGGCGACAACGGCGCCGGCAAGTCGTCGCTTATCAAAGCCATTTCCGGAGCGGTCACCCCCGACGAAGGTGAGATACGGCTTGAAGGCAAGCCTATTGCCTTCAAATCACCGATGGAGGCGCGCGAGGCCGGCATCGAGACCGTCTATCAGAACTTGGCGCTGTCGCCGGCGCTGTCTATCGCCGACAACATGTTCCTCGGCCGGGAGATCCGCAAGCCCGGGTTCCTCGGCGAATGGCTGCGCATGCTCGACCGTCCGGCGATGGAAAAGCGTGCCCGCGACAAGCTCACCGAACTTGGCCTGATGACGATCCAGAACATCAGCCAGGCGGTGGAAACGCTCTCCGGCGGCCAGCGCCAAGGCGTGGCGGTGGCGCGTGCCGCCGCCTTCGGCTCGAAGATGGTCATCATGGATGAGCCGACGGCCGCGCTCGGCGTCAAGGAGAGCCGCCGCGTGCTCGAACTCATACTCGACGTCAAACGCCGAGGCCTGCCTATCGTGCTGATTTCACACAATATGCCGCATGTCTTCGAGGTGGCCGACCGCATCCACATTCATCGGCTCGGCCGTCGCCTGTGTGTCATCGATCCGAAGCAGTATACGATGTCCGACGCCGTCGCCTTCATGACTGGCGCCAAGGTGCCGCCGGAAGCGGCGCTGGCGGCTTGAGCAAGAACTTGAGGCCCATCGCCGAGGGGCCCAAACGCGATGTTTCCAAATGCCAAATTGCCGCAGGGCAACCCGGCTTGCGATCACCCGAATCGATTGAACATCCGGTGGGATGCACTAGCATTGGCAGAGATGGTGAAAGCCGCATGATCCTGGCAACGTCACGAGAGGCAGCATGACGCGCGCGATGACAACCGAAGCTCCTCTGCCCACGCTCAAAAACCCGGATCCCAAGACGCTCGCCGAGGAAGTCTTGCAAGCCCTCAAATACAGGGTCGGCAAGGGCACCAACGTTGCAACCCAGTACGATTGGCTCACCGCCTCGATCAAGGTTGTACGCGACCGCATAGTCGATCACTGGATGCAGGCGACCCAAGAGGCCTACGCCCAGCAGGAAAAGCGCGTCTACTACCTGTCGCTGGAATTCCTCATCGGCCGCCTGATGCGCGATGCCTTCTCCAATCTCGGCCTGATGGACAATATGCGCGAGGCGCTGTCGTCGCTTGGCGTCGACCTCGACATCATTGCTGCGCTCGAACCGGACGCTGCCCTTGGCAATGGCGGTCTTGGCCGGCTCGCCGCCTGCTTCATGGAAAGCATGGCGACCGTCAATATCCCCGCGCATGGCTACGGCATCCGCTACGCCAACGGCATGTTTCGGCAGGAGATCCATGACGGCTGGCAGGTGGAGCTGCCCGAGACATGGCTCGATCACGGCAATCCCTGGGAGTTCGAGCGCCGCGAACGCTCCTTCGAGGTCGGCTTCGGCGGCTCGGTAGAATCGGTCACGTCGAAGGACGGCCGGCTCGAGCGCCACGTCTGGAAGCCGACCGAACATGTTCTGGCAGTCGCCTATGATACGCCGGTTGTCGGCTGGCGGGCCAACCGCGTCAACACGCTGCGTCTGTGGTCCGGCATGCCGGTCGACCCGATCCTGCTCGACAAGTTCAACGCCGGCGATCACATCGGCGCGCTCGCCGAAAGCAACAAGGCCGATGCGTTGTCGCGCGTCCTTTACCCGGCCGATTCCCACAAGGCGGGCCAGGAGTTGCGGCTCAGGCAGGAGTATTTCTTCTCCACCGCCTCGCTGCAGGACATCGTCCAGCGTCATCTCAGCCAGTATGGCGACCTGCAATCGCTGCCCGACAAGGCGGCGATCCATCTCAACGACACCCATCCGGCGATCGCCGTAGCCGAGCTGATGCGCCTGTTGATGGATGTCCACGGCATGGATTTCGACCAGGCCTGGAGCATCACCAAGCGCACCTTCGGCTACACCAACCACACGCTCCTTCCCGAAGCGCTGGAAAGCTGGCCCGTGCCGCTGTTCGAGCGGCTGTTGCCGCGCCACATGCAGATCGTCTACGCCATCAACGCCGAGGTGCTGCTCGAGGCGCGCGCCTCCGACCAGTTCTCGGACGAGCAGATCAGCCGCATCTCGCTGATCCAGGAAAATGGCGATCGCCGCGTGCGTATGGGCAATCTGGCCTTTGTCGGCTCGCACTCGATCAACGGCGTGTCGGCACTGCATACAGAATTGATGAAGGAGACGGTGTTTGCCGACCTCCACAGGCTCTACCCGGATCGCATCAACAACAAGACCAACGGGATCACACCGCGGCGCTGGCTGATACAGTGCAATCCCGGCCTCACTGCACTCACCCGAGAGGCGATTGGCGACGGCTTCCTCGACGACATCGACGAGATAAAGCGGCTTGATCCTTTCGCTGAGGACGCAGCCTTCCGCGACAAGTTCGCCGCCGTCAAACGGGCGAACAAGACGAGGCTTGCCAAGCTCGTTGCCGACCGGCTCGGCATCAAGGTCGACCCATCGGCGCTGTTCGACATCCAGGTCAAGCGCATCCACGAATACAAGCGCCAGCTCTTGAACATTCTCGAAGCGGTCGCGCTTTACGACCAGATCCGCTCGCATCCGGAGCGCGACTGGATGCCTCGCGTCAAATTCTTCGGCGGCAAGGCGGCGCCCAGCTATCACAACGCCAAGCTGATCATCAAACTTGCCAATGACGTCGCCCGGGTCATCAACCGCGACCCGGCGGTGCGCGGCTTGCTGAAAGTGGTATTCGTGCCGAACTACAATGTCAGCCTGGCCGAGATCATGATGCCGGCCGCCGATCTTTCGGAGCAGATATCGACCGCCGGCATGGAAGCGTCCGGCACCGGCAACATGAAGTTCGCGCTGAACGGCGCGCTGACCATCGGCACGCTCGACGGCGCCAATGTCGAGATCAAGGAATGCGTGGGCGACGACAATATCTTCATCTTCGGCCTGACCACCGATGAGGTCGCCGAGCGACGCAACAATGGTTACGATCCGCGCGCTGTGATCGAGGGATCGCCTGAATTGGCGCAGGCGCTGGCCGCGGTTTCATCCGGAGTCTTTTCACCTGACGATCCGGACCGTTATCGCGACCTGATCAACGGTCTTTACCAGAGCGACTGGTTCATGGTCGCCGCGGATTTCGATGCCTACGCCGCCACCCAGCGCGACGTCGATGCCGTCTGGCGCAACAGCCCGGACTGGTACGCCAGAGCCATCCGCAATGTCGCGCGCGTCGGCTGGTTCTCGTCCGATCGAACGATCCGCCAATATGCGAAAGACATATGGCACGTGCCCGCCTGATATGATTGCATGTGGCCACGAACAATGTGGTCCTAGTGGAGTGGATTTGACCCTCGCATCCCTTGGAGGGTAAGGCGGCATGCGAATGTCGAATTCAAAACTCCACTAGAAACATACACTTGGTGCCCGGGGAGGGTCACTGCCTGATGAGCAAGCCGCGCGCGACCGTTGCGACAAGCGGGCCGGACGGACTGGCGCCAGCCGGCGATGTCGCGGCGATTGTCGCCGGCACGCACGGCGATCCGTTTGCAGTGCTTGGCGTGCATGAGGCGGGAAAGGGCTTTGTCGCCCGCTGCTTCGTCCCTCATGCCGAGTTCGTCACCGCCTATACGCTGACCGGCAAGAAGGCCGGCGAGCTGTCGAGACGCGACGACCGCGGTTTCTTCGAAGGCAAACTGTCGCTGCGCAAACGCCAGCCGCTGCGCTATCACGCCAGGAATTCCGGCGGTGACTGGTGGCTGACCGATCCATATTCCTTCGGTCCCGTGCTCGGCCCGATGGACGATTATTACATCGCCGAAGGGTCGCATCTCAGGCTGTTCGACAAGCTCGGCGCCCATCTCATCGACCATGAAGGTGCATCGGGTGTGCATTTTGCGGTGTGGGCGCCCAATGCAAGGCGCGTCTCGGTGGTCGGCGACTTCAACGAGTGGGACGGCCGCAGGCATACCATGCGCGTCCGCCGCGACACCGGCATCTGGGAGCTGTTCATTCCCGACATCGGCGCTGGCCGCCCGTATAAGTATGAAATCATCGGGCCGGATGACGTGAGATTGCCGCTCAAAGCCGATCCGTTCGCCTTCAAGTCCGAACTGCGCCCGGCCACCGCCTCGGTGACGGCATTGCCGCCGGCGCATGAATGGGGTGACGAGGCGCACCGGAACTACTGGCGCAATGCCGACCACAGGCGCGAAGCCGTATCGATCTACGAGGTTCATGCCGGGTCATGGCGGCTTCACGACGACGGCAGCTTCCTGTCGTGGGATGAGCTCGCCGACAGGCTGATCCCTTACGTGGTCGAGACCGGTTTTACCCACATCGAATTCATGCCGATCTCCGAACACCCTTATGACCCGTCCTGGGGCTACCAGACGACGGGTCTTTATGCGCCGACTGCCCGCTTTGGCGATCCGGACGGTTTTGCCCGCTTCGTCGACGGCGCCCACCGTGCAGGCATCGGCGTCATCCTCGACTGGGTGCCGGCGCATTTCCCGGTTGACGAACACGGTCTGGCAAAGTTCGACGGTACCGCGCTCTACGAACATGCCGATCCGCGCAAGGGCTTCCATCCCGACTGGAACACCGCGATCTATAATTTTGGGCGCCGCGAAGTGATTTCGTTCCTGGTCAACAATGCGCTGTTCTGGGCCGAGAAATATCACGTCGACGGACTGCGCGTCGATGCGGTCGCCTCGATGCTTTATCTCGATTATTCGCGCAAGGCCGGTGAATGGATTCCCAACGAGAAGGGCGGGCGGGAGAACCTCGAAGCGGTCAGCTTCCTGCAGCGTATGAACAAGGAGGTCTACGGCCACCATCCAGGTGTGATGACCATCGCCGAGGAATCGACCTCGTGGCCGAAAGTCTCGCAGCCGGTGCATGAAGGCGGACTGGGCTTCGGTTTTAAATGGAACATGGGCTTCATGCATGACACTTTGGAGTATTTCTCCAAGGAGCCGATCTTCCGCAAGCATCACCACAACGACATCACCTTCGGTCTGGTCTACGCCTTCAGCGAGAATTTCGTGCTGCCGCTGTCCCATGACGAAGTGGTGCACGGCAAGGGCACGCTGCTCAACAAGATGGCCGGCGACGACTGGCAGAAATTCGCGACGCTGCGCGCCTATTACGCGTTCATGTGGGGTTATCCCGGCAAGAAGCTGTTGTTCATGGGCCAGGAGTTCGCACAGCGCCGCGAGTGGAGCGAGGGGCGCGCGCTCGACTGGAACCTGCTCGATTTCCGGCTCCACCGCGGCGTCTGGCAGACGGTGCGCGATCTCAACTATCTCTACCGCTCGCGCCCCGCGCTGCATGCCCGCGACTGCGAGCCGGAGGGCTTTTCCTGGCTGATCGTCGACGACAGCGCGAACTCAGTATTTGCCTGGCTGCGCAGCGCGCCGGGCGGCAACCCGGTCGCGGTCATTTCCAATTTCACGCCGGTGCCGCGCGACAATTACCGCGTGCCGTTGCCGCACGCCGGAAAATGGCGCGAGATCATCAACACCGATGCCACGGATTATGGCGGTTCCGGCAAGGGCAATAGCGGCGGCGTCGAGGCTCAGGCGGAAGGAGGAGGCATTTCGGCGACGATGCTTTTGCCGCCGCTGTCGACGATCATGCTCGAATTCGTCCCGGACTGAGCTATGTCTGGAGCATCTAACCTGGGAGGATAGGAATGGCTGAAATAAAACGAACACAGCCGCTGGCACGCGACGCCATGGCTTATGTGCTGGCCGGCGGCCGTGGCAGCCGGCTCAAGGAACTGACCGACCGACGGGCCAAGCCGGCGGTCTATTTCGGCGGCAAGACCCGCATCATCGATTTCGCGCTGTCCAATGCGCTCAATTCCGGTATCCGCCGCCTCGGCGTCGCCACCCAGTACAAGGCGCATTCGCTGATCCGCCACCTGCAGCGCGGTTGGAACTTCCTGCGGCCCGAGCGCAATGAGAGTTTCGATATCCTGCCGGCCAGCCAGCGTGTGTCGGAAACGCAATGGTACGAGGGCACCGCCGACGCCGTTTACCAGAACATCGACATCATCGAGGCCTATGGGCCGGAATACATGGTCATCCTGGCCGGCGACCACGTCTACAAGATGGACTACGAAATGATGCTGCGCCAGCATGTCGAGGCCGGCGCCGACGTCACCGTCGGCTGCCTCGAAGTGCCACGCATGGAAGCTACCGGCTTCGGCGTCATGCATGTCGATCCCAAGGACACCATTATCTCCTTCATCGAAAAGCCCGCCGATCCGCCAGGCATTCCCGACAAGCCGGATTTTGCGCTGGCCTCGATGGGCATCTATGTGTTCAAGACCAAGTTCCTGATGGAGCAATTGCGTCGCGATGCAGCAGAGCCCGGCTCGAGCCGCGACTTCGGCAAGGACATCATCCCCTACATCGTCGAGCACGGAAAGGCGATCGCCCATCGCTTCGCCAAATCCTGCGTGCGCTCGACCGCCGAGAACGAGGCCTATTGGCGCGACGTCGGAACGGTCGACGCCTATTGGGAGGCCAATATCGACCTGACCGACATCACGCCGGAACTCGACCTTTACGACCGCGACTGGCCGATCTGGACTTATGCCGAGTTGAAGCCGCCGGCAAAGTTCGTGCATGACGAGGATGGCCGCCGCGGGTCGGCCGTGTCGTCTCTCGTATCGGGCGATTGCATCGTTTCGGGCGCTTCGCTGAAGCGAAGCCTGATCTTCACCGGCGCGCGCATCAATTCCTATTCGACGCTGGAGGAGGTTGTCATGCTGCCCGACGTTCATGTCGGCCGCAACGCCAGGCTGAAGCGCGTGGTCATCGATCACGGTGTCAGGATCCCGGAGGGGCTGGTGGTCGGCGAGGATCCCGTCCTCGACGCCAAGCGTTTCCGCGTTTCGGAAAAAGGCATCTGCCTCGTCACGCAGGACATGATCAACAGGCTGGGATCGTAGTGCATGCAGGTTCTGTCGGTGGCGCCCGAGATCTTTCCGCTGGTCAAGACCGGCGGGCTCGCCGACGTAACCGGCGCCTTGCCCGTGGCATTGGCCGGCAAGGGCGTCACCATGCGCACGCTCGTCCCCGGCTATCCCCAGGTGATGGGAGCCTTCAGGAAAAAAAAGCCGGTTCAGCAATATCCGTTGCTGCAGGGCGGCAAGGCCTCGGTGCATGCCGTCCAGATCGCCGGGCTCGACCTGTTCGTGCTTGACGCGCCGCATCTTTTCGACCGTCCCGGCGGCCCATACGGCAACGCGACTGGCGCCGACTGGCCGGACAATTGGCGCCGGTTCGCGGCCTTGAGCCAGGTAGGCGGTGATATTGCCGGCGGTGCGATCTCGGGCTACCTGCCCGATATCGTCCATGCCCATGATTGGCAGTCGGCAATGACGCTTGCCTACATGCGCTACGGCAAGGCGGTCGGCACGCCGTCGATGATCACCGTGCACAACCTCGCCTTCCAGGGCCAGTTCGGCGCCGGCATCTTTGGCGACCTTGGCCTGCCGGCGGCGGCGATGGCGCTCGACGGCGTCGAATATTACGGCGGCGTCGGCTTCCTCAAGGCCGGCCTGCAGGCGGCGTGGGCGATCACCACGGTCAGCCCGACCTATGCGCAGGAAATCCGCTTGCCCGAATTCGGCATGGGCCTCGACGGCCTGATCAACATGCGCTCCGTCGATCTCCATGGCATCGTCAACGGCATCGATACCGAGATCTGGAACCCGGAAACCGACAAGCATCTAGCCTCCAACTACACCGCAAAGACGCTCAAGGCGCGAATGCCCAACAAGGCCGCGGTCGAGGACCGTTTCAGCCTCGATCGCGATGACAGCCCGATCGTCTGCGTCGTCAGCCGGCTGACCTGGCAAAAGGGCATGGACATACTGGCTGCGGCCGTCGACGGCATCGTCGCGGCAGGTGCACGGCTGGCAATCCTTGGGTCTGGCGACGCTGGGCTGGAAGGCGCGTTGCTTGCCGCCGCAGCCCGCCATCGCGGCCGCATCGGCGTCGTCGTCGGCTATGACGAGGGACTCTCCCACACCATGCAGGGCGGCTGCGACGCAATCATTATCCCATCGCGCTTCGAACCTTGCGGGCTGACACAGCTTTACGGCCTGCGCTATGGCTGCGTGCCGGTCGTCGCCCGTACCGGGGGCCTTGCCGACACGATCATCGATGCCAACGAAGCCGCCATCTCTGCCGGCGTTGCGACCGGTTTCCAGTTTGCGCCCGCCAATGCCGGCGCCTTGCTGCACGCCGTCCGCCGCCTTGTCGAGGCGCATGCCAATCCCGCAGTGTGGACGTCGATGCAGCGGCAAGGCATGAAGGCCGACGTTTCGTGGGACAAAAGCGCCGAAAAATATGTCCAACACTATCGCTTGCTGCTTTCGAAAAGGGCTGCCTGACTGATGATCCGCACCGTCGCCACCAAACCCTATCCCGACCAGAAGCCCGGCACCTCCGGGCTGCGCAAGAAAGTCCCGGTGTTCCAGCAGGAGCACTATGCCGAGAACTTCATCCAGTCGATCTTCGATGCGCTGGACGGGTTCGAGGGCAAAACCCTGGTGATCGGCGGCGACGGCCGCTTCTATAACCGCGAGGTCATCCAGAAGGCCATCGCCATGGCCGCGGCAAACGGCTTCGGCAAGGTGATGGTCGGGCAGGGCGGCATCTTGTCGACGCCGGCCGCTTCGCATGTCATCCGCAAATACAAGACCTTTGGCGGCATCATCCTGTCGGCTAGCCACAATCCGGGTGGCCCGCATGAGGATTTCGGCATCAAGTACAATGCCGGCAATGGCGGCCCGGCGCCGGAAAAGCTGACCGACGCGATCTTCGAAAAAACCAAGGCGATTTCAAGCTTCAAGATCGCCGATATCGGGCAGGTCGACATCGACACGATCGGCACGGTCAAGACGGGGGACATGACCGTCGAAATCATCGATCCTGTCGCCGACTATGCCGAACTGATGGAAAGCCTGTTCGATTTCGACGCATTGCGGGCGCTGTTCAAGTCGGGCTTCCGCATGCGCTTCGACGCCATGCATGCGGTGACCGGCCCCTACGCCAAGGAGATCCTCGAAAACCGGCTCGGCGCGCCCAACGGCACCGCCCGCAATTTCATTCCGCTGCCGGATTTCGGCGGCCATCATCCCGATCCCAATCTGGTGCATGCAAAACACCTCTACGACGAGATGATGGGGCCGGATGCGCCAGACTTTGGCGCCGCCTCGGATGGCGACGGCGACCGCAACCTGATCATCGGCAAGGGAATTTTCATCACCCCGTCTGATTCGGTGGCGATGCTCGCCGCCAACGCCCATCTGGCGCCGGGCTACAAGGCCGGGCTGAAAGGCATCGCCCGCTCGATGCCGACCAGCGGTGCTGCCGACCGGGTCGCCGAAAAGCTCGGCATCGGCATCTACGAGACGCCGACCGGCTGGAAATTTTTCGGCAATCTGCTCGATGCCGGCATGGCAACGATCTGCGGCGAGGAGAGTGCGGGGACCGGCTCCAACCATGTCCGCGAAAAGGACGGCCTGTGGGCTGTGCTTTTATGGCTCAACATCCTTGCCGTGCGCGGCGAAAGCGCCAAGCAGATCGTCACCCAGCATTGGGCGGCCTATGGCCGTAACTATTATTCGCGCCACGACTACGAGGAGGTCGAGATCGATCGTGCCAACGCGCTTGTCGACGAGCTGCGCGCCAAGCTCGGCTCGCTGCCTGGCACCAGCGTGCGCGGCATGACGATCGCCAGCGCCGATGATTTCGCCTATCACGATCCGGTCGACGGCTCGGTCAGCAAGAACCAGGGCATCAGGGTGTTGTTCGAAGGCGGCTCACGCGTCGTCTTCCGCCTGTCCGGCACCGGCACCTCGGGCGCGACGCTGCGGCTTTATGTCGAGCGCTACGAGCCGGACAAGAACCGCCACGATCTCGACACCCAGGAGGCACTTGCCGATCTGATCGTGGCGGCCGACGACATTGCCGGGATTCTCAGCCATACCGGCCGCGCCAAGCCGAGCGTGATTACGTGAGCCTAGAGCGGCGCGCCTTTCCTTCTCCCCTTGTGGGGTCCGAAGGACGGGGCGAGACCCGTGGCTCGCCCCCGAGCGGTGGATCGGCGCGTAGCGCCGAGACGGTTGAGGGGTGTTGGACGGATCGCCGTAGGTGCCAAGCTGGAGCACCCCTCATCCGTCGGCGATGGCAACGCCTCAAACTGTCTACGACCTGCTGCTGTGAGCGCGCGTGAGCCAACTCGGCGCAACTATCACCAAGGAAGGTATCCGCTTCGCCGCATGGTCCTCGTCGGCTCGGCGCATCTGGGTCTCGATCTTCGACGCGCGCGGCAACCGCGAAATCGACCGGCTGGAACTCCAGTCGGAAGGCGAGGGCGTCCACGCACTTTTTGTTGCCGGTCTCGCCGCTGGCACCCGATACGGGTTCCGTGCCGATGGCGACTACGCGCCGGAACACGGTTTCTGGTTCGATCCCAACAAGCTGCTGGCCGATCCCTATGCCGTCGAGATCGACAGGCCCTATGCCTATGACGGCCGGCTAGCCGCGCGCCGTGGCGCGGGGGCCGACACGGCGTCGCTGATGCCGAAGGCCATTGCTGGCGCCTTGCCGGAACCCTTGCCTGCCTTGCCGCCTCTGTTTCGGTCCGGCGGCCTCATCTACGAAGTGCCGGTACGCGCCTTCACAAAGCTGCATTCGGACATTCCCGAGAAGCAACGCGGCACCATTGGAGCGCTCGCTCACCCCCTCGTTGTCGAGCATCTGCAAAAACTCGGCGTGGCAGCCATTGAGTTGATGCCGGTGACTGCATCGATCGACGAACGGCATTTACCGCCGCTCGGTCTGCGCAACGCCTGGGGTTATAATCCCGTGACCTTCATGGCGCTCGATCCGCGACTGGCGCCCGGCGGTCTGGCCGAGTTGCGCGGAACGGTCGCCGCGCTGCGCGAGGCCGGCATCGGCACCATTCTCGACCTTGTGTTCAACCACACCGGCGAAAGCGACCGGCTCGGCCCGACATTGTCGCTGCGCGGCCTCGACAGCCGCGCCTATTATCGGCACGAGCCGGACGGCGCTCTGGTCAATGACACCGGAACCGGCAATACGGTTGCGTGCGATCATCCGGTCGTCCGGGAAATGGTCCTCGACACGCTTCGCCACTTTGTCCAGCGCGCCGGTGTCGACGGATTCCGCTTCGACCTGGCGCCGATCCTCGGCCGCGTCGACGGCGTTTTCGACGCCGATGCGCCGCTGCTGAACGCCATTCGCAAAGATACTGTTCTTGGCGACCGGGTGCTGATCGCCGAGCCTTGGGATATCGGACCGGATGGCTATCAGCTCGGCAATTTTCCGCCGCCCTTCCTCGAATGGAACGACAAATGCCGTGACGATATCCGCCGTTTCTGGCGCGGCGACGGCGGCATTATCGGTGTCTTGGCGACGCGGCTTGCCGGTTCGTCCGACGTCTTTGCCAAACCAGGCCAGACAACGAGCCGCAGCATCAACTTCATCGCCGCGCATGACGGCATGACGCTGGCCGATATCGCTGCCTATGAGCACAAGCACAATGAGGCCAATGGCGAACAGAACCGCGATGGCCACGACGACAACCTGTCCTGGAACAATGGCCTCGAGGGCGAGACCGGCGACCAGCCAATCGTTACGGCCCGTTTCGATGACCAGTGCGCGCTGCTGGCGACGCTCTTTGCCTCGCGCGGCACGATCATGCTGACGGCCGGCGACGAGTTCGGCCGCACGCAGCGCGGCAACAACAACGCCTACGCGCAGGACAATGACATCACCTGGCTCGACTGGGCCGGGCGCGACCTGGCGCTCGAGCACCATACGGCTCTGCTCGCCAGGATGCGTCGTGTCGTGCCGGCGCTTTTGGACACAACGTTCCTGACCGGAGAACCGCCTGCGGGCTCGGAAATCCCAGACGTAGCCTGGCTGACGGAAACCGGCATGCCGCTCGACGAGGCCGCCTGGCACGATGCCAGGCGGCACCGGCTGGTCATGGTTCTCGGGAGCGGTGAGAACAGTCGCCTTGCAGTGGTCATCAACGGCGACCGCCGGGCCTGCATGTTCACGCTGCCGGAACGGGCGGGTTTTCTTTGGCGCCCAGCTATCGAACCGGATAGTAGCGATATCTCGCGGCCGGTGCCTGGGCGAACGGTCCTGTTCATGATCGAAAGCAGGACAGCGCGGGCGGGCGCAGGGGAGAGCCATGATGCCTGACAATGCCGAATGGTGGCGCGGCTGCGTCATCTACCAGATCTACCCGCGCTCCTTCCAGGATACGACAGGCGACGGCAGCGGCGATCTCCGCGGCATCACCTCGAGGCTGGCCCATGTCGCATCGCTCGGTGTCGACGCGGTTTGGCTGTCGCCTTTCTTCAAGTCGCCAATGGCCGATATGGGTTACGACGTTTCGGATTACTGCGCCGTCGATCCGATGTTCGGCACATCAGAGGATTTCGACGCGCTGGTTGCCGAGGCACACCGGCTCGCCCTGAAGGTGATCATCGATCAGGTCTTGTCGCATTCGTCGGATCGGCACGAATGGTTCGTCGAAAGCCGCACGAGCCACGACAACCCCAAGGCCGACTGGTACGTCTGGGCCGATGCGAAGCCCGACGGCACCGCCCCCAACAACTGGCAGTCGCTTTTCGGCGGCCCGGCCTGGGAATGGGACGCAACGCGCAGGCAATATTACCTGCACAATTTCCTCGCCTCGCAGCCGGACCTGAATTTCCACAACCCACAGGTGCAGGACGCCTTGCTGGAAACGGTGCGGTTCTGGCTCGAGCGCGGCGTCGACGGTTTCCGGCTGGATACGGTCAACTATTACGTCCACGACCGCTGGCTGCGCAGCAACCCGCCTTTGGCGGAAAGCGTCGCCGGCACCAATGCGGCAACCAGCCCCTATCTCTATCAGGAGCATCTGTTCGACAAGAGCCAACCGGAAAACCTTGCTTTCCTCAGGCGCTTCCGGGCCTTGCTTGACGAATATGAAGGCCGCGTCGCTGTCGGCGAGATTGGCGACGAAACTCGTTCCTTGCAGACGCTCGCCGCCTATACCGGCGGTGGCGACAAGCTCCAAATGTCCTACACGTTCGACCTGCTCGGCCCGCAATTCTCGGCGTCGCATGTGCGTGGCTGTGTCGAGGCCTTCGAGAGTAAGGTGTTCGACGGCTGGGTTTGCTGGGCGTTCTCCAACCACGATGTCGTGCGCCATGTCAGTCGATGGACAAGGCCCGGCGGCGATCCGGACAGGGTGGCGAAATTCTCGATCGTGCTGCTTTCTTGCCTGCGCGGATCGATCTGCCTCTACCAGGGCGAAGAACTCGGGCTGGAGGAGGCCGAACTGGCGTTCGAGGATTTGCGCGATCCCTTCGGCATCCGCTTCTGGCCGGCAATCAAGGGCCGGGATGGGTGCCGAACGCCGATGGTCTGGGAGGCTGGCGCCGACAATGCCGGCTTTTCGACGGGCAAGCCGTGGCTTCCGGTCCCGGCAAGCCATCGCGCCCGGGCGGTCGACGTCCAGGATGGCGAGCAAACCTCCGTCCTGGCGAGCTACCGGGCGATGCTGGCCTTGCGCAAGCAGCATCCGGCGCTGGTTCGAGGCTCGATCCGGTTCCTCGATGCCGAAGGCGACGTCCTTGCTTTCATTCGCGAAGGCGGTGACGAAAAGCTGCTCTGTGTCTTCAATTTCGCCGACGAGCCGGCCGGCTGGCAATTGCCACCGGATCTGGAAGCGATAGAGCCGATAGACCTTGGCGGTGCTGCCGGCGTCTTGCAGGAAAGAACTCTGTCGCTGCCGCCGCTGGGCTGCTTCCTCGGCCGGATCGGCTGAGCTCTATTTCATTATCTCATTGAACGAGCACGGAGCGCCCGCAAGTCGCGCCGACAACCCGCACATCGGCCTCGCCGACATGCACGCCGACAGCTGCAAGCACGTTATAGACCAGTTCGTCGACCGGCGCCGTCACGCCGTTCAGAACCGTTACCACCGCCGGCTTAACCGTTCCGAGCAGGGCCGTCACGTCCAGCCCGAGGCCCAGTGCATTGACCGAGAGCGAGAGGCCGCTGACCAGCGATGTCGTGAGTGATTGCGTCAGGTTTTTTGTAGCGACAGTTTTTATCGTCTTGTTGGCGATATCGGTGCTGTCGAACGTCAATGCGGTCGCATCGTTGTTGGTGATGGCAAGTGATGACGAACCCTTCACATCGAGCAGATTGAGGGTGAGCAGCAGAAGCTTTACGCTTACCTGTGCAATCGTGGCATCGGAGAACGATTGCGGATTGCTGAAATCGGCGAAGGCCGATGGGTTGTTGTCGGCGTCGCTGGTGGCAAGGTGCAGCGAGGCCACGCCAGGCTGCGCGGCGATCGAGACCTTGATGCTATCCGGCCGGCCCGTCGGGCAGCTGATGTCGGTTAGCTTGGCTTCCGCATAGGCGACTTCGACATGCAGAGGCAGGTTGACGGACAGCAGGCTGATGCCGCCGCCGAGATTGGAATTGCCGATGCCCACTGTGGTGACCAGCTTGATGCGCGTCTGCGCGGTGCGCACCACGGTGCCTTTTTCCCCGACGGCCAGCCAGGGTGAATATTGCATCGGTTCACCGATGGCGATGGCGAGCGTGGTGGAGGTAAGTCCCGGAATAGTGGCGCCGAGATCGACCTGGACCTGGTTTGAGCCATTGGCCAGCGAGGCGGCGGCACCCAGCATGCCCATCGCGCTTGCGTCGACGGAAAAGCCGGGAGACTTTTGTCCGAGGCCGAGCTTACCGATCGAGCCAAGATCGATAAGATGACTGAGGGGTATCTTGACTGTGTTGGTGGCCCTCGACGCGATCGTCTGCAGCACAAGTTTGCTGGCGCTGCCCGACCCGGACGCATTGGCCATGGCGGTCGCGATCTGGCCTACCGTCGCTTTTGACGCCAGCACGTCGGAATAGCTGACACCTGTCAGTTGCAACTGTACGGCAAGGGCATCGACGAACGAAAGCACGTTTACATCGGCCGAGATCAGCGCGTTGTAGTCCATGACGCTGAGCGAAATGTTGGCGCCCAGCAACTTGCTGAGAAGCGCGTTGAGGATGCCGCCATTGACGCTGAGGAGCCTGGACCCGACCGAGAACATCGCTTGCGGGGTCACACTGGCAATGGCTTCGGTGCCGACAACCGGAGTAGGGATGAGCGAACTGGCGAAATACCGGGCGGGGATTTTTTGCAGAGTGACGCGAACGGCGTTGTAAGGCGTTTTGCCGGCTTCGAAGCGCTTGTCGACACCAACGGAGGACGCCGCTGAGTATCGGCCGCCGGTGACCGACACGACGGTTTTGCCAACCGTGGGAACGATTGTCTGACCTGCCTTTTGAACAATGATGCCGGGCATTCGGTTGTCACTGAGCGTGGTTACCGCCGCGGCTTCCATATTGTTGATGTTCGACGCCGCGGTGATCGCCGCCAGATCGGTCATCGCCTGGGCTTCCCTGCGCTCCGTGTAGATCGAACCTTCGTCGACAGCGAAGGCCGCCAACCCCAGCGCGAACGGTGCTATCAGCGCCGTCATGACGGCAAAGTTCGCCTTCTCGTCGCCAACCATCGAGCGAGCGATCCGCCCGATGCCCCTCAGCAAGAACTGCGACATTTCAAATGCCTCCAATCCTGATGGTCGACCTGCGTGAGATCGTGGTTTGCGGCATCGCAAGGCTGGGCAACAGGTTCCAGATCGGCAGGTTGCTGGCATCGTACTGGATCGACACGACGAACTGATTTCCGTCGGCCGTGCTGTCCGTCGCTTGATAGGTCAGCTTGCCGGAATCGACGAACGGGTATCCACTGGCATTGTTTTTGACGAAACTCGCCACCAGCGCCTGGCGCTCGGTTTGATTCAATCCGGCAATTGCGGTGCGGGCGGCATCGGCGGCGATTTGCTGCAAGGAGTTGCTTGCACCAAAATAGATACCATATGCAACCATTCCGAGCAAAAGAAGGATAAAGATTGGGGAAAGCAGGGCGAACTCGACCGCGGAAGTTCCGGACTCTTCTCCAATTTTGCGTAGATTCGTCCGTACTTGGCGCAATATTTTACGCTTCAATGCGACAGTATTACTGTCTATCTTGTTCATTGCCCTTGCCCGTTGGAACCCAAGGTCGATGTGCCGATCCCATCGAAGTTTGTAACCCTTGGTTGCCTAAGAACCAATTAATACATTCCGGTAAACTGAAATGATCGGCCAGATTATTTCCCAGATCGGCGTTCTGGCCGGGAAACCCAGTCAAACTCATGGTTTCGACCATTGATTGGCCGCCCGCAAAACGACTGCCCCGGCCCCCTTACTTTGGGTGACCCCGAGAGTCTGTTGAAATAAAAAATCTCCACGTTACTGTTTGGCCACCAGCTGCCGGAAAAGGGAACCGGCTGCGCGCTCGAAAGGAACCAACCAATCGGTTTCGGGGCGTCAACACTTAGAGACGTGGCCGAAGGGCGACGTCATTAGGGAGAACTCCATGCTGAAACATGTGCTGAAGGCGACGGTACTCGCCACGACCATGGTCTTGGCCGCCGGTACGTTCTACACGCCGGCTTTCGCCGAGACCGTCTACAACCGCGGAGCCGCCGCCGAAGCGGAGACGCTCGATCCGCACAAGACCTCGACGGTCTACGAAGCCGATATCATACGCGACCTGTTCCAGGGACTGGTCATGCATGACCAGAAGACGAACCTCATTCCGGGCGCCGCCGAAAGCTGGACGGTGTCCGACGACGGCAAGGTCTACACCTTCAAGCTGCGCAAGGACGGCCTCTGGTCGGATGGCAGCCCGGTGACGGCGGACGACTTCGTCTATTCCTTCCGTCGGCTGGAAGATCCGGCCACCGCTGCCGAATACGCTTCCATGCTCTATCCCGTCAAGAATGCGGAGGAGGTCAATACCAAGAAGGGCAAGCCGGAGGATATGGGCGTCAAGGCGATTGACGCAAATACCCTCGAAGTCACGCTGAAGGCGCCAACGCCGTACTTCCTGGAGATGCTGACCCATCAGGCGACCTATCCTGTTAACAAGGCGTCTATCGAAAAGCTTGGCGCCGACTGGATCAAGGCAGGCAAGCTGGTCTCCAACGGGGCCTTTACAGCGGCGGAGTGGATTCCCAACGACCATTTGAAGCTGGTCAAGAATCCGAAATTCTGGGACGCCGCGAGCGTCAAGTTCGACGTCGTCAACTACATCCCGACCGAGGATCGCTCGTCGGCGATGAAGCGTTTCGAGGCGGGCGAACTCGACAGTTACGGCGACCTGCCGACCGAACAACTCGCCGATCTCAAAACCAAATTCGGCGACCAGGTCCGTGTCGGGCCATATCTCGGCATCTACTATTATGCGATCAAGACCGATAAGGCGCCGTGGGATAATGTCGAGCTGCGCAACGCCATCTCGATGGCGATCGATCGCGACTTCTTGGCGGAGAAAGTCTGGCAGAATTCGATGCTGCCCGGCTATTCCATGGTGCCTCCCGGCATCGAGGGCTATACGCCGGCAATGGCCAAATACGCCGACATGCCGCAGATCGACCGCGAGGACGCTGCCAAGAAGATCCTCGAGAAACTCGGCTATACACCCGAGCATCCGCTGAAAATGCAGATCCGCTACAACACTTCGGAGAACCACAAGAACACAGCGGTCGCCATTCAGGAACAGCTGAAGCCGCTTGGCGTCGAGATAACACTCCTCAATACCGACACCAAGACCCACTACTCCTTCCTCGAGCAGAAGGGTGACTATGACGTGGCGCGCGCCGCCTGGATTGCCGACTACAAGGATCCCGAAACCTTCCTCGGCATCTCCCGCAAAGCCAGCGGCAACAACTATTCGGTCTACAACAGCCCAAAATACGAGGCGGCGATGGACAAGGCGGCGGCCGCCGGCGGCAACCCTGCAGAACGCATGAAGGAACTCGCCGAGGCCGAGCGCATCCTCATCGATGACGTCGGCGAGATCCCGCTTCTCTACTACAGCTACCACGATATCGTTTCCTCGAAGTTGCATGGCTTCGACGACAATGTGATGGACATCCATCCGTCCCGCTTCATCAGCAAGGACTGATCCCTGGCCGGGCCACCGCGCATCGAATGCGCGGTGGCTTGCCGTCGCATCGGACCTCCGTGAATCGGATCGATTTCCGGAAAGCCGATGCGAAGATTTGAAGGCTAGAGCGCAATCGTCCAGCTGGACGCGCGTTGTTCTGGATCAAGCGGGGCACCGATGCTGCGTTACGTATTCCGGCGGCTTCTGACCGCCATTCCGACGCTGTTCGTCATCGTGACCATGGCGTTCTTCCTGATACGCGTCGCGCCGGGCGGCCCGTTCAACCAGGAGCGGGGCCTGAGCCCCGAGATCAGGGCCAATCTCGAAGCTCAGTTCGGCCTCAACGATCCGCTCTGGTTGCAGTACGTCCACTATCTCGGCAATCTTCTGCGCGGCAATTTCGGCCCCAGCTACAACATGCCGGATTTCACCGTCGGCGAGTTGTTCAAGGAGGGCCTGCCGATCTCAATCCAGCTCGGCGCTTCGGCGCTCATTCTGGCGCTGCTCCTCGGCAGCGTGCTCGGCAGTGTTGCCGCGCTCAACCAGAACAAGCTTGCCGACTATTCGGTGATCGCGCTGGCGACCGCCGGCAGCACCATTCCAACCTTCGTCATCGCCCCGGTAATCCAGCTTGCATTCGGATTGACCTGGAGGCTGCTGCCGATCGGCGGCTGGGGCGATGGAGCCCTCATCAATAAGGTCGGCCCGGTGCTGACGCTCGCCCTTCCGCAGATCGCCATCGTCGCCCGCCTGATGCGCGGCTCGATGATCGAATCGCTGCACTCGCATCACATCCGCACCGCGCGCGCTCTCGGCCTGTCCGACTGGTCGGTCGTCGTCAAGCATGCACTGCGCGGCGCCATCCTGCCGATCGTCTCCTTCACCGGTCCGGCAGCCGCAGCCCTTCTCACCGGCTCGGTCATCGTCGAGACCATCTTCTCTATCCCGGGCATCGGCCGCCATTTTGTCGTTGCTGCACTCAACCGCGACTACACGCTGGTGATGGGGACGGTGGTGGTCATCGCGCTCTTCACCATTGTCTTCAACCTGATCGTCGACGTCCTCTATGGGGTCGTCGATCCGAGGGTGCGCTATGACTGATATCGCAGTTGCCGCACCGGTCGTCGGCCGGTCCCTGTGGGGCGACGCCTGGGCGCGCCTCAAGGCCAATCGCGCGGCCATGTTCAGCCTCTATTATCTTGCCTTCATCGCCGTCATCAGCGTGTTTGGGCCCTATCTCGTGCCGCACCAATACACCACCATCTATGCCGACTATGTCCGTACGCCGCCGAGCTTCTCCGCCTATCCGAAGGCCGACATGATCGAAGGCGCTCTTGATGAGGCGATCAGGCGTATGCGCGTCGACATCAAGGAGTGGCGGCAGGAGGGCAGCCGTGTGTTCGTTACCGCAAAATCGTCCAAGCCGATCGACGACCGCAACATTCGCTACCTTGATCGTTCCGATACCTTTGATGACACAAAGATCGAGAGCAAATCGCCGGACGGTCTCGAAATGGTGATGAGTGCCTCGATCAAGCAGCAATATTTCCTGTTCGGCACCGACAATACCGGTCGCGATCTCCTGTCCCGAACGCTGATGGCCGGGCGCATATCGCTAGCCATCGGCCTGCTTGCCGGCATTGTGGCCGTGGTCATCGGCGTGCTCTACGGCGCCACCGCCGGCCTTGCCGGCGGCAGGGTCGACGAGGTGATGATGCGTGTCGTCGACGTGCTTTATTCTTTGCCGTTCATCTTCTTCGTCATCATGCTGGTGGTGTTCTTCGGCAGGAACTTCGTGCTGATGTTCCTGGCCGTCGGCGCGGTGCTGTGGCTCGACATGGCGCGCATCGTGCGCGGACAAGCGCTGTCGATCCGCCGGCAGGAATATGTCCAGGCGGCGGAGGCGATGGGCGTCGGCCAGCGCGGCATTCTGCTGCGCCATGTGATCCCCAATTTGCTCGGGCCGGTGGTGATCTACATGACGCTGCTGGTGCCGCAGGTCATTATCCTGGAGAGTTTTTTGTCGTTCCTCGGGCTCGGCGTCCAGGAGCCGATGACCAGCTGGGGCGTGCTGATCTCGGTTGGCGCCCAGAACATCGGCTCGGCCAACTGGCTGCTTCTGTTCCCGGCCTTCTTTCTCGTCTCCACGCTGTTCGCGCTGAATTTCGTCGGCGATGGGCTGCGCGACGCGCTCGACCCGAAGGATCGTTGAGATGGCTGCTTCCGAAACCATCCTCAGCGTCAAGGACCTTCGGGTCCGCTTCCGCACCCTCGACGGTGTGGTGGAGGCGGTGAAGGGCATCAATATCCACGTCAAATCAGGCGAAACCGTCGCCGTCGTCGGCGAATCCGGTTCCGGCAAGAGCCAGACGATGATGGCGGCGATGAGCCTGCTCGCCTCGAACGGCGAAGCCACCGGCACCGTCGATTATCGCGGCCGCAATCTTTTGACCTTGAGCAAGCCCGAGCTCAACAAGATCCGCGGCCGCAAGATCAGCATGATCTTCCAGGAGCCGATGACTTCGCTCGACCCGCTCTATTCGATCGGCAACCAGCTGATCGAGCCGATCCGCAAGCATCGCGGACTTGGCGCCGCCGCGGCGCGCGAGGAGGCGCTCAAGCTGCTGCGGCTGGTCCATATTCCCGATCCGGAGCGGCGGATGAAATCCTATCCGCACGAGTTGTCGGGCGGTCAGCGCCAGCGCGTCATGATCGCCATGGCGCTGGCCAACGACCCCGACATACTGATCGCCGACGAGCCGACGACCGCGCTCGACGTCACCATTCAGGCGCAGATCCTCATGCTGCTCGCCGAATTGCAGCGCAAGCTCGGCATGGCGATCGTCTTCATCACCCACGATCTCGGCATCGTCCGGCGCTTTGCCGATCGGGTCTATGTGATGCGCTATGGCGAGGTGGTCGAGGAGGGCGAGGCGGAAGCGATCTTCGCCAACCCGCAGCACGGCTACACCAAGATGCTACTTGCCGCCGAACCGACCGGCACCAAGGCGCCGCCGCCTCCGAATGCCCCTGTCCTGCTTGAAGGCAGGAACGTCGAGGTGACCTTCAAGATCGGCGGCGGATTTCTTGGCGGCGAGCCGCTGCTGCTGCGCGCCGTCGATCGCATTTCGATACGGCTGAAGCGCAACCAGACGATCGGCATCGTCGGCGAATCCGGCTCGGGAAAATCGACGCTCGGCCGCGCCTTGCTGCGGCTCCTGCCCAGCGACGGCATCATCCGGCTTGGCGACCGCGACATTTCCCACGCCGACCGCCAGGCGATGCGGCCGCTGCGGCGCGAATTGCAGCTGGTCTTCCAGGACCCGTTCGGCTCGCTGTCGCCACGCATGACTGTCGGCCAGATCATCACCGAGGGGCTCCTGGTCCACGAGCCCAATCTGTCGGGCAGGCAGCGCGATCTCCGCGCGGTCGACGCCTTGCTCGAAGTCGGGCTCGACCCGAACACGCGCAACCGCTATCCGCATGAATTCTCCGGCGGTCAGCGGCAGCGCATCGCCATTGCGCGCGCCATGATACTCAAGCCTAAAGTGGTGGTGCTGGACGAGCCGACCTCGGCGCTGGACCGCTCCGTGCAGAAGCAGATCGTCGAATTGCTACGCAAGCTGCAGGCCGACCACGAGCTATCCTATCTGTTCATCAGCCACGATCTCGCCGTCGTGCGCGCCATGGCCGACTACATCATCGTCATGAAGCAGGGCAAGATCGTCGAGGAGGGACCGGCCGAGGCGATCTTCAGCAATCCGCAGGCAACCTATACGCAGACACTGATGGCCGCGGCCATCGACGTGACGCGATTTCGCCTGAGCGCATAGCGCGATTGGTCAGACTGCGGCGGATGGTGGTTGTTTCGGGAACAAAAACAGCTAAGCCGCTGTTTTTTCTGGTCGGAGTGGCAGGATTTGAACCTGCGACCCCATCGTCCCGAACGATGTGCGCTACCAGGCTGCGCTACACTCCGTGACCAGACCGCGGGCTTATAGCCGCCGCATTTGGTTACTGCAAGCGCCAATGGCAGCGCTTCTGTCGCATTTCTTTCGCTTTCGCCGCCACGTCATACAGGTTTCAGTTTCCTGTCGCACAAACACGGCTTAAAGGGCTTCTGGGTAACCGTCCACTTGCCTCGAAGCACCTGATTCAGCCACCTGGAGTTTGCAGCTTTGTCGATGAAGATCGTTAGCGATGTCAGACCAAACACTTTTGAGTTTGAAACCTCTGCGTTGATCAAGCCGTCCGGGTTTCGCGAATATGATGCGCGCTGGTGGTTCGGCCATCCCGGCTCGAACGAAACGCCGGAACTCAATCTGATCGGCGTCCAGGCGCTCGGCATGGGGCTCGGCACGCTGATCCGCCGTCTGGGTGCCGGACCCGACATCGTCACCGGTCACGATTTCCGCTCCTATTCGCTTGCCATAAAGCTGGCGCTGGTTTCCGGGCTGATGGCGGCCGGCGCACGGGTCAAGGATGTCGGGCTGGCCCTGTCGCCGATGGCTTATTTCGCCCAGTTCGCGCTCGACACGCCGTCCGTTGCCATGGTCACTGCCTCGCACAACGAGAATGGCTGGACCGGCGTCAAGATGGGCGCGGCGCGCCCGCTGACTTTTGGTCCGGAGGAGATGAGTGCGTTGAAGGGGATCGTGCTGTCCGGCGATTTCGATCTTGTCGGTGGCGGCTCCTATGACTTCGTTGCGGACTTCCGCAAAACCTACCTTGACGATCTGACAGCGGGAAAGCGTATCTCGAGGAAGCTCAAGGTGGTGGCCGCCTGCGGCAACGGCACCGCCGGGGCTTTCGCTCCCGAAGCACTGGAAAGGATCGGCTGCGAGGTGATCCCGCTCGACGTCGAGCTCGATCATACGTTTCCCAATTACAATCCCAACCCCGAAGACATGCAGATGCTGCACGCCATTCGCGACAAGGTGCTGGAAACGGGCGCCGATGTCGGGCTAGGCTTCGACGGCGACGGCGATCGCTGCGGCGTGGTGGACAATGAAGGCAACGAGATTTTCGCCGACAAGGTCGGCGTCATGCTGGCGCGCGACATTTCGCACCTCTATCCCGGCTCGACTTTCGTCGTCGACGTCAAGTCGACCGGATTGTTCATGACTGACAAGGTGTTGCGGGAAAATGGCGCGGTCACCGACTATTGGAAAACCGGTCATTCCTATATCAAACGGCGCGTCGCCGAACTCGGCGCTGTCGCCGGTTTTGAGAAATCGGGCCACTTCTTCTTCAATCCGCCGATTGGCCGCGGTTATGACGATGGCCTGGTCACGGCAATCGCCATCTGCCAGATGCTGGACCGCAGCCCGCAAAGCAGCATGGCCGACCTCTATCGCGATCTGCCGCTGACCTTCGGCACGCCGACCATGTCGCCACATTGCGCCGATGAGCTCAAATACGGCGTCGTCGAGCGCGTCGTAGGCGACTTTCGCAAGATGAAGGACGAGGGCACGGTCTTCGCCGGCCAGAAGATCGCCGAACTGATCACCGTCAACGGCGTCAGGGTCGTGGCGGAGGATGGTACATGGGGGTTGGTGCGGGCATCATCGAACAAGCCTGAGCTTGTGGTGGTGGTGGAGAGCCCGGTATCGTCCGAGCGGCGCCGGCAGATGTTCGAAGCCGTCGATGCGGTGCTGCGCCGCAGCCCCGAAGTCGGCGCCTACAATCAGACCTTTTGAGCACGAGGCTTGTTTTCATGACCGAACGGATCGTCAGTTTTGTGATGAGCGGCGGCGTCGGCTCGCGGCTGTGGCCGTTGTCGCGCGAGGACAATCCCAAGCAGTTCCATGATTTCTCGGGCGACGGCTCAATGCTGGCCAAGACGCTGCGGCGGCTGACCGCGCGGCCGGAAGGCGAAACGCCGGTTTTCCTGATTGCCTCGGAAAGGCATGCCGACCGCGTTCATGCCGACATTGCCGGTCACGAGCTTTCCGGCGGCGGCCCGCTGTTCGAGCCGACCGGACGCAACACCGCCGCGGCCGTCGCCTTGGCAAGCCTGCGCACGCTGTCGGAATTCGGCGACAGCCTGGTGCTGGTGGTGCCGTCCGATCATGAGATCGCGACGCCACAGCAATTCTGGCGGAGCATCGAGGCCGGCACGGCGGCGGCGCGCCAAGGCAGGCTGGTGGTGTTCGGCATCAAGCCCGCCCAACCCGAGACCGGTTACGGCTACATCGAGGTGGCCGGCGAGCGTGATGGCATCTGCGATGTCTCGCGTTTCGTCGAAAAACCCGATCTCGCCACGGCGCAGAGCTATCTCGAGGCCGGCAATTTCTACTGGAACACCGGCATCTTCCTGTTTCGCGCCAGTGCCATGCGCGACGCGTTCATGGCCTTCCAGCCCGACATCTGGAGCGCCACAGAGGCTGCCTACCAGGCTGCGACATCGGATCTTTCCGGCCTCTACATGCCTCTGGAGCTCTATGCCGCCATCCCATCGACATCGATCGACTATGCGATCATGGAGCGCGCCAGCGGCATCGCCATGGTGCCGGCCGGCTTTCGCTGGAATGATCTCGGCTCCTGGCAATCGCTGCTCGACGTCGGCCCCTCCGACACGCAGGGCAATGTCATCGTCGGCGATGTCGTCGCCATCGATTGCGAGAACTCCTATATCCGCAGCGACGGCCGCCTGCTGTCGGCCATAGGCCTGAAGGACGTCGCCATCGTGTCGACCGCCGACGCCACTTTCGTCGCCCCGGTCAGCCACAGCCAGAACGTCAAGAAGATCGTCGAGCAGCTCGAAAAAAGCGGCCGCCTTGAGACCAGGTTCACGCCCGCCGACGACCGCGTCATCGAAAGCGGCGCCTGGCAGCGCCGCGTGCACCATTGGCTGTTCGAGGAGACGGTGCCGTTGTGGTCGACTGTCGGCGTCGATGAGCGCCACGGCGGGTTCCACGAGGCGCTCGGCTTCGATGCCGCCCCGCTGATGAAGCCCAAGCGCATGCGCACGCAGGCCAGGCAGATCTACGCCTTCGCCGTCGCCAAGGCGCGCGGCTGGAACGGCCCGGCCGATCGGCTGATCAGCCACGGCCTCGAATTCATGGCCAGGCACGGACGTACCGACAATGGCGGCTGGGTACGCACGCTCAACGTCGACGGCACCGTCGCCGACGCCGCCGAGGATGCCTATGACCATTCCTGCGTGCTCCTGGCGCTGGCGCATGCCCATATGTGCGGCAATCCCGATGCGTTGCGGCTTGGCCAGGAGACCTTTGCGTTCATCGACGCGCATCTCGAGGACGAACGCCTGACCGGCTTCCGCGAGACCTCGAGCGGCGAGGGCGAGCGCCGCTCCAACCCGCACATGCATCTGCTCGAGGCATTCCTGGCCTGGCATCAGGCGACCGGCGAGCGCGCCTATCTTCGTCGCGCCGCGCGCATCGTCGATCTATTTCGCAGCCATTTCTTCGACCCGGAAAGCTGGACGCTGGGTGAGTATTTCGACCATGAATGGCGGCCGGCCCCTGGCGGGAAGGGCACGTGGACCGAACCCGGCCATCATTTCGAATGGGCCTCGCTGCTGGTCGACTTCGCCGGCCGCAGCGGCCAGAGCGGCTTGACCGGCCTTGCCCGGAAGCTTTACGCGTCGGCGATTGCCAATGGCCTGAACCGCGCCACGGGCCTCGCCTACGGCGCCGTCTCGCGGCAAGGACTGCCGCTCGACCGCGTCTCGCGCAGCTGGCCGCAGGCCGAAGCGATCAAGGCGGCGATCGCGCTGGACGGTTCGGGCGGTCCCGACCTGAAGCCGGAAATCGAGGCGCGTGTCGGCCGGCTGTTCCGCTGGCACATCAATCCGGCACCGCTCGGCCTGTGGATCGACCGCATCGACGAGCGCGGCCGCTCCTTGGCGAGCGAGGTGCCGGCCAGCATCTTCTATCATCTCGTATGCGCGCTGACGCAGTATCTGGACGGCACGGCGCCCAAGGATCAGTACGGGCTGGCGACATCACCCGTCTCGACGTAGACCGACTTCAGCTGCGAATAAAGCGCCAGTGCCGCGAGCGAATTCTCGCGGCCGATGCCGGACTGCTTGAAGCCGCCGAACGGGATTTCGACCGGCGTCAGATTGTAGGCGTTGATCCAGCAGATGCCGGCCTGCAGTTCGGCAATGACACGATGGGCGCGCGCCAGGTCGCGCGTGAACACGCCGGCGGCGAGGCCGAATTCGGTATCGTTGGCGCGATCGATCACCTCGTCCTCGCTGTCGAATTTCAGCACGCTCATGACCGGCCCGAAAATCTCCTCGCGGGCGATGCGCATCGTGTCGACGACACCGGTGAACACCGTCGGCTCGACGAAGAAGCCGCCCTGAAAACCCTGCAGCGAAGGCACGTTGCCGCCGCAGGCGAGCACCGCGCCATCCTGCTTGCCGGCCTCGATGTAAGAGACCACCTTGTCGTGCTGCGCCTTCGAGACCAGCGGCCCCATCTGCGTGTCCGGATCGAGCGGATCGCCGATGCGGATTTTCTTCGTCCGTTCGGTCAGCCTCTCGACGAAACGGTCATGGATGCTACTCTGCACGAAGACCCGCGTGCCGTTGGAGCAGATCTGGCCGGTCGAATAGAAATTGCCGAGCATCGCGCCGCCGATGGCGTTTTCGAGGTTGGCGTCTTCGAAGACGATCAGCGGCGACTTGCCGCCGAGCTCCATCGTCGCGTGCTTCATCTTCGAGCCGGCGAGCGACAGCACTTTGCGGCCGGTTGGCACCGAGCCGGTCACCGAGACCTTGGCGACGACATCATGGCCGACAAGGCCGGCGCCGACATCGCCAAAACCCTGCACGACGTTGAACAGCCCGTCGGGCAGCCCGGCCTCGGTGTAGATTTCGGCGAGCGCCAGCGCTGAAAGCGGCGTGTTCTCCGACGGCTTGAACACCATCGCATTGCCCATGGCGAGCGCCGGAGCGGATTTCCAGCCGGCGATCTGGATCGGATAGTTCCAGGCGCCGATGCCGACGCAAACGCCGAGCGCCTCGCGCCTGGTATAGGCAAAGGGTCCGCCGAGATCGACGGCCTCGCCATTAAAGGTGGTGACGGCACCGCCGAAATATTCCAGGCAGTCGGCCGCCGACGGGGCGTCCGCAACCAGCGTCTCCTGGATCGGCTTACCGGTATCCAGCGTCTCGATGCGCGCCAGATCGGCATTGCGCGCGCGCAAAATGTCGGCGGCACGGCGCAGGATGCGGCCGCGCTCGACCGGCTTCAGCCGAGCCCAGGCCGGCTGTGCCGCACGCGCCGCCTCGATCGCGAGTTCCAGCACGTTCGGCGTCGCCGAGCGCAGCATGGCGATGGTCTCGCCGGTTGCCGGATAGATAACCGGCAGCGCTGCGCCGCGCTCGTCGTCGATATAGCGGCCGTTGACATAATGCGATGCCGTTGGCTGGGCGCGCATGACTGTTCTCCAAATCGTCTTGTCGCGGCATGCGGAATATGCGTCCGCCGGATCATGGCCTATCTGTCCGACACCTGCCAGCGCGGATTGATCCATGGTTCCTGGTTGGACGGTGGCAGCGGCGTACGCCCGAGAATGTGGTCGGCGGCCTTCTCGCCGGTCATGATCGACGGCGCGTTGAGATTGCCGTTGGTGACGCGTGGAAAGATCGAGGAATCGGCGACCCGAAGCCCTTCGACGCCAATGACGCGGCATTCCGGATCGACGACGCTCATCGCATCATCGGCACGGCCCAACTTGCAGGTGCCGCAAGGGTGGTAGGCGCTTTCGGCGTGGTCGCGAATGAAGGCGTCGAGCTCTTCATCCGATTGTACATGCGAGCCCGGCGACAGTTCCTTGCCTCGGTACGGATCGAAGGCCGCTTGCCCGAAGATCTCGCGGGTCAGCCGGATGCAGTGGCGGAACTCCGTCCAGTCGTCCGGATGCGACATGTAGTTGAAGCGGATCACCGGCTTCGATTTGGGATCGGGCGAGCGCAGCGTGACCGAACCGCGCGACTTCGACCGCATCGGCCCGACATGCGCCTGGAAACCATGCGCCTTGGCCGCCGCCTTGCCGTCATAGCGGACCGCGGCCGGGATGAAGTGATACTGGATATCCGGATAGTCGACGCCGGCGCGCGAGCGTACGAAGGCGGCCGCCTCGAAATGATTGGTGGCGCCGAGGCCGGACTTGAAGAACAGCCATTGTGCCCCGATCAGCGCCTTCGAGAACGGGTTCAGCACCGAGTTCAGCGTGATCTGCTTCGTCGATTCCTGCTGGATGTAGAGTTCCATATGGTCCTGCAGATTGCGACCGACGCCGGGCCGGTCGACAATCACCGGAATGCCGTTCTCCCTAAGGTGCTGGCCGGGGCCGATGCCGGACAGCATCAGGATCTTGGGTGAGTTGATCGAGGACGCGGCAACGATCACCTCGCGCCGCGCTCTGATCACCTGAATTCGTTTGCGCACTTCGATCTCGACGCCGGTGGCGCGTTGATTCTCGATGATTACCCGCCGGGCGAAACCCTTGACCAGGCTGACATTTTTCCGCCTCAGCGCCGGCCTCAGATAGGCGCTCGCTGCGGACCAGCGACGGCCGCCGCGGATGGTCTGCTCCATCGGCCCAAAGCCTTCCTGCTTCGCGCCGTTATAGTCGTCGGTCAGCTCGAAACCGGCCTGACGGCCTGCCTTGACGAAGGCGCCGTAGAGTGGGTTCGTCCTCGAGCCGCGCTGCACAGTCAGCGGGCCGCCGTGGCCGCGCCAGCCATTCTCGCCGCCATTGCTGTCCTCCATGCGCTTGAAGTACGGGAGCACATCGGCAAAGCCCCAGCCGGTCGCGCCCTGTTCGGCCCAATGGTCGAAGTCGCGGGCATGGCCGCGCACATAGACCATGCCGTTGATCGACGACGAGCCGCCGATGACCTTGCCGCGCGGCGTCGCCAGCACGCGGCCGCCGAGGTGCGGCTCCGGCTCGCTGGCAAAGCCCCAGTCATAGAGGCTCATATTGAGCGGGATCGACAGTGCCGACGGCATCTGGATCAGCGGGCCGATATCGCTGCCGCCATATTCGATGACGATCACCGAATGCTTGCCGTCCTCCGACAGCCGGTAGGCCATGGCCGAACCGGCCGAGCCGGAGCCGATGATGACGAAATCCGCTTCAAGCATGGTTCATGCGCGCCCGTGGTTCATATGCGCAATGAAATCGGCCAGCGAGACGTTGCCGCCGGTTGCCATTACGAGAACGGTCTTGCCGGTGACGTCGACCTTGCCGCCGAGCAACGCCGCCAGCGAAGCAGCGCCGGATGGCTCGAGCACCAGCTTCAGCCGCTCGAAGGCGAGGCGCATGGCGCGCCGCACCGAAGCATCGTCGACGGTGACGCCGCGAACGCCGGCGGCCTTCACCGCTGCGAACGGCGCGTCGCCGGGCCGCCGCGACATCAGCCCGTCGCAAATCGATTTCGGCCCGATCGGCATGGTTTCGATGGCGCCATGCGCCAGCGACGAGCCCATGCCGTCAAAACCTTCCGGCTCGACACCGATGATCTTCGTGGCTGGCGACAGGTAGTGAAAGGCCAGTGAAACACCGCCGATCAGGCCGCCGCCGCCGACCGAGCAGAACAAGAGATCGGCCTCCGCTTGCCTGGCGGCGATCTGGTCGAGTGCCTCCAGCCCGGCACCGGCTTGGCCGGCGACGATCTCCGGATCGTCGAACGGGTGTAGCAGCGCCAGGCCTTCGCTCGCAGCGATCTCGCGCGCCTTGGCGGCGGCGACTTCCTCACGCGCGCGCTCGCCATGGTCAGTCAGCACCACGCGCGCGCCGTAACCCAATGTGGCGTCGCGCTTGGCGGCCGGCGCGTCGATCGGCATGACGATGGTGACGGGAATGCCAAGCGCTTGGCCAGCCGCCGCTAGCCCCTGCGCAAAATTGCCGGAGGAGTAGGCGACGACGCCCTTTTTGGCTTCGTCAGGCGAGAGCTTCTTCAGCCGCCAGTAGGCGCCGCGCACCTTGAACGATCCTGCCCATTGCAGCGATTCGGCCTTGACGAAGACGCGGGCGGCGCCGGTCTCGCGCGCGAGTGCCGCCGATTCCAGCAGCGGCGTGACCTGCGTCGCCTTGGAGGTGACGGCATAGGCCTGCCTGAGATGGTCGAGCGAGGGGACGAGACTATCTGCCATCATTCGCCTCGCGGAAAGCGCTTCTGCTCTTCGAGCAGGTCGAGGTTCATGTGGTTGCGCATGTAGCGCTCCGATGCCTTCTGCAGCGGCTGGAATTCCCAGGGATAATGGGTGCCGTTGCGCAGCGCCGGGTAGACCACCCAGCGGCGTGCCTGGCTGGCACGCACCGCCGCGTCGAAGGCCGCCATGTCCCAGCGCGCCCGCACCTTGTCGGTGAAAGCGGCCACCAATGCCGCATTGGCCGGATCGGCGGCGAGATTGGTCAATTCCTGCGAATCCGATTCAAGATCAAACAGTTGCGGCGGATCGATCTCGCAATGGATGAATTTGTAGCGGCCCTCGCGCATCGCCACCATCGGCGCGTTGGAGCCTTCGGCGGCATATTCCATCAGCACCGGCGCGGAGCGTTTCTTTCCGTTCAGCAACGGCAGCAGCGACTGGCCGTCAGTCCACGGCGCAATCGCGCTGATGTCGATGCCGGCGAGGTCGCAAAGCGTCGGCGTCACGTCGAGATTGGAGACCGGCGTCTCGATCAGGCCGGCGGCGATGCTCTTGCCGGCGATCATCAGCGGCACCCGCGCCGAACCTTCGAAAAAGCACATCTTGAACCACAGGCCGCGCTCGCCCAGCATGTCGCCATGGTCCGAGCAGAACAGGATGATCGTGTCGTCGAGCATGTGTGTGTGCTCGAGCACCGACATCAATTCGCCGAGCTTGTCGTCGAGATAGGAGATGTTGGCGAAATAGCCGCGCCGTGCGCGGCGTATCTGCTCAGCGGTGATGTCGAACCTGTCATAGTCGCTGGCGCGGTAGAGCCGCTGCGAATGCGGGTCCTGCCTGTCGTAAGGAATGAAGCCGACCTCAGGCTCGAGCGCCGGGCAATCCTCGTAGAAGTCCCAATATTGCCGCCGTGCGACGTAAGGATCGTGCGGATGGGTGAAGGAAACCGTCAAGCACCAGGGCCGACGTGCGGCATCGTCGGAGACGCGGGCAAAATCATAAAGCTTCTGCACCGCATGGAAGGCGACCTCGTCGTCATATTCCAGCTGGTTGGTGATCTCGGCAGTACCGGCGCCGCTGACGGAGCCGAGATTGTGATACCACCAGTCGATGCGCTCGCCGGGTTTGCGATAGTCGGGCGTCCAGCCGAAATCGGCCGGATAGATGTCGGTGGTCAGCCGCTCCTCGAAACCGTGCAATTGGTCCGGCCCGACGAAATGCATCTTGCCGGAGAGGCAGGTGTGATAACCGGCGGCGCGCAGATGATGGGCAAAGGTCGGGATCGAAGACGCGAATTCGGCGGCGTTGTCATAGACCCCGGTGCGTGACGGCAACTGGCCGCTCATGAATGCGGCGCGGCCCGGCGCGCAGAGCGGCGAGGCCGTGTAATTGTTGCAAAAACGCGCCGAACGCGCGGCCAGCGCCTTCAGATGCGGCGCGTGCAGGAAGTCCGCCGGCCCATCCGGAAACAGCGTTCCGTTGAGCTGATCGACCATGACGATCAGGATGTTGGGTCGCTTGGATGTCACTGCTTCTGCCGTCCGCTGAGCTTCGTTTCGAGATAGTCCTCGACCAGTGCAATCGCGGTCGCGGCATCAGGAACACCGTCCTTCAGCGCGCGCCTGATATAGAGCCCGTCGATCAGCGCCGCGGTCGCTTCGGCGACCCGGTCGGCCTCGCTTCTCGGCAGGATGCCGGCCAGCCCGCTGAGCAGATTGGAATGCAGCCGGCGCGCATAGACCTTGAGCAGCCGGCGGAGTGCTGCCGATTTCTGCGCCTCGACATAGAAGGCGAGCCAGGCGGCGATCGTTTCGGGCTGGAACTGGATGTCGGAGAAATTGACCGCGACCACCGCCGAGACGCGCTGGCGCGCCGTGCCGGCCGCGCGAAGTGCACGGCGCGTATCGGCGGTGAGCTCGCTCAGGATGTGCCGCATCGTCGCCAACAGCAATTCGTCCTTGACGCCGAAATAATGGTGGGCAAGCGCCGAGGACACGCCGGCGCGCCCGGCGATTTCCGACATCGTCACATCAAGCGAACCGCGCTCGCCGATCGCCGAGATCGTTGCGTCGATGAGCGCCCTGCGGCGCAACGGCTCCATTCCGAGTTTCGGCATTCCTGCTCCGGCCTGTTGGGACAGATTATTTTTTATTGACGCATCAATCAACAAAAATCCAGCCTGATTTGCTGGCAAAAGCCAGGCACTATGACCAGATGATCAAGATCAAGCGATTGTGCGGTTCTGGCCCCTTCACGAAGCCGGCTGAACGGTTCATGCTTGAACAATGCTGAGGCGGGCCGCGACATACGTTGCCCGGCCCGCAGGATGGAGGTTGCCATGACAGCATGCATCGTCGGCTGGGCGCATTCGCGCTTCGGCAAGCTCGAAGGCGAGACGCTGGAGGGCCTGATCACCAAGGTGGCAGTCGAGGCGCTCGATCATGCCGGCATCGGTCCAGATGACGTCGACGAGATCGTGCTCGGCCACTTCAACGCCGGGTTTTCCGCCCAGGATTTCACCGCGAGCCTGGTCCTCCAGGCCGATGACCGGCTGCGCTTCAAGCCGGCGACCCGCGTCGAGAACGCCTGCGCCACCGGCTCGGCGGCGGTCAGGCAAGGCATCCGCGCCATCGACGCCAATGCCGCCCGTATCGTGCTGGTGGTCGGCGCCGAGCAGATGACGACGACGCCCGGTCCCGAGATCGGCAAGAACCTGCTCAAGGCCTCGTATCTGCCGGAGGACGGTGACACGCCGGCAGGCTTCGCCGGCGTCTTCGGCAAGATCGCCCAAGCCTATTTCCAGCGCTACGGCGACCAGTCGGATGCGCTGGCGATGATCGCCGCCAAGAACCACAAGAACGGCGTCGACAATCCCTACGCGCAGATGCGCAAGGATTTCGGCTACGAGTTCTGCCGGCAGGAAAGCGAAAAAAACCCCTTCGTCGCCGGTCCGCTGAAGCGCACAGACTGCTCGCTGGTGTCGGACGGTGCCGCCGCGCTTGTCCTTGCCGACACGGCCACGGCGCTGAAGATGCGCCGCGCCGTCGCCTTCCGCGCCAATGAGCATGTTCAGGATTTCCTGCCGATGTCGAAGCGCGACATTCTCGCATTCGAAGGCTGCGAGCAGGCCTGGAACCAGGCGCTGAAGAAGGCGGGCGTGACGCTCGGCGACCTGTCCTTCGTCGAGACGCATGACTGTTTCACCATCGCCGAACTGATCGAGTATGAGGCGATGGGCTTGGCCAAGCCGGGCGAGGGCGCCAAGCTGGCCCTGGATGGCGAGACGGCGAAAGATGGAAGGCTGCCGGTCAATCCGTCTGGCGGGCTGAAGGCCAAGGGCCACCCGATCGGTGCCACCGGTGTATCGATGCATGTGCTGGGCGCGATGCAACTCGTCGGTGAGGCGGGCGGCATCCAGGTGCCGGGAGCAAAGCTCGGCGGCATCTTCAACATGGGTGGTGCCGCGGTCGCCAACTACGTTTCCATTCTCGACCGGATCAGATAAACCCGCCCGCATTTGCGGGAGGTGACATGACAAATCCGGTTCTGGTCGAAGTCTTGCGCGGCGCTATCGTCGAGAGCGCCCATCGCGGCGCTGTTGCCGTCTTCGACGCCGACGGCAAGCCCGTCTGGGAGATCGGCGACACGGCACAGCCTGTGTTCCCGCGCTCGGCGGTCAAGGCGATCCAGGCGTTGCCGCTGGTCGAGAGCGGCGCTGCCGATGCCTACGACTTCGGTGACCGGGAGCTGGCGCTGGCCTGCGCCTCCCATTCCGGCGAGCCGCCGCATGTCGAGCTGGCGCGCGCCATGCTGGCGAAAGCCGGCCTCGACGAGACGGCACTCGAATGCGGCGCGCATTGGCCGTCGAGCCACGGGGCGACGCTGGCGCTCGCGCGCGCCGGCCGTGCGCCGAACACCTTGCACAACAATTGTTCCGGCAAGCACTCAGGCTTCCTATGCACCTGCGTTCACAGCGGCATCGCCCATCGTGGTTACGTCAAGGCTGGCCATGCTTCGCAGGAGATGGTGCGCGAAGCGATGCAGGCGGTGACCGGTGCTGCCCATGACGCCGATCACCGCGGCACCGACGGCTGCTCGATTCCGACCTATGCCGTGCCGTTGCGCAGCTTTGCCCTTGGCTTTGCCCGCATGGCGACAGGTGCCGGCTTCGAGCCGGTGCGCGCCCGGGCGGCGAAGCGGCTGCTTTCTGCCTGCATGGCCGAGCCGTTTTTCGTCGCCGGCACGGGCAGGTCCGACGTCGCGATGATGGAGGCCGCCCCGAGTCGGATTTTCGTCAAGGGAGGCGCCGAAGGTGTTTTTTGTGCAGCCCTTCCGGAGCTTGGCCTTGGCATCGCGCTGAAATGCGACGATGGCGCCGGCCGCGCCGCTGAAGTGATGGTCGCGGCCGTGCTGGCTAAGCTGCTGCACGCCGACCACGCGCTCGCTGTGAAATTGATCGAACAGGCAAATCCGCCCATCGAAAGCCGGATCGGCGCCAAAGTCGGCGCGCTCCGGCCGACGGCCACTCTCAACTGACGTGGTTGCGCTCGACGGTCAAATGCGCGTAGCCGGCATTGCCTGATGCGGCGAGGTCACCGGTCACTCGCTCGGCCCAGCGTTGGCCGACGATCGCGCCGTTCTGGACCCCGTCGATGACGTTGTCGGAGATGATTGCCGTTCCGGCACCTTCGACCACGCTGACGACGATGCCGGTTCCGGCCTTGCGGACGATGTTTCCCGTGGCGACCACATTGCGCATGAACGGTCCCCAGCCGATCTGCATGCCGTAGAGCGGCGCATTCTCGACGACATTGCCGGAAACGGTGGTGTCGGCCTCGACGCTGATGCCGACGCCGAAGCCGGGCGCGTCCGCAGGGTAGGGACCGCTGGTCGACAGATTGCGGACGATGTTGCCGGAGCACACGCCCATGCGGCCGCCTTCGTTGAAGTTGACGATCGAAATACCGTTCGCAGCACCATCGACGATGTTGTTGCCGATGACGGCGCCTTCGAACGAGAATTCGGAATACACGGCCGTCTCGCCCGAACGCGAGCAGGTGTTGCCGGTGATCTGCAAATTGCTGGAACTGTTGGCGCGGATCGCCGAGAACGCGCAATCCGAGACAATATTGCCGGAGATGATGACGTTGCCGGCGCGGAACGCATTGATGCCGTTGCCGTTCTGGCCGGTTCCGCCGCTGCGCGCCTGGATGCGCTCGATCCGGTTGCCGCTGACGATGGTGCCGTCTTCCGCCGCCTGCCAGCGGTGCACGAGAATGCCGCCATTGGCGCAGTCGGAGACGCTATTGCCTGATATTTCCAGGCCATCGGCCTCGACCGAATAGATGCCGGCATCGGCCGCACCGGATATCGCCGAGCGCTCGATTCGGCCCGAGGCATGTTCGAGCGCCAGACCGTTCTTGCCGCTGCCGGTCATCTGGCAGTTGTCGACGACCAGATGGGCGATGCGGCGCAGATCGAGCAGGCCTTGCGTGTAGTCGCCCATCCAGCGGTTGCTGCCATCGAACACCAGCCCGCTGAGTTCGATATGCTCGGCCCGTTCGGCCATAATGAGATGGCCATTGCCGCCATAGACGATCCGCGATGCGCCCGGCACGCCGGACAGGCGCACGCGGCCGGGCAGCGACAGGTTGGAAACGATATAGATCCCCGGCGGCAGGAACACCGGCATGTCGCGGTCGTGCGCGTCGCGCAGCAGCTTGGCGAAAGCCTTGCTCTGGTCGTCAAGCGCGCCGGGCCGGACGCCGCGCTCGGTAGCGTTGATCGCCCCGCGCATCGCGGCTTTCTCGACGCCGGCCAGGTTTTTCGCCGCTGCTTTGCCGAGCGAAATCCCCATGACCGCAAAGCCGGCGGTCTGCGCAAGCAGCGTTCTTCTGTTCAACATCGGCACAGATCCCTTGCGTCCAACGGCCACGCCGCAGGATTCGTGCCAGACTAGCCCGGTCGAAGTGTGGTGAAAATCTGAAGCTTGCCAGCCAGGACGGAATATCGCTTTCGGCCCTTCTGTGGGCGATCAAACGAAGCCCCTTTTGAGCCTCTATTCGATCCTCGTTGGCTCGGCGAACACCGCATTTACCCCGTTGAAGGCAAGTTGCAGGAATGTCTGGTCGATCTCCGCGGGGGACAGCTTCGTATCCCTCTCAAGCCACCAGTGCATCACTTCAAAGAACGCGCCAACGATGAAGCGTGTGGCGATCTCAAGTCTGGCCCCGCCTTGATCACCTTGGATATTCGCCAATTCATGGCGAACCTGCCTGCTTATCCAGCCGCGGATCTCTTCTGGCATTTCGCGCTTTTTCCCGCCCATCAGCGCACGGTGCATCTCCCGCGTGGCAAGAGCATGCTCGAACACCGGACCGCTGAAGGAAAAGCCCTTGGCGTTTCGCTGCGAATAGCGTTCGGCACCGTGCGCCTGCAAGGTCTTCAGATGGTCGTCGATCGTTGCTTTCCTCAAGCGGTCCTTGTCGGGATAGTGTGTGTAGAAAGTCGAGCGGCCGACATCGGCTTCCCTGCAGATGTCCTCGACCGTGATCGCCGTATATCCCTTCTCGGCGGTCAGTCTGAAAAGCGCCTGCTGCAGTCGGCTGCGGGTCCTGGCGACCCGACGGTCGATCGGTCCGGCTGGCATCGGCAACATCCTTTTCCGGCCATAGGACACCAAATCGTCCAGTATTGGGCGCGTCGGTGCGATGTGGCCAGTAAAACTGATACTGGACACACTGTCCAGTATCATATGCTCTTGCCGAAGGCCCAGCGCGATGCCCGGCTGGCCGGAGATAAAGCAATGCACCAACGTCTTTTCGGAACAATAGTTGGAGGGCATGCGCTAGTCGCGCTCGTCAAAGTGGCCGTGGTGCTCGCGGCATTTTTCTCGTTGGGACAGGCAAATGCGGTCTTTTCCTTGGGAATTCCCGTCCTTCTGCTTCATGCTGGTGTACTCGTCGTGATCGCAAGCCTATTGATATGGCAAAGCGCTCACGGGCGGCTGTCCGCCAAGGTCCGCATCCCGGCCGCCGGCGAGGAGAAGGCGCCGCATGTCGGCATCACGCTCCATTCCGCCGCCCTGTACGACACGCTCGCGTGGCTTCTGACCTTCGGCCGCGAACGTGCTTTTCGCGAAAGGATACTAAGTTTTGCGAAGCTGAAACCGGGAGAAGTGGTCCTGGATGTCGGGTGCGGCACCGGCACCACCGCGCTCCTCGTCAGACAGAAGGTGGGGCCGGAGGGGCGTGTGGACGGCGTCGACGCGTCCGCCGAAATGGTTGCGCGCGCAACGGCAAAGGCCCGGCGGGCAGGGTTACAAGTCGGGTTCTCGACCGCCACCGCTCAGGAACTGCCTTTCAAGGATGGGGAATTTGATGTCGTCCTCAGCACGCTGATGTTCCACCATCTTCCAAAGAAGGGCCGCGAGGAATTCGGCAGAGAGGCCTTCCGCGTCCTGAGGCCGGGCGGTCGTGTGCTTATCGTCGATTTTGCGAAACCGCCGCGCCAGAAGAGCACCTTTCGGCTCCACCGGCATGGTTACGTCGATTTGGACAAAGTTGCAGCGGATCTCGGCCGGCATGGCTTCAATATCGTTGAGCAAGGCGACGTCGGAACCAAGGGGCTCCGCTACCTAGTTGCGCAACCGGACCTTAGCCTTGCGGCCCTCGAAGCGCGATAGTGCGCCAAGTTGAGGCATTCGCATGGTCAGCTTTACACCCCAAGCAGCTGTCTAATCTCGGGTACTGAACCCAGATCTTCACCATTAGCCCCTTCATCAGCAATGGCTTGTGGAGTCGCCGTTCCAAGCCTAAGTTCGTCAGATGAGCAGGGCCTTCACCCGCGAGGAAGACAGCGAAAACGCCATTGCCGGCATCGGCGAGCGGCCGATCAGCCATCACCGCAATCTGGTCACGGAACGCGGCATGGCGCTGATCGATGCCGAGGTGGCCGCTCTGCGCGACGAACTGGGCAGAGCCGAGAAGAGGGCCGACCGCGAGCGCATCGCGCTGGTCTCGCGCGATCTCCGCTATTGGACGGCACGGCGGGAAAGCGCCGAGCTTTCGGTGCCGGAACCGGGCAGCGACCTGGTTCGTTTCGGCATGGGTGTCACCCTGGAAAGCGACGACGGCAAGAAGGTGCACTGGAAGATCGTCGGCGAGGACGAAGCCAATCCGGGCAAAGGGACAATTTCCCATATGTCGCCGATGGCGATGGCGCTGTTCGGCAAGAAGATCGGCGAAATTGCCGTGGTCAACGGCAAGGAATGGGAGATCGTCAAGCTCTCCGACAGTTAGTCTTCGAGCTTGACGACATGATCGCGGAAGAACGCCGCGGCGCCGGCCTCGTCGATTTCGCCGGCGGCGACGCCCATGACGAATTCGTAAAGCATGCCGTTATTGGCCGTCAGGGCATAACCATTCACAATCAGAAATGCGCCGGCCGCGACAATGGCCGTGCGTTTGTTGCCGTCGACAAAGGCATGATTTCTGGCAATGCCGAAGACATAGGCGGCTGCGAGTTCCTCAACCGACGGGTCTCCGTAGTTGGCCTTGGTTTCGGCGCGAGCGAGCGCCGATTCGAGGGCATTTTCATCCCTCAAGCCTTGTGCTCCGCCGTGTCGGCGCAACTGCTCCGCGTGCATCGCTTCGACTGCACGCCGCGTCAGAAACTCCCAGCTCATTCGGCGAGCTTCTGAAGCGCGACCTTGTATTTGTCCATCACCTCGCGGGCGGCTTTCATTTGCCGCTCGAAGCTGTCGTCCACCGGCTTCAGCGCAAGGCCGTCACCTGTTTCGACGATTTGAAGCTGGTCGCCGGCCTTCAGGTTCAGGCGGTCGAGAAGCTCCCTCGGCAGGATCACGCCTTCGGAATTGCCGATCTTGCGAATGGTCGTGTTCATGGTGAGGCATCCTGTTGCAACGCTGATTATAACTCAGCGTGTTTCTTGTTACAACAGACATTATAACAAAGCGTCAGCCGGCCTGCAGCAGCCGATCCATCAGCCGCTCCGCCGCTTCCGGGATAACCGTGCCGGGCGGGAAGATTTCAGTGGCGCCTGCCTGCCGGACTGAGTCGTAATCCTGCGGCGGGATGACGCCGCCGGCGACGATCAGCATGTCGTCGCGGCCCAACTTCTTCAGTGCAAGCTTGAGTTCGGGAATGAGCGTCAAATGGCCTGCTGCCAGCGACGAGGCGCCGACGATGTGTACGTCATGCTCGACCGCCAGCCTGGCGATCTCGTCCGGAGTCTGGAACATCGGCCCGACGGTGACGTCGAAGCCTAGGTCGGCAAAGGCGGTGGCGATCACTTTCTGGCCGCGATCATGGCCGTCTTGCCCCATCTTGGCGACCAGAATGCGCGGCTTGCCGCCGGACTTTTCCTCGAACGCTACGATCTTGTCCTGCAGCCGGTCGACCACCGGATTGTCGCCGAGCGCGTTGCGATAGACCCCGGAGATCGTCTGCACCGAGGCGACATGGCGGCCGAAGACCTTTTCCAGCGCCAGCGAAATCTCGCCGACCGTGGCGTTGGCGCGTGCGGCCCGGATGGCGCATTCCAGCAGGTTTGCGTTACTCCCGGCAGCACGGGTAAGCGCGTCGAGCGCGCTCTCGACGGCGGCGACGTCACGCGTGCCTTTCAGCCGCTGCAGCTTCGACAATTGCCGCGCCCTGACTTCGGCATTGTCGATCTTCAGCACGTCGACTTCGATGTCCGTGCCGGGACGGTGAGCATTGACACCGACCACGATCTGTTCGCCGGAATCGATGCGCGCCTGGGTGCGCGCGGCAGCCTCTTCAATGCGCAGCTTCGGTAGGCCCTTTTCGATCGCCGCGGCCATGCCGCCGAGGCTCTCGACCTCCTCGATATGCGCAAGCGCACGCGCCGCCAGATCATGCGTCAACCGTTCGACATAGGCGGAGCCGCCCCACGGGTCGATGATGCGCGTCGTGCCGGATTCCTTCTGCAGGATGAGCTGTGTGTTGCGGGCGATGCGGGCCGAATGGTCGGTCGGCAGCGCCATTGCCTCGTCGAAGGAATTGGTGTGCAGCGACTGCGTATGTCCTTGAGTCGCCGCCATCGCCTCGATCATGGTGCGGATGATGTTGTTGTAGGGATCCTGCGCCGTCAGCGACCAGCCCGAAGTCTGGCAATGGGTGCGCAGCGACAGCGAGCGCTCGTCCTTCGGCGAAAAGTTCTTCAGCATCAGGCTGGCCCACAAAAGGCGCGCTGCTCTCAGCTTCGCGACTTCCATGAAGAAATTCATGCCGATCGCCCAGAAGAAGGAAAGGCGCGGCGCGAAACGGTCGATGTCGAGGCCGGCCGCGACGCCGGCGCGGGCATATTCGATACCGTCTGCAATCGTGTAGGCGAGCTCGAGATCCGCCGTCGCTCCCGCCTCCTGCATGTGGTAGCCGGAGATCGAGATCGAATTGAACTTCGGCATGTGCTTCGACGTGTAGGAAAAAATGTCCGACACGATCCGCATCGAAGGTTTTGGCGGATAGATGTAGGTGTTGCGCACCATGAACTCTTTCAGGATGTCGTTCTGAATAGTCCCGGTGAGATCCTTCTGCGCGACGCCCTGTTCCTCCGCCGCCACAATATAGAGCGCCATGATCGGCAGCACCGCGCCGTTCATCGTCATCGAAACGGTCATCTCATCGAGCGGGATGCCGTCGAACAGCTGGCGCATGTCGAGAATGGAATCGATGGCGACGCCGGCCATGCCGACATCGCCGGCGACGCGTGGATGGTCGCTGTCATAGCCGCGGTGCGTGGCGAGATCGAAAGCGACCGACAGGCCCTTCTGGCCGGCGGCAAGGTTGCGACGGTAGAAGGCGTTGGATTCCTCGGCCGTCGAGAAGCCGGCATATTGCCGGATCGTCCAGGGTTGCTGGACATACATCGTCGGGTAGGGGCCGCGCACGAAGGGCGGCAGGCCCGGATAGCTGTCGAGATGCGGCAATCCCTTGAGATCGCCCTGGTTGTAGAGATGCTTGACGGCGATGCCTTCCGGCGTCATCCGCTGGCCTTTGACCTCGACCGGCGCCCGCCGCGGCGGCAACCAGCCGATCTGGCTGAAATCCGGGATCATGGCACGGCTCCGATCGACTGATCGATGCGGATCGGAAATAGCGGCTCGCACACCGCAACGCCTTCGGTGAAGGCAGGCCGCCGCTCCGCCGCCAGCGTCTCGACCGGACGCTCGGTCTTCGACGGGTGCAGCGTCGTGCCGACGATCGCCCGTTCGCCCGCCTGGTAGGCTGCGTTGCGGCGGGCGGAAGCTGCCTGGACGCGCCTCTGGATGTGGCCTTGCTCAAGGCTGGTCAGCACGCCGCCTTCCGCCTCGATCTGCTGGAACTCCTGCCAGGCCGCCGCGCAGAGCTCCGCAGTCAGCGCTTCGACGGCGCCCGAACCGCAAACCGGATCGGCGACGTGATCGACGTGGCTTTCGCTGGCCATGATCAGTTGCGCGTTGCGGGCAACGCGGCGGGCAAAGCCCGCGGGTAGGCCGTGCGCGATCGTGTGCGGCAGGATGGCGATCGAATCCGCGCCGCCGGCGGCAGCCGCGAAAGCGGCGATGGTGGTGCGCAGGATGTTGGTTTCCGGGTCGGCCGCCGTCATCATCCGGAAGGAGGTTTCGGCATGGATGCTGGCGGTGGAGGGCGGTATCGAGCAGGCCTCCTGGACACGCGCCCACAGTCTGCGCAACGCCCTGACCTTGGCCGTCGACACGAATTGGTCCTGGTCGACGCTGAGCGCAAAACCGATATGCGGCGCTGCGTAGACGAGCGGCTGGCGCGCCTTCTCGAACAGCCTCAGATAGGAGACGGCCGAGGCGAGCATGGTGCCAAGCTCCTGCGCCTCGGTGGCGCCGGCATTGTGGAACACCCGCCCGTCGGCTTCCAGCAGCACGCCGGGCACACCCATCGAAAAGAAATGCGCCAGCGATTGCGGCATCGAAGCCTGTAAAGCCTCGATCGACATGCGCAGCCTGCCGGTCCCGGCAAAGATCGCCGCCGGATCGATGCCGAAGGAGAGGTTGAGCTTTGCCGGGTCGGAGCGGCGCTTGGTCAAAAACGCCACCAGCCAGTCGGCCACGGCACGGCTCCAGGGATGGGCGTCGATGCGGATCTGGATGCGGTTGAGCGGCACGCCGTCGAGCACGCCCTCCAGCGCCTCCGCCGTCCTGGGCAAGCCATAGCCGAAGGCGTTCGGCGCACCCTCGAAGACAAGCGACAGTCCGGTGGCACCCTGCGCGACGTCTTCCAGCGCCTGCGCACTGGCGCGGCCGATGTCCGGATCGTCGATGCGCTGGCTGACGATCCACGGTGATCCCGGGTTGGCGCGCACGACAGGCTCCGCCGTGACCGAACGCTCGTAGAGCGGCTCGATGCGGATGGCGTCGTCCGTATGCGAGACGAGCTTTTCCTCGAAGGACCCGCCGGCCAGCGCCTTCTCCGCCAGCGCCAGCCATCGTTGCCGGTCGACGTTCGGAAGTTCGGCATCCTGGGTCAAGGCACCGGCGACCATCGGTTCTCCTCGTTCTAGCGGCCGCAGCGGCCGACTATGTCAGTCTACGGTCCCCGGCCCGATATCACAATGCAGCACACTTGCAGGTGCAACACGCCTTTCGTGACGGCGACCGTCAATCGATTGCCAAACATGGGCAGGTTCCGCAAGCTCCAAAAGCCATTTTCGACGGTGCCCATTGTCGCTGCGCAATGGCCTCACTATACCTGCGGCGGGGCTCCCTTTTCTTCAAGGGATCAGTGCATTCAACCCTATAGGTTTGCGGAGACCGGACACATGGCCGACGACACCAGTATCTTCATAGGGGCCAGCCGCAAGCCGGACGACAGCTATCAGCGGCCCGAACAGCTTTTGCTGCAATATGGCAATCGTCATGGCCTGGTCACCGGCGCGACCGGCACCGGCAAGACGGTGACCCTGCAGATATTGGCCGAGGGTTTCTCCAATGCCGGCGTGCCGGTATTCTGCGCCGACATCAAGGGCGACCTGTCGGGTATCGCCATGATGGGCACAGCGCAGGATTTCCTGGTCAAGCGGGCCGAGCAGGTCAAGCTCGATCCCTATGAATTCCAGGAATTCCCGGTCATCTTCTGGGATCTGTTCGGCGAGCAGGGCCACCCGATCCGCGCCACGATCTCGGAGATGGGGCCGCTGCTTCTGTCGCGGTTGATGAACCTTTCCGAGGCGCAGGAAGGCATCATGAACATCGCCTTCCGCATCGCCGACGAGGAAGGCCTTCTGCTGCTCGACTTGAAGGACCTGCAGTCACTGCTGGCCAACATCGCCGACCGCGCCGAAGAGATCGGCGCCCGCTACGGCAATGTGACGAAACCTTCGGTCGGCGCGATCCAGCGCACGCTGCTGGTTCTGGAGCAGCAGGGCGCTGCCAATTTCTTCGGCGAGCCGGCATTGCGGATATCCGACATCATGCGCACCACGCGCGATGGACGCGGCGCCATCAGCGTGCTCGCCGCCGACAAGCTGATGATGAATCCGCGGCTCTATGCGACGTTCCTTCTGTGGCTGATGTCGGAACTGTTCGAGGAACTGCCGGAAGTCGGCGATCCGGACAAGCCGAAGCTGGTCTTTTTCTTCGACGAGGCGCACCTTCTGTTCGACGATGCCCCGAAGGTGTTGGTCGACCGCGTCGAGCAGGTGGTCCGGCTGATCCGCTCGAAAGGCGTCGGCGTTTATTTCGTCACGCAAAATCCGCTGGATATCCCTGAAACGGTGCTGGCCCAGCTCGGCAACCGCGTGCAGCACGCACTTCGTGCCTATACGCCGCGCGAACAGAAGGCCGTCAGGACGGCGGCCGAGACGTTCAGGCCCAATCCCGACTTCGACTGCGCAACCGTGATCACGCAGCTCGGCACCGGCGAGGCGCTGGTCTCGACGCTGGAAGCCAAGGGCGTGCCCTCCATGGTGCAGCGAACGCTGATCCGCCCGCCGTCATCGCGGCTTGGCCCGATCACGCCCAACGAGCGCCGCAAGCTGATCACCGAGAGCCCGGTTGCGGGACAGTACGACGAGACCATCGACCGCGAATCGGCCTTCGAGATCCTGCAGAAGAAGGCCAAGGACGCCCAGGAGGCACAGGCGCAGCAACAGGACGCAGGCCGTTCGCGCTGGACCATTCCCGGCTTCGGCAATGACGATCCCCAGCCGACCGGCCGCCGCCGCGCGCCGCGCCCCTCCAACCGCCAGACGGTGGCGGAGGCGGCGATCAAATCCATCGTGCGCTCGGTCGGCTCGTCGGTCGGACGAGCGATCGTCCGCGGGATTTTGGGGAGCCTGTCCAGGGGGCGGTGAGGGGGCATCGGACCCGAAGGCGGGCATCTGTGTTGGCAAATTCTGTCTTGGCATCAAGCGCCAGCAGCCAGATCTGGTGGACAGAGGACGGCGGCTATGCGCCATTTGCCGACCTTCATTGCGTTTCTCCAAACCTGCCGTTCGCGCTACAGCCTGATACGACCATCAGCGGGCATAGCTGCGTCCTTGGCTCGGCGCTATCAGTAATCAGTGCCGCTATCGCTTGGTTACGTCAGGGTAAAAATCTGATGCTGGACATCAGAGGTCGAACGGTCGGAGTCGACCACCCAAAACCGAAGTTCAATCCGCGACACTATCCAATTGCCCGTCGCTTGTAATCAAGAGGTCATTGGCCTAATCTGAACTGAGGGGATGAGCAGTCTCCCCTTCAGACGGCTTCCGTCAAGCACTGCGCAAGATCCTATTGAGGGATGGCGCGCGTGGATGGCAGGTTCCTTTCAATTGCACTTCACTTATTGTCGCGAATTGTCGCAACTGCTTTGATGGCTGCGGCAAACCTGCCGGTTGCGACGTTTGACGCTGCGGGCCAAGGCACGGAGCCGCCATTACGGCTCGAGGCCAGAATCCCACTCGGAGATGTGCGCGGCCGCATCGATCACATGGCGATCGATTTAAAGAGGCGGCGCTTGTTCGTTGCAGAACTCGGCAACAACAGCATGGCGGTGGTCGATCTCACCCATCGAACCGTGCTTCGCACAATCAAGGGATTACGGGAACCACAAGGTGTCGGCTACCTGCAAGGGACCGACACCCTGTATGTCGCGAATGCCGGCGACGGCTCGGTTCGATTGTTTCGAGGAGCCGATTATGCCGCTATCGGCAAAGTCGACCTAGGGGAAGATGCCGACAATGTTCGCGTGGATAGCGCGACCAATCGGGTCTTTGTGGGGTATGGCAGCGGTGCGCTGGCTGTCATCAATCCCACGACTAACCGGAAAACCGGCGATGTGCCGCTAAAGGCGCATCCCGAAAGTTTTCAGCTCGACGCGAGGACGAGCCACGTCTTTGTGAACCTGCCGGACGTTCATTCAATCGCGGTCGTCGACCGCACATCACTGGCTCAAATCGCAAGCTGGCCGACCGCCGGTTTGGCCGGCAATTTTCCGATGGCGTTGGACGACCCTCACCAGCACGTCCTTATAGCTTTTCGCCACCCTGCGTGGCTCGGCATCTTCTCCATGGGAGACGGTTCGCTCGTCGCGACTGCGAAGATTTGCGGTGATGCCGACGATGTTTTCGTCGACTCGAAACGGCAGCGAGCCTATATCAGCTGCGGAGACGGATTCATTGACGTGCTGGATACCCGGGACCCGCCATATCGACGCATCGCGCATATTCCGACTGTGTCCGGTGCGCGCACTTCGCTCTTTGTTCCCGCGCTTGACCTGCTTCTTCTCGCGGTTCGAGCGGGCGGAGAGCAGCTGCCGGCAATCTGGGCGTTTCGTCCAACACCTTGAGGTGCGCACCCGTGTGGACGACGTTTTCCTGTTGAGCTGCATACCGATTGCCTATTCGGCATCGGGCGGAGATGCTTCAATGGCCAGGAGCTCTAAGCACTCAATCTCTTGCATCACCTTTCCAGCGATACCTTGCAAATCGCCGTACATGCCGACGGTCGACTCGATTGCGCCTTGTTGGATGATGCTGAGCTCTATTGGATCATGCAAAAGGCATTAAAATGACCGGGATGCCTGCGTTTGGTTCAACGCACAACCAGGAAGAGCTATGGGCGATGGTGGCCTTTACCCGACGTCTTCCAGAGATGTCGCAATCGGAATACGAGAAAACACCGAAGCCTCTGAAGGGCATCATCAGGCTGGAGGTGAAGACCGTGCACCGGCTGCGTTTCGCAAGTGAGTCGTACAGGGACTGCGGAAGGGCGGTCGTGATCGCTATCCGGTCGTGGCGACAAAGGGCCGCCTGATCCTCGGCTGTAGATCGTGTTCGCGCATCAGGCGACGAATCTTCCCTGCCGCCCAGGGCGGTGACGCTTGATAGCCAGGTTCGAATTTGTCGCGGAGGGCGCTGCTGGGATCACCGGTCCTAACTTGGTAAGACGTGGGTAGGTTGGATTGTCCGGTTCAATTGGTCATGACTGCCACGCAACGTCCGCGTCCGCGACCACGATCTGACGGAACTTCTTCCGCGATGGCAGCCTTCTTTTCAGGTTGCGACAGACGCAGGACATCTTCGAGACAGAGCGCGCCGCCATCTCCGCTGCCGCCGTCCCGCGCCGCGAATTCACGCGGGCCAACTTGAGGACTACCTGAGGACAACCGGGGCGACGCGTTGGTGTATATGACGCTCGGCACGGTGAAGTGGGTGGAGCTTGGTGTCCGCACGTCCTGTATGCAAGGTCACGGGCAGGTTCTGACCCTATTCCCGACCTTGACAGCCAAGCGCAATATGCGCCAGTTGCGTCTTCGGTCGTTGCAAGCCTTGACACGATATGAATCAGCATTGTTGGGCGGCAGCCTGAGGATTGAAACCGATATTCGCCTCGCTGGAATGTCTAACGCGACTCCGTCATGATCTTCCGGCCCTGTCGAGCGACGCTGCCAAAGCCGGTGACGCCAACGCAGGTGATGAGGGCAGGCTAGATCAGTGCAGCAGATCCGCCCGGCGACTTTTCTTTTTGCGGCCCGAGCCTTGCGCGACATGGGCGACGGCTTTGTGGCCGTTCTGTTGCCGGTCTATCTCCTCGCATTAGGCTTCGCGCCTCTGCAGGTCGGCATCATAGCAACCGGATCGCTGCTCGGTTCAGCGCTCTTAACCATCGCCGTCGGACTCCTTGGTGCCCGACACGATCACCGCCAACTCCTGTTTGCCGCCGCCAGTCTGATGGTCGCCACGGGTGTGGCCTTTGCTGTGGTCCACGACTACGCGCTGCTTTTGGTGATCGCCTTCGCAGGCACCATCAACCCGTCGGCCGGCAGCGTCAGCGTATTCGTGCCCTTAGAGCATGCCGTGCTCACACGCGAAGTCACCGACGCCGCGCGGACCAAGATGTTCGCGCGCTACAGCCTTGTGGGTGCGCTCGCAGCCGCGGTTGGCGCGCTCGCTTCGGTGACACCTGATCTTCTGGCTCCAGCCGGCCTCGATCAACTCACCGGCATCAAGGCGATGTTCGTGCTCTATGCGTTGCTGGGCCTGCTCGGCGGTCTCCTTTACGCGCAGATCCCGCAGCGCCGTCCAACGTCGGACTCCGGCAGCACGTCCGCGCTTGGCCCCTCGCGGAATATCGTTTTCAAGCTTGCGGCCCTTTTTAGCCTTGATGCCTTTGCCGGCGGCTTCCTCGTCCAGTCGCTGCTTGCCCTGTGGCTTTTCGAAAAATTCGACCTGTCGCTTTCGGAAGCGGGCTTTTTCTTCTTCTGGTCCGGCGTCCTTTCGGCGTTCTCATTCCCCGTTGCCGCCTGGCTGTCGCGGCACATCGGACTCATCAACACGATGGTGTTCACACACATTCCGTCCAGCATCGCCCTGATCCTGGCGGCCCTTGCGCCGACGCTCCCTCTGGCGCTCGCCCTGCTGCTGATCCGTGCCGCGCTTTCGCAGATGGACGTCCCGACGCGCTCATCTTACGTCATGGCGGTCGTCACGGAGGCGGAGCGGGCAGCCGCCGCGAGCTTCACATCGGTCCCGCGCAGCCTGGCTGCCGCAGCCAGTCCCGCCCTGGCGGGCGCTCTGTTCGCTGCCTCGTTCCGGGCTTGGCCCCTCCTCATCTGCGGTGCACTGAAGATCGCTTACGATCTGCTGCTGCTGATGCAGTTTCGGCACCTCAAGCCGCCGGAGGAACGCTGATATTTGGGTGCTTGACGGGGAGGGGTCAATCGCGAAGGCAAATGTTGGAAAGATCGTCGATCACTTCGGCTCTGACTCCGGACTTGTCGAATGCCTGATGTGACCCGACATCCTCGACGCGATGCCTGCAGACCATCACCCGCAGCGCAGCAGACAACGAAAGTCTCCGCTGGGCTCTGCCGATCAGGCAGGCCGTGCTTTGTAAAAGCGGCACCAACCATCGGGGCTGATTTCACCCGCGACAATCTAGGATGCATTCGGCTTCAGGAAATGGGTGCACCCGGCGCAGCGGCGACCTTTGTTTGGAACATCCTAATAAAGCGCCACAGGCTTTGGGGTTGTTTCGGCGCCGCGCGCCGCAGGCTGACCTGTCATGCAGGAAGCAAGCCCACCTGCACCGGCAAATCGCCGCGCCGGTCGTCGACGCCTTAAGAAATTTCCGGCGAGACAGCGCTTGGCCTGGCTTACGTTGTGCCGACCCGCAATTTATCTCACCACGATCTTCTTTAATGGTCTTTCCTCCCAATCGAACCCAAAGAAGCGCCGAGTGCTGATCAGATCGATTTGAGGTACTCGATCAGATCACTCTTTTCCTGATCGGTCAGATCAAGGCCGAGATGGCCGTCATAGTGCTCCTTCTGCGCAAGACGTCGATCGGTTCCACTCCTCCTGCCAGGGGTCGATCAAGTTTAAGGACCCGACGTCTCCTCCCGGCTCGAGGTCTATTTCAATAAAACCGTACGTCACCGTCCTGCTTCCTTGATCCCTTGCCTTCCCTTACAATCCCTTCCGGACACAGAGGAGTTCCGCCATGAGCGAAGACGCCGTCAACATGTCGATCCGCAAGTTCCTGAAGGAAGTCGGCGTCACCTCACAGCGCAAGATCGAGGAGACGGTGCGCGAAGGGCAAATCGGCGGCAAGAAGCTGAAGGTCCGCATGACGCTGACGGCGGAAGGCACCGGCCTCAACCACGTGGTGGACGGCGAGATCGAACTTCCATAAGCCGGGCGAAGCGACCTAGCGAAACGTCCAACGCGGCCGAAAGCCGTCGAGACGGATCAGCGGTTGGAATGGCGTCTGGCCGGGTCGATGTAGTACCGCTCACCCCACGCTCTTGCGACTCTGAGGGAACGCGAAAGACCGACCCAACCAAGCCGTTTGACCCGCGCTGGCAGCTGCTGAGTAGGCGAAGTCAGCATCGCCTCGATCGCGCCACGAACGGTCATTGGTCAGCTACTAACGGAATGTCTCGATCCCATTACTTGCCGTTCGATAGCGCGGACGGACATAACAGTCACGTGGCCTCATTGCGATCATGAGGCGTGCACCCTACCATTTGCCTGGCGGCCTTTAGGGGTCATCACCGTCGGGGGAGGCGTCTGCGCTGCCACCTTCTAAAACGTCGTCGCTTGCGACGCGGTTCTACTTACCGGCGTTGCTCAAGCTGAACAGATCGACGCGATCACGAGAGGGTAGCTCCGGCTGGTCCGCAACGACGAAAGCAGTCTTGTTCCAGCTAACGTCGAATTGGTCGAGCTTACTCACTAGCTTCCTGCGCTCTGCGGCGGAATGCAGCGCTTTGAGTGCCTGCGTTTCATCGGTGCTGATCCCGAGCAACCTTCCACCCGTGGCAGTAAGGTAGGCCAGCAACCAGCCAATAACGAAAGAAGCCGCTCGAATTATTGGCGTTGTGTCCAACAGCAGCGGAACAGAGAAGATCGAGCCCAAGACCACACCAATGCCGATTCTGACGGCTCTGTTGCGGCGAAGGGTCCCCTCGACATCAGTGCAAAGGGCCTCAATCGCATAACGGTCCTCACGGTGCTTGGCCTCCAGCTTTGCGCCCAAGATTGTTGCTTCTTGCTCCCTCTCCTTCTGTATCGTCTCAATTCGTTCATTGACCTTGTTTAACCGTTTTTTCCCTTCGGCTTTTGCCTTGTTGACCGCTTCCAGCCCTTTCTGACGTTCCTCTTCGAGGTGCGGATGCAGCATCTCCTGCCACAAAAGCGGGAGGTTTTCCTCGGTCACGACGTTGGACACACCTAGCGTTTTATCCATGAGGGCCTGCGCGCTGCGATCCTACGAAATCAGCAAATCGAGCTGGCGGCTCTTGTCGTCATCCCCCAGCGCATCAGTGAGCCGATTCACGGCCGCTACCACTCCCGGACGGATCGCGAGCACATGTTCGCAGCTTGCCAGCAGCATTCGTTTTGGAATGTTGAGATCACCGGCCCCCATGCCTGTGCGGAGCCAGATGGCGGTCGCAAGTACGCGGCGATGAACGACGGGCGGCACCGTTTCGTCAGGCAGTCCGCTCATTTGGACACACGCTCGGCGGACAATTTGGGCAAGAAGACCGTTCCGAGTCAGGCCGACCGCGTGCGACTTGAATATGTCTCGGCTAGTTCTGCCCCGCCGCTGTCTGACAATGAAGGCAGTGATGTCGGTGTCGTGTTCACGCGCCAACGGATTCTCGGCGTAACTGAGCCTGCCGTAAAGGTCCTGCCAGTTGTCCTTGTTAAAGAACTGGTGCTCGGATGGCCTGCTCCCGGGTTCGATACGTAGCCTTCACACCCACTGCGTCCAACAGGGGAGCAGGGTTGCGCGACACCTCGTTCACATACTCCCGCAAGACCTCACGCCTCAATAGGGCATGCGCAGTCGGGCCTGTAGGGCGCGGATTCTTCAAGACGGCTTGCAGGTTATTCTTTATCTCGTCGAGGCTCTGCCCGAAAATTCGAACCGAGGCCCCGATCCTGATGAGTTCGGCCACGACAGGGGCAGTGTTCTCGCGCGCCAACTTCCCGGAGACACCGAGAAGTTCCATCGCAACTGGCGCATCCAGATAGACAACGAGGTCGGTCTTATCGACCGAGGTCACCGGCTTCACAAAGTCCTGAACGACCTCGGTCAGAAGCCCGATAGCTGCAATCCGGGCAAGTACCTCAGCACTGCCTTGGTTCTCCTCGATTGCATGTTTGACGAAGCGCGCGCACAGGAATTTCTCTTCGTCTCGGAGGGAGGTCGTATTGGGGATTTCTACTACCTGCCGCAGCTTTCCTGACGCATCCGGTTTGACGCCCGCTTTGAACTCGATGCTCTTCTCGCTGAACGCTTCGACGTAAAGGAGCCATTCGACAAGGATGTCCTCGAACTCTTCGACGTCTCGGGGGATTGTAGTGAGTGGCGAAAGCGCTTCGGAGAACTCCTTAAACTGAGTGGCGATGCGGCGTAGCTCAGCCTCAACGGTCTGAGTGGATGCATCCGGCTCGCCGTTGTCAGCCATCTGAATCGTATACGTGGTATCCTTGGCACCTGCGATGTCAGCAACAATCCAGCCGTGACGCTCTAAGTAAGGGACAAATGTCTCGACCAGATCGGAGTTGAAGTTCCACTTGTACATATCGCGAATTGCTGCGGCGATGACATCTGGGTCGAGTTTGCTGCCATTGTGACGGCGCAAGATCGGATCGAAGAACGGCAGCAACCCTTCCAGCACGTTTCCGCTGTCATTTCCGAGTGCAGACAACGCCCCGTAAATGCGAACCGCCGACCGAGTAAGTTGCGTTGCCATGACCCGTATTGAACCGTTGCCTACGGTTGCAGACTAAGGGTCAACGTGGTCGCAGGCTACTGCTTATTGTGCATGTCAAGATGATCATGGTCGGTAATTGTTATGGTCAACGTCGCGGATAGACGCGAACAGCTTCCACCTCTCTTAGCCAAATCAATCCGAAGCGATCCGGCGCCCTAGTGGACGCTCCGCTTCCGAGCCGAGGCGTCGCAGTATGGTCACATCGGGGAAGGTCCGCTTCCGCTCATCGCAAACAGCCTCGAACCGTCGGGCTGAATGACCGCAAACAATAATCCATAGCCGACGATCGCGATCACTGGCCTTGGAATGTCTGGCAAGGGTCAGGAGCGCTGGTTGCGCTCAACGTCGGGTTTCGGGAAGGAGAAACGGCCCAGGACGGACAGCAATGGGTAGGGAACGCTGGTTGCGTTGAATGTCGGCTATCGGGGGGCTCGGCATAAGCATCGGACCTAAAAGCGGGCACGGGCAAGCCGACGCTCGGCAAAGCCAGCAGGAGCCGTGAGCAATCCCGCCTCCGCGCTTTCGACCAGCTCAAAAGATCGAGTTTGTGATCGATTTTATCGGGCCGAGCAGGATCGATCCTTCCGGCACGCCAGCGTCGATCGGGATGGCTTTGCGGTTTGCTGTCGCCACCATCGGCTGACCGATGTCGGCCGTCACCACGACCGGGGTCTTGTTCGGCACACGATCATAGAGATCGATGATGTCCTGGTTCATCAGGCGCACACAGCCCGACGACACCGACTTGCCGATCGACCGCCATTCCGGCGAACCGTGCAAGCGGTAGAGCGTGTCCTGGTTGCCCTGGAAGAGATAAAGCGCCCGCGCGCCAAGCGGGTTCTTGAGCCCACCGGGCATGCCGCCATTGTCGGCGCTGTACGGCTTCAACTCCGGCTGCCGGGCGATCATGTCGTCCGGCGGCGTCCATTTCGGCCATTTCTGCTTCCATTGGACCACCGCATCGCCCGACCATTCGAAGCCGGCGCGGCCGAGGCCGACACCGTAGCGGATCGCCTGGCCGCCCGGGCGCACCAGGTAGAGGAAGTGATTGGTGGTGTCGACGACGATGGTGCCCGGCTGCTGCCCGGTCGGATCGTCAACGATCTGGCGCAGGAACTGCGGGTCGATCTTGTCGGCCGGTATGGCCGGCAGCTCGAAGCCGCCATCCGACATCGGCCCATACATCGTCACATAGTCGCCGAGCGCCGGCTCGACATAGGTCGGCGGCGGTGGCTCGACCGGTTGTTGCGACAGCGTGGTGCAACTGGAGACCGCGACCGAGGCGGCGCCAAGGGCTGCTGCGTTGAGAAAACCGCGACGGCTCAGGCGAAAAGAGGACGATGGGGGTGTGAACATGATTGCCTTTTTTAAGTCTCAAATCGCAACAAAGCATAAATGCGTCCTGTTGCGCGCGGTTGCCCGAGCAATGCCCGGCGCGATAGGCGGTTCCAATTCTGGCCGCAGGGTGGACAAACAAAGGCAAAGCTGTGACCGGATCGTCACTGTTGCGCCGACGCAACATTTCCGGTGTCACCCCCCGGCGACCAGACCTTCAAGGGACGGCAGGATCAGGGCCGGTGGAAAATCCCGGTATTCCTCAGGCTGATTGGCGCGGTTGATCCACACTGTCCTGAAGCCGAATTTGGTGGCGCCGGCGACGTCCCAGCGGTTGGATGACTGGAAAGAGACAGCGCCCGGATAGAGGCGCCAGCCCGTGGTGACCATGTCGTAGACCGACGGATCGGTCTTGAAGCGCCTGACGCTGTCGACGGAAAAGACGTCGTCCAGGACCTGGTCGAGCGCGGCGGACTTGACGGCCGCTTGCAGCATCTCAGGCGAACCGTTGGACAGGATCGCCAGCCTTGCCCCCGATGCCTTGAGCGCCTTGAGCACGGCCGGTACCTCCGGATAGCAGTCCAGCCGCCAATAGGCCTCGAGCAGCTTCGCCCTCAGCCCGGCATCGGCGGATGGAACCTTGCGCAGGGCGAAGTCGAGGGCCTGCTCGGTGAGCTGCCAGAAATCGGCATAGGCCCCCATCAGCGTCCTGACCCAGGAATATTCCAGCTGCTTGGCGCGCCAGATATCGGACAGCAACTGGCCGTCCGGCCCGATCTGGTCGGCGTGACGGCGCACGGCCGCATGCACGTCGAACAGCGTGCCATAGGCGTCGAAAACGTAAGCCGCGAACTGCATTCGACAGTTTTGAGGCCGCATAAGGCAAGGCGCAAGCGCTGATTGCAGTCCGCCAGCCCGCTGGCCTCAACAAATCTCAGCCATGCCGGTTGACGGCGGCCGCCAAAGCATCTTCCAATGCGCCGCAACAAGCATCGAACGGAACCTGGCAATGACATTGGCGACAGCGGCGCAATCCGCGACATGGACCTTCGTCGACGGCGACTGGTACGAGGGCAATGTTGCCATTCTAGGGCCGCGCAGCCACGCCATGTGGCTCGGCACCAGCGTGTTCGACGGCGCTCGCTGGTTCGAGGGCGTCGCTCCCGATCTCGATCGCCATGCAGCGCGGGTAAATGCCTCGGCGATCGCGCTCGGTCTGAAACCGACGATGAGCACCGACAGGATCGTCGGCCTGACCTGGGACGGGCTGAAGAAGTTCGACGGCAAGACGGCGGTCTATATCAGGCCGATGTATTGGGCCGAGCATGGCGGCTATATGGGCGTGCCGGCCGACCCGGCCTCGACGCGTTTCTGCCTTTGCCTCTACGAATCGCCGATGATCTCGCCGGCGGGGTTTTCGGTGACGGTGTCGCCGTTCCGGCGCCCGACCATCGAGACCATGCCGACCAACGCCAAGGCCGGCTGCCTTTATCCCAACAACGGCCGTGCCATCCTCGAAGCCAAGATGCGCGGCTTCGACAATGCGCTCGTGCTCGACATGCTGGGCAATGTCGCCGAGACCGGCACCTCGAATATTTTCCTGGTCAAGGACGGCCATGTCCTGACGCCGGCGCCGAACGGCACCTTCCTGTCCGGCATTACCCGCGCGCGCACCATGGCCCTGCTAGGCGAATACGGTTTCACGACGACGGAAAAGACGCTGTCGATCCGCGATTTCCTGGAGGCGGACGAAATCTTCTCGACCGGAAACCACTCGAAAGTCGTGCCGGTCACCCGTATCGAGGATCGCAATCTGCAGCCGGGACCGGTGGCCAAGAAGGCGCGCGAACTCTATTGGGAATGGGCGCATTCGACTTCGCCCGGCTGACCCGCTAAAAAGCGGCCGGCGCTTCGTTTCCGGAGTTGTTCCAGACCAATCCAGTCCTATGTTAGTCCGGTATCGACACCGGATTTTTCCACGAGGGAGTACGACCGATGGCTTTTGAATTGCCCGCCTTGCCCTATGATTACGAGGCTTTGCAGCCTTACATGTCCAAGGAAACGCTGGAATATCACCACGACAAGCACCACAAGGCCTATGTCGATAACGGCAACAAGCTGGCCGCCGAGGCGGGCATGGGCGATTTGTCGGTCGAAGAGGCCGTCAAACAGTCCTTCGGCAAGAATGCGGGCCTCTTCAACAATGCCGCCCAGCACTACAATCACATCCATTTCTGGAAATGGATGAAGAAGGGCGGCGGTGGCAACAAGCTGCCGGGCGCATTGCAAAAGGCGGTCGACAGCGATCTTGGTGGCTACGACAAGTTCAAGGCCGACTTCATCGCCGCCGGCACCACCCAGTTCGGTTCGGGCTGGGCCTGGGTCTCGGTCAAGGACGGCAAGCTGGCGATCTCGAAGACGCCGAATGGCGAGAACCCGCTCGTCCATGGCGCGACGCCGATCCTCGGCGTCGATGTCTGGGAACATTCCTATTACATCGATTATCGCAACGCCCGGCCGAAATATCTCGAAGCCTTCGTCGACAGTCTCATCAACTGGGACTATGTGCTCGAACTCTACGAAAAGGCCTGATCCGTTCCAGAAAGCCCCGGCAGAACCGGGGCTTTTCTTTTTCTGCATCAGAACGACAGCTGCAAAAATTTCACGCAAGCGTGAGGCGAAGCGTCGGAATTTTTAAGCCATCCTTGCCGTTTGTCATCGGGGTGGGACCGCATTCTGAATTTGCCTTCAACATGGAGCCAAGTGAATGAGAAAGCTTATCCTCGCCATCTCGATGCTCGCCTTCGCCGGTTCGGCGGCATTTGCCGACCCGGTAGCCGACCGGCAGGCCCTGATGAAGGAACGTGGCAAGATCGCCGCCGGATTGTCGAAAGTGGTCAAGGGCGAGACGCCCTACGACGCCGCTTCGGTGCTGACGGCGTTGCAGGCACTGCAGGTCAATGCCGAGAAATTCCATGCCGGCGTCGACACGCTTTTCCCGGCGGGCAGCGACACCAGCGACACGACGGCGTCCCCAAAAATCTGGCAGGACATGGCCGGCTTCAAGACGGCTGAAGGCAAGTACCTCGCCGACGTCAAGGCGGCGGTCGCCGCAGCACCTGCGGATGCCGACGCGTTGAAGGCGCAGTTCAACACCATTGGCGGCGGCTGCGGCAACTGTCATCAAAACTACAGGGTGAAAAAAGGCTGATAGCGGGCAATGCGCTTGCTGAAGAAACTTGTCGGCGCCGCCCTCGTTCTGGGCGGCGCGGCCGCGATTGCCGGCTGGTTCCTGTCGGCTCCGGTCAGGCTCGATGCCGCAACGCTGGCTGAGCTTGGTCCTGGCGACGCCGCCAGGGGCAAGCGCATCTTCTACGCCGGCGGCTGCACATCCTGTCATGCCAAGCCTGGCTCGCAAGGCGACGCCCGTCTTCAGCTGGCGGGCGGCCTTGAACTCAAGACGCCATTCGGCACCTTCGTGCCGCCGAACATATCGCAGGATACCAGGGACGGCATCGGCGCCTGGTCGGTCGAGGACTTTGCCAACGCCATGCTGAAGGGCGTGTCGCCGTCGGGCGAGCATCTCTATCCGGCATTTCCCTATGCTTCCTACGCGCGCATGAAGCCGGCCGACATTGCCGATCTCTATGCATTCCTGAAGACGTTACCCGCGGTCGCCGGCAAGGCGCCCGCCAATTCGCTGGCATTTCCCTTCAACGTCCGACGCGGTCTTGGCTTGTGGAAGCTGCTCTATTTGAGTGACCAGCCGGTCGTTTCCTTTCCCGACGGCACACCGGATCCGGTGTTGACAGGCCGCTATCTGGTCGAAGGCCCCGGCCATTGCGGCGAATGCCACACGCCGCGGGATCTTGCCGGCGGCACCAGGAAGAGCCAATGGCTGGCAGGTGCGGCCGCCGCCGAAGGCAGCGGCATCGTGCCGAACATCACGTCGGGCGAGGGCGGCATCGCGGACTGGTCCGAGGCCGACATCGCCAACTATCTCGAAACCGGCTTCACGCCGGATTTCGATACGGTCGGCGGCGCAATGGTCGACGTGCAGCGGAACATGGCCGTGCTGACCCCGGAGGACCGCGCGGCGATCGCCGCCTACCTGAAAGCCGTGCCGCCGCACCCCAACGGCTATCCGGCGCGCAAGAAGCCGTCGAGCTGACGGCCGTTGCGTCAGCGGTCGCCGAGAAAGTCGAAGCCGGTTTCGAAGAAGTGATTGTAGTCGCAGGTCATTTCCTCGCCGGGCCCAATGTCGCGCAAGGCATAGGTCTCCTCCGGCTGCGAGACGTCGCAATTCGGGTCGTCGGCATGGTTCATGTAGCGCGCATCGTCGGCTTCGAAGACGATGTAATTCGGGTCGCGCCGGTCCGGATAGGCGTAGCGGTCGAGATAGGTTCTGACCGGCCCGGTTTCCCGCTCGTAGGCCGCTACCTCGATGCGCCGGTCGTATTTCGGGTCGAGCTTCCAGACCAGCGTGCCGCGGGCAATGTGGTTCTTGGCAAAGACGCCGATGCCCTGGATGGGCGATTTGTCGAGATAGACATCGACGAGCAACATGGCAGATCCCTGGGTGATTGTGTGTTGGCGCGGCTGTGAAAAGGCCGCGCACTGGGTAGCGCGCGGCCTTTGCAATTGCGAGCGGAAAATCAGCTGTGCCTGCCCATTATCCGAAGCCTCGTACGGCTCGTCGCCTGTCGAGACCCTAGCGCTGTTGCAGCGCCAGCCGGATGCCTAAGGCGCAATAGATACCGCCGACAGCCTTGCCTTGCCATCTCAGCACCGTCGGGTTTCGGCGCAGGAATGCACCGAGGCCGCCCGCACCCACGGCGAAAACCACCGTGCTGACGAGGCCCAACAGAACAAAGATGATGCCCAATATCGCCAGTTGAAGCATCACCGATCCGTTTTCAGGCCGCACGAACTGCGGAAGAAATGCGAGGAAGAAAAGCGCGGTCTTGGGATTGAGAACCTCGGTCAAAACAGCCTGCCGAAATGCTTTGGCAGCGGGGATCGCAAGTGCGCCGGCGGCCGGATAGGCCGGCGTTTTCTCGATGATCGCGCGAATGCCGAGATAAATGAGGTAGGCTGCGCCGATGTACTTCACGATGTTGAAAAGCGCCGCCGACGTGGCAATTATCGCCGAAATGCCGACGATCGCCATGAAGGTGTGAACCACGTCGCCGGCCGCGATCCCGGCGCCGGTCGCAATGCCCACCCTGGTTCCGGAACTGGTTGCCCGCGCCACCGTCAGAAGAGTGGCGGGACCCGGGATGAAGACAAAGCCAAGCACAACCGCGACATAAGCTATCAACGTGGCGAGATCGATCATTGGTGGGCTCCGCAACTCTCACCGCCAATGAAGCCACGTCGCGGAACGGAAGGCAATGACCGCTCATCCGCCGATGCTCACGCCGCAAGCTCGGCCTTGCCCGTCACCTTGAGCGCGAAGGCGTAGGTGAAGGCGATTTCCTCCAGTCTTGAAAACCGGCCGGAGGCGCCGGCATGGCCTGAATCCAGGTTGATCTTGAACAGCACCGGATTCCCACCTGTCTTGCGGTCGCGCAGCCGCGCCACCCATTTGGCCGGCTCCCAATAAGGGACGCGCGGGTCGGTCAGGCCGGCCAGCGCCAGGATCGGCGGATAGTCGAGTGCGGCGACATTGTCGTAGGGCGAGTAGGCGGCGATGGTCCGGTAATCCTCCGCCGACGCGATCGGATTGCCCCATTCCGGCCATTCCGGCGGCGTCAGCGGCAAGCTGGCGTCGAGCATGGTGGTGAGCACGTCGACGAAGGGAACCTCGGCGACGATGCCGCCGAAGCATTGCGGCGCCATGTTGGCGACCGCGCCCATCAGCATGCCGCCGGCCGAACCGCCTTGCGCAACGATGCGGTCATGCTGCGTATAGCGTTCGGCGACAAGGTGGTGGGCGGCAGCGACAAAATCGGTGAACGTGTTCATCTTGTTCGCCCGCTTGCCGTCGTCGTACCAGCCATAGCCCTTGTCCTTGCCGCCGCGAACATGGGCTATCGCGTAGACAAAGCCGCGGTCGACCAGCGAAAACAGATTGGTGTTGAACGCGGCGGGTACGGCTATGCCGTAAGATCCGTAGCCGTAAAGCAGGCAAGGGGCGGACCCGTCGAGCGGTGTGTCGCGGTGATGGAGGAGCGAGATCGGCACCAGTTCGCCGTCGGCGGCAGGCGCCATCAGCCGGCGCGTGACGTAGTGCTCCGGGTCGTGGCCGGACGGCACTTCCTGGGTCTTGAGCAGCACCCGCTCGCGGGTGCGCATGTTGTAATCGAAGACCTGCGCCGGGGTCGTCATCGACGAATAGGAAAAGCGCATGATCTCGGTGTCGTATTCGTAGGAGCCGGACAGGCCGAGCGAGAAGGCTTCCTCGTCGAAGGAGATCAGGTGCTCCTCGCCGCTCTTGCGGTCGCGCACGACGATGCGCGGCAGGCCTTCCTTGCGCTCGAGCCGGACCATGTGGTCCTTGAAGCCGATCATCGAAAGGATCAGCCGGCCCGCTTCGTGCGGCACCAGTTCCTGCCAGTTGGCGCGCACCGGATCATGGGCCGGCGCCGTCATGATCTTGAAGTCCTTGGCGCCGTCGGCATTGGTGAGGATGAAGAAGATGTCGCCGCCTTCCTCGAGTTCGTACTGCAGGCCCGTCTGGCGCGCCGCAACCAGCTTCGGCTCTGCGAACGGATCGTCGGCGCTCATGATGCGGTATTCCGAGGTCTCATGGTCGTTGATGCCGATCATGATCCACTCGTTGGAGCGCGTGCCGCCGACATCCATGAAGAAGCCGGGATCGGTCTCCTCGTAGATCAGCCGGTCGTTTTCAGGACCGTCGCCAAGCGCATGGAACAGCACTTTGGAAGGACGGTGGTTGGGGTCGAGGCGGGTGTAGAAAAAACCGTCATTGCCGGCATCCCACACACCGCCGCCGCCGGTGTCCGGGACCCTGTCCGCCAGATCGTTGCCGCCGGCCAGATCGCGGACGCGCAGCGTGTAGAATTCGGAACCCTTGTCGTCGAAGGCCCAGAGCAGCTTGCTGTGGTCGTCCGAATGATCGACGCCGCCCAGGCGGAAATAGGGCTTGCCCTCGGCCTCGGCATCGCCGTCGAGCAATATCTGCTTGTCGCCGCCGTCACGCGCCGTGCGGAAATAACGCGGCTGCTGGCCGCCAAGCTTGAAGGAGGAGCCGTAGGCGTAAGGTCCGTCCTTCATCGGCACGGAAGAATCGTCTTCCTTGATGCGTCCCTTCATTTCCGCGAAAAGCTGCTTCTGCAGTTGGACCGTATCGGCCATCAGCGCCGCCTGGTAAGCATTCTCGGCTTCGAGGTGGGCGCGGATTTGGCCGTCGAGCAGGGACGGATCCCTGAACATCTCTTGCCAATTGGCGGCCCTCAGCCAGCCATAATCGTCCGTCCGCGTTATGCCGTGATGCGTGTCGAAGATCGGCCGCTTCTCCGGCTGCGGCGGCGTGGCGGTCGGAAACACTGGGGTTCTGGTCATTGCGTCTCGCTGTGGAAGCTACTTGAATGGCGAATGAACACGCCGAGCAGCGCGGGTTCAAGGGCTATGATCTATTGTCGTGGTGGCTCGAGAGGACGGGCTGGAGGAGCGGATAACGAATATTTCTTCTCGGACTGCCGCGGTTCTCGCCGTCGCTGCGATGACCCTGCCAGTGCCGGTCAATCTCATGCAACTGCCTTCGCGGCTTGGCAAGTGGCCGATATGGCTGGGTCTACGGAAATACATTACCCCATTTCAATGACACAGCGCACCGCTCCGGCGACGGCTCGCGAGCAACAGTAACGCTTCGCAACCTATGATTTTACTGAATCCGCCGATCATCCAGGCTGTAATGCCGCCGGCAGGGTCAAGCATCGAACTCTATTTACCTGCTGCCGTTTGTGTAATGGCTGCTTGCCGCGGCGTCAGTCGATGCTGGTCTGACCAGAAAAAACGGCAAAGTTACGCTTTGCACGAAAGAGTGAAGCTGAATATGGAAGATTTGACTTGTATCGCTGAATAGACCGAAAGAAGCGAATTGACTTACTTGGCGGCCCGGCCCATTAAGATGCCGCGACGCGAATCGCGGAGGCTTTTTCCTGCACAAGTTCGCGCGATGCCCAACTATCGAAACGGGCGCAAACAGAAACAATTCTCGTTGGGGCCTGAACGCCATGGATATTACCGAAACACCTTCCAGAAACAGTGACGCGCTGATCGAGCTCACCGCCGACGTGGTGGCTGCCTATGTCAGCAACAATCCCGTACCGGTCGGCGAACTGCCGAACCTTATCGCCGATGTCCATGCCGCTCTCGGGCGTGTCGGCGGGGCCGCCGAGCAGCCGCCTGCCGACAAGCAGAAGCCGGCGGTAAATCCGAAGCGGTCGGTGCATGACGACTACATCATCTGTCTCGAAGACGGCAAGAAGTTCAAGTCGCTCAAGCGTCACTTGATGACCCACTATGATCTGACGCCCGACCAGTATCGTGAAAAGTGGAACCTGGACCCGAGCTATCCGATGGTTGCGCCCAATTACGCGGCCGCCCGTTCGCAGCTCGCCAAGAAGATGGGTCTCGGCCGCAAGCGCAAGGGACGCTGACAAGCGGCTCTTCCGGTTTGATACTCAAACGGCGCCTACAGGCGCCGTTTTCGCATTGTGGGGAGACCAAGCTCAGGCCGCCAGTTCTTCATGCCGCCGGCAATTGCCGTCCGGTCAGGCGGTCTGCTTCAGCGCTGCCTCGGCGTCACGCTTGATGCGCTTGACCATCGAGCGAAGACCATTGGCGCGCTGCGGCGACAGGTGCTCGTCAAGTCCGAGTGCCTTCAATGTGGCCTCTGCGTCGGTCCTCTGGATTTCGCTGGCCGGCCGTCCCGAAAACAGCGCCAGCATGATGGCGACCAGGCCGCGCACGATATGCGCGTCGGAATCGCCCTTGAAGGTGATAACGGGGTCGACACCCCCGCCTTGCTCGGTGGTCAGCCAGACCTGGCTGACGCAGCCGGGCACCTTGTTGGCTTGTATGCGTTGCTCGTCGGGAAACGGCGGCAGCGCTTCACCCAGTTCAATCACATAGCGATAGCGGTCTTCCCACTCGTCGAGCAGGGAAAAGTCGTCGCGGATGGTCTGGATCGTCGTCGTCATTCCCCCGGATATAGTCATCCGGCGCTGCCACGTCACGGAAAAAGAGGAGAAACGCCGCAGGTGCCGAGAGCGAGAGCCTTGCGGTTTAGCGATGAATTCGGCCGAAACAGTCTCAGTTCTTCGCCGGCAAGTGCACTTTCGCCGGCAAATCGACTTTCGCCGGCAACACGATTTCCTCGGACACGCTGCCGGTGGTCGTCACCGTATCGGGTTCAGCGGCCTTGTCGTCCAGCATGGCGGCCGCGATCTTGGCGGTCTCCCTGGCCCGGGCGGTGATGGTGTGCATTGCCGATTTGCCGGTCTCGCACACGTCCGGCTTGCGCTCGCAGATGCCGGCGATATCGCCGACGGCTTCGCGCGCCGCAAACAGCGCCTGGAGCGGCCCGACGCTTTCGCGGCCCGCATCATCGGCGCCGACACCCAGCGGCAGCGCCAGAAGCACCAGCGAAAACCAGAAAGCAGCTCTTATCAGAAAGCCCATCTGTCTGTCCTTTATGACGTCATGCATCCGAACCGCACGACCCTTGTACCGCGATACTGACACAGACGCGCAAAGGACGGCTTGTCCCGAAAGCAACAGTTTTCCTTAAATTTTAGGTAGATTCGAAACGAAGCGTTTTGAAGTTCATTTGCCTCGAACGGCTCAGATTTTATTTAGCAAATGATAACCATCCAACCTATTGTTTTTCATTATCATTTTCTTAATCGGCGACAGTTTGATGCCATCGGTCGTAGGTGCAGGCGCGGGCGGTGTGGATAACGCTCCGTTTACTATGGCGGCAATTGCCCCGGTTTTTCCGCGCCGGTATCCCGATATTTGCAGCCTGCCGGGGGACCATCGGCCCAGCCTTATCCATTCCTTAAACGCTGGATGCGAGTTTCGGAATCGACAAAAGCCGCCTGCAAAGCAGGGCCGTTCACGACCGGGTGCGTTGAGTTGAGTGCGATCAAGGCCAGATACGCCGAGTTGCCGGGCGCGATAGCCGCCGGTTGCGAACGGATGGTTCATCCGTCCGTGCTCGGCCAGAGCGATCGTCGCCGCCACAGTCGGTTCATTGGCGCCATGCTGGCGGCTCCTTTCTTCAGCGCGGGTGCAGCGGTGACGCTGGTCACGTCGGGCATGGGCGCGGCCGTGACCGTGGCTGCCATCTTTGCGGCGTTCGGCCTTTGCTGGTTCGCCGCCCTGCTGGTGGCTGCATCGGGCAAGATGACCCTGGCCGGCCAACTCGCCTTGGTCGTCGGCAGCGTTGCCCTCGGTGCCCTTATCGCTGCCGCCGGCGGTGTGGCCTCGCCGGTTGCCTTGCTCGCGGTAGCGGTGCCGTTTGAAGCGTGGTGGATCGGCCAGTCGCGCCGTGCCGTGATCTGGGGCGCCATATCGGCCTTTGTCGCAGTCTTGCTGCAGCCTTTAGCCGGTTCCGTCTTGCCGCTCGACCAGACCGAAATCGCCGCATGGCACTGGCTGGTACCACTGGCCTGGGCACTCACGCTCATTCCGCGTATCGCTCCGCTTCGCGGCGCCGCCAGCGCACAGTTCGATCCGGCCGGCAGCCACCGGCTCGAAGACCTCATCGACGCCGTCGTGCTGCGAATCGCGGCGCATGGCGAGGTTCTGGACGTCTCGGCTAAGGCACGCACTATGCTGCGGCTGCCACCGGAGCTGCTTTTCGGCACCGGACTTTTCGATCGCATCCATCTGTCCGACCGCGTCCCGTATCTCAGTGCGCTGGCCGATATGCGCGATGGCGCCCTGTCGCGCCGGCTCGACCTTCGCGTACGGCTGCCGCAGAGCAGTGGCGTGACGGCCGACAATTACCGGCCGTTCTCGCTCGAGATGATGCGCGCGCCGGGGCAGGAGACTGTCTTTACGCTTCTTCTGCGCGAGAACGACGAACTGGCCGGACTGCGCCAGGAGCTTGCCGCCGCCAATGAGGCGGCTGCCTCCGCCGAGGTGGCGAAAGGACGCTTCCTTGCCGTCGTCAGCCATGAGTTGCGCACCCCGCTCAATGCCATCATCGGCTTTTCCGACATGTTGCTGCACGAGATGTTCGGCAGCTTCAAGGATCCGCGCCAGAAGGAATATGTCGGGCTGGTCAGGGATTCGGGCCAGCACCTGCTCGCCGTCGTCACCTCGATACTCGACGTATCGCGGATCGAATCGGGCGCCTACGCGACCGAACCGGAACCGTTCCGCTTCCGCGAAGCGGTCGAGATGTGCCAATCGATGATGCGCCTGCAAGCCGAGGCAAAGGCCATCGATCTGCAGGCCCAGATCGCGCCGGACGCAGGCGAAATAAATGCCGACCGTCGCGCCGTGCAGCAGATCCTGATCAATCTCGTCTCTAACGCGATCAAGTTCACGCCCGAAGGCGGCAATGTCGTCATCGGCGCCAAGCGCATCGGCTCGCGGCTGCATTTCTGGGTCCGGGATACTGGCATCGGCATCGCCGAGGAAGATTTCGCCAATCTCGGCAAGCCGTTCATGCAGATCCAGAACGACTATACCCGCCGTTTCGAAGGCACAGGCCTCGGGCTCTCGCTGGTGAAGGGGCTGGTGGCGCTGCACGAGGGCACCATGTCGATCGAAAGCATGCCGGGCGAGGGCACTACGGTGACGATCAGCCTTCCCGTGAGCGGCCCGACGGGCCGCTCGGCGGAGAAGGCCGGCGTGGTGCCGATGTCCGCGGCCAAAGCCAGAGCGGACGGTGGCAAGGGGGAGAGCAATGGGTCGCTCCGCAAAACAGCCTAAGGCGGTCAAACGCCGCGGCAATGCCTTCGAGCACGGAGCTATGGCTCTGGGCAGCCTGATCTCGCGCAATCCTGTTGTGGTCGGCGGCTCCACCGCATTCCTGGTGACGCTGTTCTACGTCTCGGCGAACGCGCTTTGGTACCAGCCATTTCCGCATGCCGGCGCGTTTTTCGCCACCAGGAGTATCGAGCGCTTTCCCCGGGCGGACAGCGACGAGCCCGAAACCACCATCAATATCGTGCGTCCGGCCGCTGCGCCGATCAAGAGCGACCCGGTCGTCGAACAGGTCCAGGGCATTTTGAAGGATCTCGATTTCTATTCCGGCACCGTGGACGGGATTCCCGGACCGAATACGCGCAAGGCCATCCAGGCCTATCAGCAGAAGGTCGGATTGAATGCCTCCGGCGAGATCGACAGCGTCCTGCTGGATCAACTGGGTGCCACGCCGACGACCGCAGCCGTGGTTCCGCATCCCGTGCCGCGGCCGGTCGAAACGGTCGCTGTTCCAGCCGCCATTCCAGCGTCCGCACCGGCAAATGCGGTGGCGCCGGATCCCCGCATCGTCAAGATCCAGGCCGGACTGAAAGCGTTCGGCAATGACGACATTCAATTGGATGGCGTCGTAGGCGCGCGCACCAAGGCCGCGATCAAGGAATTCCAGGCGCTGTTCGGCTTGCCGGAGACCGGCGAGCCAGACGAGATCGTCTACGTCAAGATGCGCGAGATCGGCCTGACCAACTAAGGGTCGTGACGGCCGCTCGCCGGTCGCTCGGCAAAGACCGGTTACGGTTTTCCGGCCAATGCTGTAAGGACCGCCGCATGTCCAGGAATTCTCCATGCGGGTAACCACCGATCTGTGGGTGTCGGCGCTGTTGCGCCGGGTTTTCAGCGCCGGCGGCTTTGCCGCCGTGGTCAAGCGCGGCGCGACGGAAGCCGGCGCGGTTTTCGTGCTGGCGCGGGGCAGGCTGGGGGAGATAGCGCTGTTCGGGCCGGCGCCGCAGACGAGTTACGATTCAGCCAGGCCGGACGACCGTTTTTTCAGCCTGCTTGGCGAAGGCGACGATGCCGCCATCTTCGACGCGCGGCTGGAGCGCGAGAAGAGATTCGATCCGGATATCTGGGTGGTCGAGATCGAGGCGGGCGCCATTCCCGTCGAGGAGCTTATCTCGGTCAAGGCGTCGTAACGGCAAGCCTTCAGATGCGACGCGCCTTTGGGGTGGCGGCTATATCGGCGCTGTTCGGCTTGCGCAGGTCGGCATTTGCGGCGACGCGCCCAGGCTTGCGAACAATTTTCGATACGGTGTCGGCCTTCCAGCCGCGGAGCCTGTCCAACGCCGCGTCGCGGTGCAGCAGGCGGTAGCGGTCGAGGAAGATGCGGATCGCCTGCGGGTGCGGAAACTCGGTCGGATAGATGGCCGCCGTGATCAGGAACGCCTTGTCTTCACTAAGGTCGAGCGCGCGCAAGGCGGCCAGCAGCGGTGTGTAATTGTGGCTCGCGGTGAGCGTCCGCGCCGTTGAAAAATCGACTTCGAGCGCATCGGCGAGCGCTGTCTGGAAGAATGCCGCATTGCCGGTCAGCGCGGTCTCGCGCAGCTTGACATAGGTTTGTGGCTCGACGAACGGACTGATGGCGGCGCCGCTCTCGGCGCGCATCATGGATCGCAGCCTGCGGCGTACAGTTTCAGCGGCATCGGAAGCCTCTTGCCTGTTGACCTCGCCCGCAACCACTTCGGCGTTTTCGGACGCGGCTTTGGCGGTTGTTTCCGGCTGCTGCTGCGACCGCACCAGCGTCGGCCTTTCGAGCACTTTGATGAGATCCGCGATCGTTTGATTGAGATCCTTGCGGCGGGCAATGGCACGGGCATGCGGCAGGCCGTGACGCCCGATCAGCGCGATCAGGTCGACGTCGCTGAGGGCGCGCGAGCGGATCAGCAGCGGAGCGGCGATGTCGACCCGCTCCTGGCAAAGCCGCCGCACCAGCGCGGCAGGTGCATATTCGCATTCGGAAAGGGCTGCCGCGACGTAGCGGCGCGATTCGACCGAGACATTCTCGAAAAGCGGCAGCGTCAGGTCTTCGAGCTGCGCGATTTCCCGGCGCGAAGGGCGGGTGAGCGAGCAGAACGCCGATACCGCGGCGCGAAACAGCCTTTCGGCCTTTCCCGATTCAGCTCCTGCTGCGATTTGCCTGAAATCCGAAGCTGACACGAAGGATACGCCCGACACTCGACACGATCTGGACAGCGCTCTGCCGGGCTGTACCGGTTTCGCGTTTCCCAAGAACAAAGATCAATTTAGCGGCGATCCGTTAGCGCTCCGTTAACCTACTACCTTCTTAATCGACTATGGAGGCGTTGCGTTGTGCTCCGGGGCAACCGAGAGGAATACGCGAACCATGGGCATGGTACTGTCTTTCGTGCCGCGAACGGCGGCAACCAATCGAGCACAACAAGCCGCGCCGGCGGCAGTGATCATCTTTCCCGGGGTGCGCTACGAGCAGCGGCCGCTGACGGGCGAAACGCGGCCGGCCGGCCCCGACAAGCCGGGACCTTCGGGAACATTGCCGGTACCGCATCACTGAGCATCGGAACCGGCTTAAAAATCCTGCAGTTCGCAGGAACTCTGTTCGAGAAACCGCGAGACGATCGGCTTCCAGCTGTCGTCGGGCACGAACGAACGGACGACGAATACGCCTTCCTCTATCGGCGCCTCGACGAAGATGGCCCCTTGCAGTTCCTCGGGAAGATCCTTGCGGACCTCGATCATCTGGGCCGGCGTCAGCACAACGGTGTCGAGCACGCCTGCGGTCGCGCTGTGGTCGTTGAACGAGTAGATGTTGTGGCCGCCGCGGTCGTAGACCGATATCGACCAGAACGGCACCTTTCCCGGTGCCTTGACCCGCATCATCCCCTCGGCAAGATCGAAGCGGCATGCCGCCGCATAAAACAGCGGATCGACCGATTTCACCACCGGCGCGCCGCCGGCTTCCGCGTCGAGCCTGGTCATCTTGTAGAGATCCGAAGCCATGGCCAATCGCGACCAGGCGTCGCGTTCGGAAAACTCGGGGACGAGCAGCAGCACGATGATGTGCACGATGCCGGCGCCGAGCAGGCCGAGCAGCACGGCATGCAGCAGGCTACGCATTGCAGCCGACCTTCTGGATCTGCGGCAGCGTGACGTCCGAGAGACCGGTGCTGCTGGCGATCGGCGTGTCGTAGAACGTAAGCACCAAGTACATCTTGCCGGCGCCGCTGGTCAGCAGCCAGTTGCCGGGCACAGGGCGGCTGCCGACGGAAATGACCACCGAATTGTCGGCCTGGCGCAGCACTTGATAGGACTGCAGCGCAGCCGGCCTCGGCTTGCCGGTCTCGACCACGCCAAGCGACTGGTCGGCGGCATAAAGCGTCCAGAACCGGGCGGTGGGAAAGCCGCCCGCAATCTTGTAGGCACATTGCCGCTTGAGCTGTTCGCCGCCGGAATCGCGCTCGGCGATGAAGGACAGTCCTTCCGCCTGTCCGAGCGCCAGCACGCCTTCGCGAGCCACGCGGGCCTTCGAATAGGGATCTGCCGTCGGCGTGCCGATATCGGGGAAGGCGGTCCATTGGCCGATCCTGATGGCGCCGACGCCATCCTGCAGCTTCAGTGCATACCAGACGCTGCCGCCACCGCCGACGACGGCTATGGCAAGCGAAAGCAGTGTCAGGAAGGCGTTCTTGAGCATGAGGAGGCAGGGAACCGAAGGCCGGGACTGAAAGATTGCCGCTCGGGGATATCGCGGCGCAGGGCCTTGTGGCAAGCGGCCCTGTGGAATTGACCGCTCAGAGCGCCGACAGGGTCTCCGGCGCAGCGGGCGCGTCGAGCACGGGTGCCGCCTGGAACAGCTTCGTGAGTTCCTTCAGGGTCTGGGTGGTCCGGCTGGACAGCACCGGCGGACGCTCGGCGGCGGCATCGGCTGCTGCCTGTTCGGCGCTCTTCTTCTCCGCTTCCTCGGCCTTGGCAGCGATTTCGGCATCGACGAAGGGGTGATCGAGGCCGGGGATCGGTCTGAGGTCGATATTCTGGTGCGCATAGAGCATCAGGCGCTGCCACACCATGGCCGGCAGCGTGCCGCCGGTCATCTTGTTGGTCGCGGTGAAGTCGTCATTACCGAGCCAGACGGCGGCCGTGTAGTTGCCGGTAAAGCCGACAAACCAGGCATCGCGGTAGGACTGGGTCGTGCCGGTCTTGCCGGCGACGACGATGTTTGGAAGGGCTGCGCGCCGGGCAGTGCCGATCACCGGCACCGCCGCCAGCATGGTGTTCATGTATTTGAGCGCCTGCTCCGATAGCACCCGGTGCGGCGGCGGCGCATCCTTGGCGAAGTCGTAGACCACCTCGCCGGTACGGGTGAAGAGTTGGCTGACGCCGTGCCGGGTTCCGGCAAAGCCGTTCTGGGCAAACACGCTGTAACCCGTTGCCTGGTCCATCACGGTCATGCCCGACGTGCCGAGCACCATGGTCTTGTGCGATTCAAGCGGCGACTCGACGCCCATCGCCTCGGCCATCGCCTTGATCGGCTTGATGCCGAGATAATCCTTGGCCAGCCGCACCGGCACCGTGTTGATCGATTTGGCCATCGCCGTGATCAGCGTGACGTTGCCGGCCGACCCGCCATTGTAATTGTGGGGCGACCAGCTGCCCCAGGAGATGGGTCCGCCGGAAACCACCGAATCCGGCGTGAAGCCATGCTCCATCGCCGTCGCATAGACATAGGGCTTGAACGAGGAGCCGGTCTGGCGAAGCGCTTTGGTGGCGCGGTTGAACTGGCTGGCGCCGTAGTCGCGGCCGCCGACGATCGCCCTGACCGCGCCATTGGTCTCGATGACGACGATGGCGCCCTCGGTGACGTTGTATTCCTTGCCGAACTGGCGGAGGTGGAACTCCATCGATTCTTCGGCCGCCTTCTGGATGTTGGCATCGAAGGTGGTGTGGGCGACAAGCGAGTGCGGGCCACCTTTGGCGGCGATCTTCTTGACCTCGTCGAAGGCCCAGTCGAGGTAATAGTCGGGGCTCTTCTGCTCGCCGCGGTCGACGATTTCGGCCGGGTGCAGCCTTGCCTGCAGCACCTGGCCTTCGGTCATGAAGCCGGAATCGACCAGATTGGACAGCACCACGTTGGCCCGCGCCCGGGCGGCGGGCAGGTTTATGTGCGGCGCATATTTGGTCGGCGCCTTGAACAGGCCGGCCAGCATCGCCGCCTCGGCAAGGTTCAGGTCCTTGACGCTCTTGCCGAAATAGAAATCGGCTGCCGCCTCGATGCCGAAGGTGCCGCCGCCCATATAGGCGCGGTCGAGGTAAAGCTGCAGGATTTCCTTCTTCGACAGATTGGCTTCGAGCCACAGCGACAGGAACGCTTCCTTGATCTTGCGCTCGAACGTCCGCTCATTGGTCAGGAACAGGTTCTTGGCCAGCTGCTGGGTGATGCTCGAGCCACCCTGGACGACGGAATTTGCCCGCACATTCTCGAATATGGCGCGCGACAGGCCGAGCACATCGATGCCGTAATGGTCGAAGAAACGGCGGTCTTCGGTCGCCAGCACCGCCTTGATGACATGGTCGGGCATCTCGTCGACCGGCACCGAATCGCGCTGGATGATGCCGCGCTGGCCGATCTCGTTGCCGTAGCGGTCGAGGAAGGTGACGGCGAAGTCGCCTTGCGTGCGCCAGTCGCCGGCGGTTATCTGGAAGGCCGGCAAGGCCAGCGCCAAAAGCACGACGATGCCGCCGGCACCGAGCGTAAAGCCTTCACTCAACAGTTCGATCAGGCCACGGCGCCAGCCGCCGACGCGGAAACGCCGCGAGAAGATGGTCGCCGCTTCCCAGAACTGGCGCGCCCTGAAGCCGATTTCGTAGACCGAGGAATCGATCCATGCATCCACCGCCAGCAGCCTTGCGGCGATCGGACCTCTTCTCTTGCGTGGTTCCAAAGGACTGGCCATTCCAGGATCCGGCTGCGGCGATGCCGCCAACTGAGAAACCGCATACCGGCAATTTCACGGCGGCGCGCCGCTATGACTATTCGTCCATTTTGGCGCTGCCTACAAGGACGATGAAGATAAGGGCGATGAAGATAAGCGGGAGGTTTGTCGAGGGGAAGACGGCTCCCGTGCGGCGTCAGCGCAGGATGCTGACTGTCCTGCGCGAGTAGGTGGTGTCGTTGATCTGGGCGAGCATGAAGGCCGCTACGTCGGCCCGCGCCAGTGTCGGCAGCAGCGATGCCGCCCGGATGCCATTGCCATGGCGGAATTCACCCGTTGCCGCCCCATTGCTCAGCTTGGGCGGCCGCACGATGGTCCAGCCGAGACTGGATTGAACGACCAGGCTTTCCTTCACCTCATGGTCCGTCACCTCATGGCGCAGCACCAATGGCACGATGATGTTGCCCAACAGGAGGCCTAGTTGCCGCCGGCCGTCGCGAACGCCAAGGAATGAAAGATAGATGAGCCGTTCGGGGCCGGCCTGCTGCATCGCCGCGACGATGAAGCCGATGCCGGCAACGACGGCCGGATCGCGTTTCAGCGGCACGCCCACCCCAAGACAGCTGAAAACCGCATCATACCTAACAACGGCGCGTTCGACTGCCTGCCGATCGGCGACGTTTCCGACGATCACCTTGAGATTTTCGTGGCTGATGGCAAGCTTGCCCGGCGTGCGGACGAAGGCGGTCACCGCATGGCCCTTCGCCAACGCCGCCGAGACAAGCAGTCGACCCGTCGCACCGGAAGCGCCGAAGATCAGCAGTTTCATCGTCCGCTCCTGGAAACCGTTAGCCCCGCTTACGCCCGGCGACGAAGGCGACAGGCGCCCCGGTCGGGCCGGGCAGCAACCGGCTGTCGGCATAGCCGCTCTGATCGACCAGGTCCTGGGCTGCGCCCTTTTCAAAGACCGTGCCGCCCCACATTGTGGTGCGGAAGCGGGCGAGGGCGTCTCCCAGTGCATCCGGTCCAGGATTGACCATTGCCAGCAGCAGCCAGCCGCCGGGCCGCAACGCGGCGTGGCTGCGCTTGACGATGGCCCTGACATCCGGCTCGGGGATGAAGGCGCTTGGTACGAAAACAAGGTCGAACGCGTCCGTGTCCGCGATATCCTGGCCCAGCCCGGTGTGCAGTTCGATGCGATGTTCGAGCCCGGCTGCCCTGACGTTGGCAGCGGCCTGCGCGATGGCTTCAGGCAAGGGATCGACACCGACCGCCTTCAGGCCGGGCCATTGCCGCAGCATCGACACCGACAGGGCGCCGACGCCGACGCCGATATCCAGGAAGGCTGCGCCCGGTGCGGCGAGCCTCTCCGGCAAACCGGCCAGTTGTGGCGCGATCAGCCGCTTCAGCAACGCCGGGAAGCCAGATGAAACGTCGCCGAAGGCCTGGCGTAAACGGGCTTCCAGGGCCTCGACGCTTTCGGAGGAGCGCGACAGCAGCTTGCCACCTGAAAGCAGGTCGACCCGGATGCTGGCCAGCACCGGCGTAAGTTCGATGACGCCAGCACTTGCCACGACGTCGGAGGCGCCGAGTTCGGCAAGCACGGCCCCTGTGCGCCGGGCCACACTGCCCTCGAGTGGCGTGCCGGAAATACGCGCCTCCATCGCCAAACCGAGCGCCACCAACGCATTGGCCGACGTCGCGTGCCGCGCCACCATCGTTCGCAAACCTTCGATATCCATCGATCGCTTCCCTGAATTGGATCAGGCCTATTCTCGCGCGGACGTCAAATTCAGGCGATTTGCAATTTCCGCGCATGCTTGTGCAAAACTGCACAGGTGCGCGGCGAGGAATTGATCTAGACTAGGTTCGTGACCAAGACCGGCGAACCGGACTGGAACGATTTGCGCTACTTTCTCGCTGCCGCCCGCGCAGGAACGTTGTCGGGAGCAGCGCGCGTGCTCGGCGTGCGTCACACGACGATCAGCCGGCGCCTTGCTGCTCTTGAGGCGGCACTCGGGGTTTCGCTTGTCGTGCGAACGCGGCAAGGCATCGAGATCACGCCGCTTGGCCAGACATTGCTGCCGCTCGGTGATGACCTTGAACGTACCATGCAAGCACTGACGGCGCTTGTGCGTTCGGGCAAGAATAGCGTTCGGCTGGCACTGCCGTCGGGCTTCAGCCCCCTTTTTGCCGAGCGTATGGCCGGGTTCCATAAGACCCACCCCGATATCAATCTTGAACTGACGAGCGGCAGCAGGCCCGTGGACCTGCAGCACGGCGAGGCCGACCTAGCGGTCAGGATCGGCACCGTCGCCGCAGACGATTTGATCGCGCAGAAGCTTTGTGTTGCGGGCTGGTCGATCTATGCGTCCCAGCGCTATCTCGACCGTCACCCAATGCCCATCGACCCTCGCCAGTTGGCCGGACACGAGATCATTGGATTTCACGCAAGCCTTGCCGGCGTCCCCGGCGCCAAATGGGTTGAGGCGCACGGCGCCGGCGCGACAATTGTCCTTCGCGTTGCCGAAATGACGGAAATGTTGGCGGCGGCTCTGAGTGGCGCCGGTCTGGCGGTAATGCCCTGCATGTTGGCCGAAGCTGAACCGCGGATGGTGCGCCTTGCCCCCGACATTCTCGGCAGTCATCCGGTGTCGCTTGTCTATCGCCGTGAAATCGGGGCGGAGGCGCCGGTGCGCGCCGTCATCCGCTTCGTTTCTACCATCATCAAGGACCATGCCGAGGTGATCAGCGGCGAAACCCAGTAGGGGCATGGTGCAGCCGCTTGCGCGAGGTGCCGAGGATTGGCAGTCGTCACACGGGACGCTTGTCCCGCTCTTTGCGGGTCGCACCGTATCGTCCGGCGTTGGTCCTCTCGGAAGACTCGCTGGATACTCGATTTGCGGGAGCGCCAGAGAATCTTGCGATCCGCGATAATATTAACAGGTATTATTTCTGCCAGGTCTCTCACCACAGTTGGGTCATGCCAAATGCCTGAGAATTGAATTTCCGCTGTGAAACACCTATCTTACAGTGAAATTCACGTTTTCGACTTTAGCTGCAAGGAGATTTTACCGATGGCCCAAGGCAATCAGAACATCATGGGAAAATCTGAGGCTCGCTTCATGGAAAATCAAAAGAAGACGGCGGAGCGGAACAAAGCAACTGCCGAATATCTCTCGGAGGCGAAGGCCAGGACCATCAAGACGGCAAGGCTGAGGGAATTGCGACTGGCCAAGGAAGAGGCGGACCGCGCGGCGGCGGCTCTGAATCCGGTCGCGCCGAAGAAGAAGCGGGCGTCGCGGGCACTCAAGCAGGCCGTATCCGCATCGACGCAGGCGAAATCATGAGCCTGACATTTCACAATCCCAGCCGCAGCTAGGAAGCAAACGCATCCGCTTCGTCTGCCGCGGCGTCGCGCATCCCAGGAGCAGGGCTTATTGCCGAGATCATGAAGGTTCATAATCCGCATGAGACGCGCTGATTCGCGCTTTGCCGGGATGCCTTCATGCAACGCAGCTACGCAGCCGGGAGGTCGACGCGACGGGCGAAGGGAAAGACGATGACCGCGCCGGCCGTCGAATTGCAGAGGGCCATATTCGAGGCAGTGAACGGCGATCCCCACCTGTCGGCGGCACTGGGCGATGCAAGATTGTTCGACCATGCGCCGGAAAATGTTGCGTTCCCCCACATGACCTTCGGCCGCACCAGCGTCTACGATGGGGCAACGGGGATGGAGAACGACGCAGAACAGTTGCTGACGTTGCATGTCTGGTCGAAATCAGAGGCCAGCAAGGAAACCAATGACATCATGGACCTTGTTAGCACCCGCCTGCGCGATACGGCTCTCTCGCTCGGCGAACATCGCCGCGCCTACCTCAAGCTCGAATTCGCCGAAGCCCGCTACGACGAGGACCTTTCGGCCCATCACGGGCTGCTGCGCTTCCGCGCCGTGATCAAGGACGAGGGCTGACCACCGGGCACTTTTTGCAAATCGGGCAATTTTGTTCTTGCTTTGTGCCGGCAGCTATGCTACTAATTCCCCTATGGTGCTGATGGCGCCAGCGACCCGCCGCAGAGGCGGGTTTTTTGTTTCAGGTTCGGTTCGCCTGAACTGCCATCGGTTGCCTTGGGCCGGATGCTTCGTCCTCCCAAATGGTCCTGCCCGCCAGATGATGCCGGTTGTCGGCGAAGGATTGGAGGGCTAGGTTAAACATTGGCGATTTCGCGGAGCCGGGCGGCGAAATGGCAATCCGGTAATCTCGCGCTTCAGGGGTGTGGCGGGCATGCATTCGAGCGTTCACCGTTCATATCACGTTCAGCACCGGCGCGTTAGAACGCTGACCATGAAAACCCTTCGCTCCCACTTCCGGACCGCGGCACTGGCGCTCGCAGCCGCCGGTCTGCTTGCGTCGCAAGCGATGGCGATCCCCGTTGTCGTGCCCGAGCAGCCGCAGCCGGTCGTCCTGGCCGCCTCCGACTGCTACGCGATCGGCCAGCAGGTGGCCGAGCAGAATGGCGGCACCTTGGCCAAGGCCTCGCAGTCGACACGCGGCGGCCAGCCGGTCTGCGTCATCGTCGTGCTCGTTCCGGGCAAGGACGGGCAGCGTCCTCGTCGCTCGGAGATCGTCGTTCCGCTGAACTGAACCGTGCCGTTTCCCAGTCTGCCGGAATCGGCCTATATCTGAACAGCTTCAACAGGCCTTCCGCATGCGCGTACTCGTCGTCGAAGATGACAAGGATCTCAACCGGCAGATCGGCGATGCGCTGGTCGATGCCGGCTATGTCGTCGACCGCGCTTTCGACGGCGAGGAAGGGCTTTTTCTCGGCGACACCGAGCCCTACGATGCCGCGGTGCTCGATATCGGCCTGCCGCAGATGGACGGCATCAGCGTGGTCGAACGCTGGCGGCGCGGCGGCCGCAAGATGCCGGTGCTGATCCTGACGGCACGCGACCGCTGGAGCGACAAGGTTGCCGGCATCGACGCCGGCGCCGACGACTACGTCACCAAACCCTTCCACATCGAGGAAATCCTGGCCAGGGTGCGGGCCTTGATCCGGCGTGCTGCCGGGCACGCTTCGTCCGAACTGACCTGCGGGCCGCTCCGCCTCGACACCAAGGCCTCCAAGGCCGACGTCGACGGCGTGCCGCTGAAGCTGACCTCGCACGAATTCCGCTTGCTTGCCTATTTGATGCACCACATGGGCGAGGTGGTGTCCCGGACCGAGCTGGTCGAGCATCTCTACGACCAGGATTTCGACCGCGATTCCAACACGATCGAGGTCTTTGTCGGACGGCTTCGCAAGAAGATGGGCATCGACATGATCGAAACTGTTCGCGGCATGGGCTACCGCATGCGTAAGCCGGAGGCGTAACGCGGAACCGCTGCCTACAAAACCCGCCGTCTCGAACACGCCGTCGCTGCGGTCATGGCCGCGTTCGGTGGCGTTTCGCGTCATCGCCTTTTCCACGGTCTGGGCGATCCTCACTCTGGTCGTCATCTTCACCTTGATCACCACGCTCTATCGCCAGGCCAGCGAGCGCGGTTTCGACAGCCTGCTTTCGGCGCATCTGTTCAACCTGATCGGCTCGGTCGGCGTTTCCGAAAGCGGCCAATTGACCGGCGCCCCCGACCTTGGTGATTTGAGGTTCTCGGAACCGAATTCCGGCTGGTACTGGTCGGTCGAGCCTGCGTCGGAAGGCGTGCACGGCGATCTCCATTCGTCGTCGATGACCAAGGCGATCCCGTCGCCAAGCGTTGCCGAGGTGCCCTTCAATGCCAGCTTCCAGCGCAGCTATTCAGCGGACGGCATCGAAGGCGAGCAGTTGGAGGTGTTCGAGAGCGAGTTCGTGCTCGATGCGAAAAACCGCGCCGCGCGCTTCCGCGTCATGGGCAACCAGACCGAGCTCGAGCAGGAAATCGCCACCTTCCAGCGGCGCCTTTTGACCTATCTGTCGCTGTTCGGCGTCGGCATGATCGCCATCAATGCGATTGCCATCCTGCTCGGCCTGCAGCCGCTGCGCCGGGTCAGGAATGCGCTTGCCATGGTGCGCGAAGGAACCGCGCAGCGCCTAGACGGCCGTTTCCCGGCCGAGATCGAGCCGCTCGCCAACGAGACCAATGCGCTGATCGAGAACAACAGGCGTATCGTCGAGCGGTCGCGCACGCAGGTCGGCAACTTGGCTCACTCGCTGAAGACGCCGCTTGCCGTGCTGCTCAACGAGGGACGGGCGCTGGGTGGCGCCAAGGGCCAGCTGATCGCCGAGCAGGCCGCTTCCATGCAAAAGCAAGTGGACCATTATCTGCAACGTGCCCGCGTCGCCGCGCAGCGCGACAGCCTCGTCTACCGTACGCCGGTGGCGCCGCTGGTCCAGCGCATGGTTCGGGTGCTGCAGAAGCTCAACCCGCAGACGGCGCTGTCGCTCTCACTGCCGGCCACCGACATCGTCTTTGCCGGCGAACGCGAGGACCTGGAGGAGCTGCTCGGCAATCTGCTCGACAATGCGATGAAATGGGCAAGGAGCGCGGTCGCCGTTTCGGTCAAGCCAATCTCCAGCAAGGGTGGCGCTGGCACGGAAGGCGCAGCCAGCCTGTTCGAGATCAGCATCGAGGATGACGGCCCCGGCATTCCCGACGACAAGGCGCGCGAGGTGTTGCAGCGCGGCCGGCGTCTCGACGAGACAAAACCGGGCAGCGGGCTCGGACTTGCCATTGTCGCCGACCTTGTCAACGAGTATGGAGGCTCTCTGGCGCTGGAACGATCCGTCATGGGTGGATTGAAGGCGATGGTTCGATTGCGGAGCCTTCAGTAATGCTTTTCCAGATTGCTTTTCCAGGTGGCCGGCTGCGGCCAAATTTCCGACAAACATCGACATTATGGCCGCGCCAGCTGCTGACAGCGCGGCGGTCCAGCTCAAGAAAGCCGGTATTGGCATGAAGATTCGCGTCGCGCTCGTTTCCGCCCTGCTCGCCGTCTCCGGCTGCACAACGCTCGGCAAGGGCCCGGCCGTTACGGTGACGCCGGCCGCGACGCCCCCCAGCGGCGCCAAGGTGGCGACGACGATCATCTCCGCCATGGGCGGCGGCCTCGTCGGCGGCTCTATCGGCGCCGGCCTGAGCGAGACCGAGAAGCGCAGCGCGCTCGAGGCGGAATACAAGGCGCTTGAATACACGGCGAGCGGCCAGAAAGTGGCTTGGAAGAGCGACGGTTCGGCCCATCGCGGCGAAGTGGTCGCCGCCCAGCCCTATCGCGTCGGCTCGCAGGACTGCCGGCAATACACCCATACGGTGTTTACCGGCACCGCCGGCGCCACCGCGCGCGGAACCGCCTGCCGCAATGCCGACGGCAGCTGGACGCCGCTGACGTAGCTGGCCGGCCGTCGATCCGCCGATTCCGGTCCGGCACTAAAGCGCGTCGCGTTCGACCGGCCTCATGCGACGCGCTTTAGGTTCTTGTTTTGATGCATGGTCGTTATCGCAAAACCGCTGCACACTTTTGCGCGACATGCATTATCGATCGGAGCGGCCCCGCCAAAGCGTCGCAGCACGCTTGTGTTGGCAGGGCAAGGGTCTCGTTCTATTGGAAGAGCCATGCTGTTCTGGGTCATAGCCGCAATCCTTACGCTGGGCGCAAGCCTGGCGGTGCTGCTGCCCTTGGCCGGCGGATCGAAGAACGCGTCCGCTGCCGGCGATCACGATCTTGAAGTCTATCGCGACCAGCTGGCCGAGCTTGACCGCGATATGGCGCGTGGCCTGATCCAGCCAATGGAGGCCGAAGAGGCACGCGCCGAAATCGCCCGCCGCATCCTTCGCCTGAGCAATGCCGGCCACGCCGACGACACGGCGACGCAGCCGTCGCGGTCGACAAGGCTGGTGGCGACCGCGGCCGTGCTGCTGGTTCCGCTGGTCAGCTGGGGCCTCTATGGCCAGCTCGGCTCACCCGACCTGCCGTCGCAGCCGCTCAGCGAACGCCTGGCCAAGAACCCCGCCGACAGCTCGGTCGACGAGCTGATAGCCCGCGCCGAGGCGCACCTGGCGGCCAACCCATCCGATGGCCGCGGCTGGGACGTGCTGGCGCCGGTCTATCTGCGCATGCAGCGATACGCCGATGCGGTGACCGCCTATCGCAACGCCATCCGCCTCGACGGCGACAGCGCCGCCCGCCAGGCGGGTCTTGGCGAGGCGATCGCCAATGCGGCCGGCGGCATTGTCTCCGCCGAAGCGCAGGCGGCTTTCGAGGCGGCGTTGAAGCTCGATCCGGCCAATCCGAAGGCCTCGTTCTATCTCGCCATGGGCATGGCACAGGAAGGCCGCATAGCTGAAGCCACGGCGACCTGGCAAAAGATGCTTGCCGCCTTGCCGCAGGGCTCGCGGTGGCGCGGCGCCGTCGAGCAGGCGCTGGCCGAATCCGCCGCCCGCAGCGTCGCTTCGGAGGCGCCCGCGAAAGGGCCGACCGCCGAGGATATCGATGCTGCCTCCTCGATGTCGCCGCAGGACCGGCAAGCCATGATCAGCACCATGGTTGCCGGCCTCGACGAAAGGCTTCGGCAAAATCCGCGCGACGAGGAAGGGTGGATGCAGCTCGTTCGTTCCTATGCCGTACTGGGCAAGACCGATCAGGCGCGTGACGCGCTCAATCGCGGTATCGCCGTCTTTGGCGCGGACAGCGACCAGGCCAGGAAATTCACCGCCTTTGCCGCCTCGCTTGGCGTGACGGCGACGGAGTAGACGATGACGCGCAAGCAGAAACGACTGTCGGTGATCGCAGCGGGGTTGGGGTTTCTCGGTGTTGCCACAGGGCTGACCTTCTATGCGCTTGGCCAGAAGGCCTCCTATTTCTACATGCCGGCCGATCTGGCCACCGCCAGCCTTCAGCCGGGCCAGCGCATCAGGCTCGGCGGTCTCGTCGAAAAAGGTACGGTCGAGCGTAGCCAAGGCGCCACCGTCGCCTTTTCGGTGACCGACAACCAGAAGGACGTCAAGGTCACCTATACCGGCATTCTTCCCGACCTCTTCCGGGAAGGACAGGGCGTGATCACCGAAGGCTCGTTTGGCCCTGACGGAATCTTTGTCGCCGACAGCGTGCTGGCCAAGCATGACGAGACCTATATGCCCAAGGAAGTGGCCGACGGCCTCAAGGCCAAGGGCGTATGGCAGGAGAGCAAGAGTGACTAGCGGGTGCGGTGACAATGGTTGAAACCGGACATTTCGCCCTGATCCTGGCGTTTGCGCTGGCCCTGGTGCAGACGATGGTGCCGTTGTTCGGTGCGCGCACCGGCAACCACAAGATGATGGCCGTCGGCGCACCGGCCGCGCTGACCGGCTTTGCCTTGACGGCGCTGTCTTTCGTGGCGCTGACAACCGCCTACGCCGGCTCCGACTTCTCGGTTGAGAGCGTCTGGGAGAACTCGCATTCGCTGCAGCCGCTGATCTACAAGATCACCGGAACCTGGGGCAATCACGAAGGTTCGATGCTGCTCTGGGTGCTGATCCTGACGTTCTTCGGCGCGCTCGTCGCCGTCTTCGGCGGCAATCTTCCGGCGACGCTCCGGGCCAATGTGCTTGCCGTGCAGGGAGCGATCGGCGCCACTTTCTTCCTGTTCATCCTGACGACGTCGAACCCGTTCGTCAGGCTCAATCCGGCGCCTATCGAGGGCCGCGATCTCAACCCGATCCTGCAGGACCTCGGCCTCGCCATCCATCCGCCGCTGCTTTATCTCGGCTATGTCGGTTTCTCGATCTGCTTTTCCTTCTCTGTCGCTGCCCTCATCGAGGGCCGCATTGACGCTTCGTGGGCGCGCTGGGTAAGGCCGTGGACATTGGTTGCCTGGATGTTCCTCACCGGCGGCATCGCCATGGGCTCCTACTGGGCCTATTACGAGCTCGGCTGGGGCGGCTTCTGGTTCTGGGATCCGGTCGAGAACGCATCCTTCATGCCGTGGCTGGCGGGCACGGCGCTGCTGCATTCGGCGATCGTCATGGAAAAGCGCTCGGCGCTGAAGATCTGGACGCTGCTTCTGGCGATCCTGACCTTCTCACTGTCGCTGCTCGGCACCTTCCTGGTGCGTTCCGGCGTGCTGACCTCGGTGCACGCATTCGCCACCGATCCGACGCGTGGCGTGTTCATCCTCTGCATCCTGACGCTGTTCATCGGCGGCTCGCTGGCGCTGTTTGCCTTGCGCGCCTCCCGGCTGACGGCCGGCGGCCTGTTTCACCCGATCTCGCGCGAAGGCGCGCTGGTCCTGAACAATCTGTTCCTGACCACCGCCACCGCCACCGTGCTGGTCGGCACGCTCTACCCGCTCGTCGTCGAAGCCCTGTCTGCCGACAAGATTTCGGTCGGCGCGCCGTTCTTCAACCTGACATTCGGCCCGCTGATGGTGCCGTTGCTGGTCGTCGTGCCGTTCGGGCCGCTCCTCGCCTGGAAGCGCGGCGACATTTTCGCCGTCGCCCAGCGCCTGATGGCGGCTTTCGCGGCGGCGCTGCTCGCCGTGCTGGTGACGGCCCTGTTCATCGATGGCGCTTCGGTGTTGGCGGCACTCGGTGTCGGCCTTGCCTTCTGGCTGATCTGCGGCGCGCTCACCGATCTCGCCGTCAAATCCGGCTTCGGCACCGTCGTGCCCGCCACCATGCTCAGGCGCTTCGCCGGCCTGCCGCGCTCGGTCTTCGGCACAGCGCTTGCGCATCTCGGCCTCGGGCTGACAACGCTCGGCATTGTCGGCACGCTTTGCTTCGGCACCGAAAAAATCTTGGCGATGCATGCCGGCGAGACCGTCGAACTGTCCGGCCACAAGCTGCGCTTCGAGGGGCTCTATCCGGCCCAGGGGCCTAACTACAGTGAGGATCGCGGCCGCTTCGCCCTGCTAGGCGCCGACGGCAGCGTCGCAGGCGAGATCACCTCGGCCAAGCGCTCATATCCGGTGCGCCAGATGACCACAACCGAATCCGGCATCAGGACGATCGGCTTCAGCCAGCTCTATCTTTCGCTTGGCGACGAGGGCAGCGATGGCTCTGTGGTCGTTCGTCTGTGGTGGAAGCCGCTGGTGACGCTGATCTGGGGCGGCGGACTGGTGATGATGGCGGGCGCGGCGATGTCGCTGCTCGACCGCCGCCTGCGCGTCGGCGCACCGTCGCGCCGCAAGGCTGCGGCCGGCGTGCCATCGGCGAGCCCGCAATGAAAAGGGTCACGCTGGCCTCGCTGGTCCTGCTGCTGGCGCTGTTGTTCGCCGGCGCCGCGCAGGCGGTCAAGCCCGACGAGGTGCTCGCCGACCCGGCACTCGAGGCGAGGGCGCGCGCTTTGTCGGAAGGCCTGCGCTGCATGGTCTGCCAGAACCAGTCGATCGACGAGTCCGATGCCGACCTCGCCCGCGACCTGCGCATCCTTGTGCGCCAGCGCCTGGTCGCCGGCGATACCGACCGGCAGGTGATGGACTATGTCGTTTCGCGCTACGGCGAATTCGTGCTGCTGAAGCCACGCTTCAATCTGCGCAATGTTTTGCTCTGGGGGACGCCAGTTCTTCTGCTGCTCGTTGGCGGGACATTCATCCTGCTGGCCGCCCGTTCGCGCCGTTCGACGGTGACCGCTGCATTAACTGCCGAGGAACAGGCGGCGCTGGACAAGATGCTCCGCCGCGATTGATCGATACATTACGAAAGTTTCATGTACCGGAAATGGCGCCGTAATGTGCGGCCCTCTATTTCCTTTGTCGAGGATGCCAATCAAGGGGCGTCCCTTGAAAAGAGGATACGAGAACCATGAATGTTGCCCCCAATTCATATCTACGCACCCGCAAACGCCTTCTGGCCGCAGCCGCATCCCTGGCCATTGCCGGCGCGATCGGCTTTGGTGCTGTTGCCACCGGGACAGCCCCGGTGCTGGCCGACGCCGTGCGTGTCGAGGCACCGCAGGTCCCGAGCTTCGCCGATGTGGTCGAGCGCGTTTCGCCGGCGGTCGTCAGCGTGCGCGTCAAGGCCAAGATCCAGTCGACGGCCGATGACGGTTCCGGCCAGATGGACGACGAGGACGGCTTAGGCAATCTTCCCGACAACCCGCAGCTGCGCCGGTTCTTCCGCGAATTCCGCGGCTTTGGCGATCAAGGCGGCGATCAGGGCCCGAACGGAATGCGCCGTTTTGGACACCGTGACCGCAACAACGACCAGCCGCGGCCGGTGGCGCAAGGGTCCGGTTTCTTCATCTCCGATGACGGCTATCTCGTCACCAACAACCATGTCGTCGAGGAGGGCACCGCCTTCACCGTGGTGACCAATGACGGCAAGGAACTCGACGCCAAGCTGATCGGCACCGATCCGCGCACCGATCTTGCCGTGCTCAAGGTCGATGACGGCAGCAAGTTCACCTATGTCGACTTCGCCGATGATTCCAAGGTTCGCGTCGGCGACTGGGTGGTGGCTGTCGGCAATCCGTTCGGCCTCGGCGGCACGGTTACCGCAGGCATCGTTTCGGCCCGCGGCCGCGATATCGGCGCCGGCCCCTATGACGACTTCATCCAGATCGACGCCTCGGTGAATCGCGGCAATTCGGGCGGCCCGACCTTCAACCTCAACGGCCAGGTCGTCGGCATCAACACCGCGATCTTCTCGCCCTCGGGCGGCAGCGTCGGCATTGCCTTCGACATTCCCGCTTCGACCGCCAAGCAGGTCGTGCAGGATCTGATGAAGAACGGTACAGTCCAGCGCGGCTGGCTCGGCGTCGAAATCCAGCCGGTCACGCCCGAAATCGCCGAGTCGCTTGGCCTTGGGTCCGGCAAGGGCGCGCTCGTTGCCAGCGCGCAGGACAACGGTCCCGGCAAGAAGGCCGGCATCACCGCCGGTGAGGTGATCACCCAGGTGGACGGCAAGGACGTTGCTTCGCCGAAGGAACTCGCCCGTCTGATCGGTGCTTACCCGCCCGGCAAATCTGTCGATGTCACGGTGTGGCGCAACGGCAAGAGCGAGGCGGTTAAGGTCGATCTCGGCAAGCTGCCGTCGAGCGACAAGCAGGCCTCGGCCGACCAGCAGCCTGCCCCCGCGCCGAAGACCGACACGCTCGCCGATCTCGGCCTGACCGTCACCAAGTCTGACGATGGCAAGGGCCTTGTGGTGACCGATGTCGACCCCGACAGCGATGCCGCCGATCGCGGCATCCAGCCCGGCGACGTCATCACCTCCGTCAATTCGGCGGAAGTGAACGGCACCGGCGACGTCGACAAGGCGATGGCCGACGCGGTGAAGTCCGGCCGCAAGGCGGTGCTGATGCAGATCACCCGCGACGACAGCAACCGCTTCGTCGCACTGCCTGTCGCCAAGGGCTGAGCGCATGACCCCGAACACGTATTCCGTTTTCGGAAAGGCTCATGCGCCGATTCAAGGTGCTAGAGCGTCCTTTGCGCGTCCAAGAGGACGCGCGGCGCTCTAGTGGTCGACTTTTCCGGTGCGGCGGTTTTCAACACCCCCGAGCCGCCGCACGGGAAAGCAAGGGCCTGAATACGCTAGTCAGTCATCGTGTTCCGCCCCAGCGGCAGCGGGCTTCCCATCGCCCGCTGCCGCTCGAACATGCCGCTCAAGGCGTGAAGCAGTTTTAGGCTACGACATGCTAAAACAAAGACTTACCGCGTATCCCTGAATCACTTTGTTCGCGATACGCCATGGAGAAGGCCACGATGCATATGCCGGCCACTCAATCTTCCAGCGAAATCGCGTATAACGGTTCTATGAAGATTCTCGTCATAGAAGACGATCGCGAGGCAGCCGACTACCTGCAGAAGGCGTTCGCCGAGGCCGGCCATACCGCCCATGTCGCCGGCGACGGCGAAACCGGCTTCGCGCTCGCCGATTCCGGCGACTATGACGTCATGGTCATTGACCGCATGATGCCGCGCCGCGACGGCCTGTCGGTCATTGCCGGGCTCAGGTCCAGAGGCAATACGACGCCCGTGTTGATCCTGTCGGCGCTCGGCGAAGTCGACGACCGGGTCACCGGTCTGCGCGCCGGCGGCGACGACTATCTGACCAAACCCTACGCCTTTTCCGAACTGCTCGCCCGCGTCGAGGTGCTGAACCGCCGCGCTAGCGCCAGGGAAGCCGAAACCGTCTACCGGGTGGGTGATCTCGAACTCGACCGGCTGTCGCACTCGGTGCGCCGCGCCGGGCGCGAGATAACGCTGCAGCCGCGCGAGTTCCGCCTGCTCGAATATCTGATGCGCCATGCCGGCCAGGTGGTGACGCGCACCATGCTGCTCGAGAATGTCTGGGACTACCATTTCGATCCGCAGACCAACGTCATCGACGTTCATATCTCGCGGCTGCGGGGCAAGATCGAGAAGGGCTTCGACAAGCCGATCCTGCACACGGTTCGCGGCGCCGGCTACATGCTGAAAAGCGGCTAGAACCCCATGACTCTTTCCGTGCCGGCCATCATGAAGACGACGGCAGCGCGGCTTTCGGCGCTCTACCTCCTGCTGTTCGCCATCTGCGCGGTGCTGCTCGTGTTCTACATGACCTCGCTGTCGGCGCGCATGCTGACCGGCCAGACCCAGGACACGATCAACGAGGAGGTGCTCGGCCTCGCCCGCGCCTATCAGCGCGGCGGCTTGCCGCTGCTGGTCCGTGTCGTCGAGCAGCGCTCCCGCCAGCCCGGCGCCAATCTCTATCTGATCGCCGATGCCAACGGCCAGATCCTGACCGGCAACGTGCAGAGCCTGGAGCCGGGGGTGATCGAGGCCGAGGGCTGGACCACCGAACCGTTCTCATACCGCCGCTTCGGCGAGGGCGAGCTCGAGCGGCAGCGCAACCCGGTCTCCGACCCGAACGAGCCCGCCCAGAGCGAAGTCCAGGCCGAAGGCGAGAAAGGCCACAACGCCATTGCCCTGGTGCTGCGCCTGCCCAACCAGATGATCATGCTGGTCGGCCGCGACCTCGGCGAGCCGGAGCGCTTCCGCGCCGTCATTCGCCGCGCCTTGATGCTGGCGCTCGGCATGATGGGCGTCGGCGGGCTGCTGATCTGGTTCTTCGTCGGGCGCGCGGCGCTGAAGCGCATCGACAGCGTGTCGGAGGCGAGCCGCCGTATCATGGGCGGCGATCTTTCCGGCCGGCTGCCGGTCACCGGCGCCGGCGACGAGTTCGACCGGCTGTCGGAAAACCTCAATTCCATGCTGGCCAGGATCGCCACGCTGAACGAGGGCCTGAAGCAGGTCTCCGACAATATCGCCCACGACCTGAAGACGCCGCTGACCAGGCTGCGCAATCGCGCCGAGGCGACGCTTTCCGGCAAGCACAACACCAGCGACTACCGGCAGGCGCTGGAAGGAACGATCGCCGAATCCGATCAGCTGATAAAGACCTTCAACGCCATCCTGATGATCTCGCGACTGGAAGCCGGCTATTCCTCGGAAAGCACCACCAGGGTTGATCTGGCCGCTGCCGTGCACGACGTCGTCGAACTCTACGAGCCGGTAGCGGAGGAGGCGGGCGTGACGCTCGAAACTTCGGTGCAAGGTTCCTTCGCCGTCAACGGCAATCGCGAGCTGATTGGCCAGGCGCTGTCCAACATCGTCGACAACGCGATCAAATATTCGACCGACTCGACCTCCAGGCCTACGGTTCGCGTGACGCTGGAGCGTGTCGGTAGCGAGATCAGACTCGCCGTCTCCGACAACGGCCAGGGCATTCCCGATGATGTCGACCGCGCCAGGGTGACCGAGCGTTTCGTGCGGCTGGAAAAGAGCCGCTCGCAACCGGGTTCCGGCCTTGGCTTGAGCCTCGCCAAGGCGATCGTGACGTTCCACAATGGACGGCTTGAGCTTCTGCCCGGCAATCCCGGATTGTCGGTCGTCATGAGTTTTCCCGGGCGGGAGGATCGCTGATGGTGGCGAGGATGGCAGTGCGACGCCTCGAAACGGACTGGCTGTTGAAGCCGGCGATAAAGCTCGTTCCGCTGGATGCAAGCCGCGCCAGGCAGGAATTGTCGGAGATCGCCGACGCCGCGCGGCAAAAAGAACTGCCGCGACTGGCGAAATTCTTGGCAGGCAAGGGGGTCGTCCAGGATTTCCTCGCCGCCGTGTTCGACCTGTCGCCGTTCCTGCGCGATACCGCGCGCCGCCGGCCGCGGATACTCGATGCGCTTTTCGACGGGAGCGTCGAGGCGCGGCTGTCATCGATCGGCGCCGCGGTCGACAAGGCAGCACGCGTACAGGCCGTCTCCGAAAGCAGCCTGATGATGGAGCTGCGCCAATGTAAGGCGGAGGCGCATTTCCTGATCGCCTTGGCCGATCTCGCCGGCGAAGCCGAGACCTCCCTGACGGTGCGGCGACTGAGCGACCTTGCCGACGCCTGCACGCGTGCGGCCGTCGATTTCCTGCTCCGCGACGCGCATGAGCAAGGCAAGCTCCGATTGCCGGATGCCAAAAATCCGGCGCGACGCTCGGGCTGGATCCTGCTCGGCATGGGCAAGCTCGGCGCGCATGAGTTGAACTTTTCCTCCGACATCGACCTCGTCGTCTTCTTCGACCCCGATGCGCCAGCTGTCGTCGATCCGCTCGATGCAACCGAGCTGTTTTCGCGCCTGACCCGCCGGCTGGTCCGCATTCTCCAGGACCGCAGCGAGCATGGTTATGTCTTCCGCACCGATCTCAGGCTTCGTCCCGACCCCGGCTCGACGCCGCTGGCGATCCCGGTCGAGGCGGCGCTGCGCTACTATGAGGCGCGCGGCCAGAACTGGGAGCGCGCCGCCATGATCAAGGCGCGCCCGGTGGCCGGCGATGTTGCTGCCGGCGCCGTGTTCCTGAAGGAACTGCAGCCCTATATCTGGCGCAAATACATGGACTACGCGGCGATTGCCGACGTCCATTCGATCAAGCGCCAGATCCACGCCCACAAGGGCCATGGCGAGGTCGCGGTCAAAGGCCACAACGTCAAGCTCGGCCGCGGCGGCATCCGCGAGATCGAGTTCTTCGTCCAGACCCAGCAACTCATCGCCGGCGGCCGCTTTCCCGAACTGCGCGGCCGCGAGACCGTGCCGATGCTCGGCGAGCTCGCCGCGCGCGGCTGGATCACCGTCGACGCGCGCGATGCGCTCACCAGGCAATACTGGTTCCTGCGCCGCGTCGAACATGCCATCCAGATGGTTGCCGACCAGCAGACGCATATCCTGCCGGAGGACGAAGAGGGGCTGGAGCGCGTCGCCCGCATGCTGGGCTTTGCCGATGCGGCAGGCTTTGCCGAAACGTTCCGCGCGGCGCTGCACCAGGTCGAGCGCCACTATGCAGCGCTGTTCGAAACCGCGCCGGAGCTTTCGGCCGGCATCGGCAATCTGGTCTTTACCGGCGACGTCGACGATCCCGATACCTTGCAGACCTTGCAGCGGCTCGGCTTCCAGCGGCCGAGCGACATCTGCCGGGTTATCCGCGGCTGGCACTTCGGCCGCTACCGCGTCACCAGGTCGGCGGAAGCGCGCGAGCGGCTGACCGAACTGACGCCGGCGCTGCTGCAAGCCTTCGGCCAGACGCGGCGGGCGGACGAGGCAGTGATCCGCTTCGACGAATTCCTTGCCGGCCTGCCTGCCGGCATCCAGCTGTTTTCGCTGCTGCAGTCGAATCCGGCTTTGCTGAAGCTGATGGCGACTATCATGGGCGCGGCACCGCGGCTGGCCGCCATCATCACGCGCCGGCCGCATGTCTTCGATGGGCTGCTCGATCCGGCGCTGCTGAGCGAACTGCCAAACCGCGCCTATCTGTCGGCGCGCCTTGCCGCCTTCCTCGAAGGCGACAGAGCCTATGAAGACGTGCTCGACCGGCTGCGCATCTTTGCTTCGGAGCAAAAATTCCTGATCGGCGTCAGGCTGCTTGCCGGGTCGATCGACCCGCCGCGCGCCGGCCGCGCTTTTTCCGATCTCGCCGACCTGACCATCGAGGCGGCATTGCAGGCGGTGATGGCGGAATTCGCTTTGCGTCATGGCTATATTGCCGGCGGCCGGGTCGCGCTGCTCGGCATGGGCAAGCTCGGCAGCCGCGAACTGACGGCGGGCTCCGACGTCGACCTCATCCTGCTCTACGATCACGACGCCGATGCGGAGGAGTCCGACGGCGACAAGCCGCTTGCCCCCTCGCATTACTACAGCCGGCTGACACAGCGGCTGATCGCCGCCGTTTCCGCGCCGACCGCCGAGGGCGTGCTCTACGAGCTCGACCTTCGCCTGCGGCCGTCCGGCAACAAGGGGCCGGTGGCCACCCATGTCGACGCCTTCAAGAAATATCAGCGCCAGGACGCCTGGACATGGGAGCACATGGCGCTGGCGCGCGCCCGCACGATCGGCGGCGATGCCAAGCTCTGCCGCGAGGTCGAGGGAGAGGTTGCCGCAGTGCTCGCTCTGCCGCGCGATCCAGCCAAGGTGATGGCCGAGGCATCCGAGATGCGCGCCATGGTCGACAAGGAGAAGCCGCCGCGCGATCCCTGGGACATCAAGCTGATCCCGGGCGGCCTCATCGATCTCGAATTCATTGCCCAGATTGCGCTGATCACCGGAAAGATCGAAGCCGGCCGCAGGGCCACCGGCACGGCTGAGGTCCTGTCGCGCCTGGCGCCGGATTTCGCCAGCGCCCAGGTCAGGCAGGAACTGGTGGATGCCTATTCGCTCTATCTGGCGCTGACCCAGATAATACGGCTTTGCCTCACCGGCGCGTTCGAACGCGACGACGTTCCGCCAGGGCTTTCGGATCTGCTTCTGGCCGTCACCGACCTGCCGGATTTCGGGGTGCTTGAAGCGCATGTCGGGGAGACGTCGCAGAAGGTCAGAAAGGATTTCGACCTTCTGCTTCGTGCGAAACAACCGTGACGGCAACCAGCCGTACGGGCGAGAGCATCGGGCCCAAAATTGCGACCTGCTTTGGGAGGTTCCGATGTTCAATCAAAGAGATAGAGCGGGGGATTGAAGGTCCGCCGCTCTAGCATCGGGGGTGACGATGCAACAGGAGAAGACCATGAGAAAGACAACCAGACTTGCACTCGTTTTCGCAGCCCTGGCCGGCGCCGTCGGCACCGCTGCCTATGCAGACGAGCACTCCGGGGCCGGGCCGCGCGACGGAATGATGATGCGCCTCGGCAAGGTCATAAAGGACAATGACGGCACCATCACCTTCGACCAGTTCTCCGACGCCATGAACGCGCGGCTGAAGAAGATGGTCGCCGACAATGGCGGCAAGCTGACCGTGGCACAGCTCGCCGACGCGCTGGAGAAAGCACGCTTCGAGCAGATGGCCAGGCGCATCATCGCCCGTTACGACACCAAGGGCGACGGCACGCTGACCGCCGATGACATCACAACCCGCCAGAAGAAGGTCTTCGCCATGCTCGACCGTGACAATGACGGGAAAATCGAGAAGAACGAACTGCCGAAGGGTCCCGGCGGTCACCGCCAATGGGACGGCGAGGGCAATGATGGCACTGACGGCATGCAGTGAGAATTGATAACGCTCCGGCGGTGCGAGCCGCCGGAGACTTATTTTGTCATTCAGGCAGCGGCCCTGACCGCCTGCGCGGCTTTCTTGATCGGGATGCGTACCGAGACGATCGTGCCGACGCTTTCGGTCGAGCGGATCTTCAACGCGCCGCCCTGAAGCTCGGCCAGCGAGCGCGAGATGGCGAGGCCGAGGCCGGAGCCGGCATGGCTCTTGGAGAACTGGTTTTGCACCTGTTCGAATGGCCGCCCGAGCTTGCTCAGCGCCGCCTTCGGGATGCCGCAGCCATTGTCCTCGATCGTCAGGATCAGCGCGGCGGAAATGCTGCGGGCTCTGACCGAGATGTGGCCGCCTTGCCCGGTGAACTTCACCGCATTGGACAGAAGGTTGATGAGGATCTGCTTGATCGCCCTGCGGTCGGCGAACAGCGTCAGCGAATCGGCGATGCGGGTTTCGACGGTGATCGACTTTTCCGCCGCCTGCAGAGAAACGACGCGAACAGTCTCCCTGATGAGCGGGCAGAGATCGATTTCTTCCTGATCCAGGGCGAACTGGCCGGCCTCGATCTTCGACATGTCGAGGATGTCATTGATCACACCGAGAAGATATTTGCCGCTGCCGTTGATGTCGGTGGCATACTCTTCGTAGCGCGGCGAACCGAGCGGCCCGAACAGCCGCCGTTCCATCAGTTCCGAGAAGCCGATGATCGCGTTGAGCGGGGTCCGCAACTCGTGCGACATGTTGGCCAGGAATTCGGATTTGGCCCGGTTTGCCGCTTCGGCGCGCTCGGTTTCCTTCATGTATTTGCGATTGAGTTCGACGAGCTCACGAGCCCGTTCTTCTTCCGCGCGGCGGGCAAGGCTGAGGTCATGGATTGTCGCCATCAGCCGGCGCTCGCTGTCGACCAGCTTCTCCTGGTGCAGCTTGATCTGGGTGATGTCGGAGCCGACAGAGACGGTACCGCCGTCCCTTGTCCGCAACTCGTTCACCTGCAGCCAGCGGCCGTCGGCAAGCTGGCGCTCGAAGGTCACGCCTCCCTGCGGTCCGTTGGTGTTGGCAAGCCGCCGCTCCGAGGCGAAGGCCAGCATGCGTTCCTCCAGAACGGCGCGCGGAGCGCCCGGCATCACGTCGCGATCCAACAGGCCGTTGTCCTGCTGGTATTTGGAATTGCACATGATCAGGCGCTCGGACGAATCCCACAGCACGAAAGATTCGTTGATGTTTTCGATGGCTGTCCTCAGGCGCAGGTCCGCCGCTTCGGAGCGCAGCGCCAGATGCCGCTGCTCGGTGACGTCGACGGCGATGCCGATCAGCTGGATCTCCGGCGCTTCCGGGTCGATAACGTGTGCTCTTGCGCGCATCCAAACCCATTGCCCGTCGGCATGGCGCATCCGGAACACCTGATCGATATGGTCGATCTCGCGTGCGACGATCCTGTTGGCGAGTTCGAACAAATCGCCGTCCTCGGGATGAATGATTTCATCGACTTCGCCGAACGACAGCATCGTGTCACAAGGCTCGTAGCCCAGCATGTCGTACATCGAGCGCGACCAGTACATCTTGCCGCGCACCATGTCCCAATCCCACAGGCCGCAGCGGCCGCGTACCAGCGCCATGTCGATGCGCTGGTGGGCTTCGAGATAGATGCGATCGGCGGCCTGGGCGCGCGCCGCCTGGCCGAAATAGGCGTAGAGGATGATGATCAGCACACCGGCCGTCAGCACGAACAGCGTGACATTGAGTGACACCGTTTTGCGCCAGGCGTCAAAAACTGTCTCCCGCGGCACGAACGCTGCCGCGGCACCCTTTCGGCCGTTCGCCAGGCTCACTGCCGCGTACCAGTCCTGTCCGCCGATGCTGACCTCCATCACCCCGGCGCGGTCGCCGAACATGAACAGCGGCTGCCCGCCCTGTACGACGCCATCGAGCGACCGGCCCTCCCAGTGCATCGACTGCGGCGATACGGCAATGATCTTGAAGGCGCTATCGGTGATCGCCAGTACGTGGCTTCGGCCCATCGCGCCCTGACGACCGGTGCTCTCCAGCAGGTCCTGGATCGCGCCGGGCGTGGAACCCATGGTCGCATCGGCAGCGATCGAACTGGCCAGTTGGCCGGCGGCCAGCGCAAGGATCGCCTTGGCGTCGCGCTCGATCTCGTCGCGCTCGTTCATCAGTGACAGAAAGCGCAGTACTGCGATGATCAACAGAAACATGATAATGAGGGCCGGTATCGATCGCCGCAACAGCGGCTCGGCTGCCAGCAGCCGTCGGTAGGCAGGTTCGGCGATGAGCCGCGTATTGCCCGCGAGACCGTCGCTTCGCGCCTCGCGCCGCCCAAAAGCCGTCCCACCGGGCGCGCCCCACGCGTCCGCCTTCGCCATAAATGGCACTCCCCGATTTTCTGTCCCGCTTGACGATCCGGCAACGCCGCACTTCCGAATCGTCACTAAAGAATCAAAGGTGATTCGCCTTGTCCAGAGGCGCGGCGAAAAAAGATTAAAAATCGACTAAAATAACTGGGTTTTCGGGGGGTCTTCCCTTTTTCCCACAAGGGGACAACGGAGGTCGCTTACGCCAGGGTGCGCTCGACGATGTCTCGCAAATCGGCCGACAGCTTCTCGGTATTGGCGATCGAAAGCAACGCCTCCCTTGCCTTGGCCTGCCGCACCGGTTCGAGCGAGCGCCACGACCTGAGCGCCGTCGCCAGCCTGGCGGCCACCTGCGGGTTGCGTTTTTCGACCTGCAGCACCGTTTCGACGAAAAGCCGGTAGCCTTGGCCGTCGGTGCGATGGAAGCCGGTCTGGTTGGCGCTGGAAAACGTGCCGATGAGTGCCCGTACCCGGTTCGGGTTGGCCATCGAGAACGCAGGGTGGCCTGTCAAGGCGCGCACCGCGTCGACGGTTTGCGGGCCGGGCACGCTGGCCTGGATCTGGAACCATTTGTCCATGACCAGCGGATCGGTTGCATATTTCGCCTCGAAATCCGCCAGCGCCTTGGTCGCCTCCGGTGAGCCATGGTGACGGTGCGCAAGCACGGTCAACGCCGCGGCCCGGTCGGTCATGTTGGTCGCCGATTGGAAGTGCCCGGCAGCGAGTTCCGCACCTCCCGGCAGCAAGGAGAGATAGTCCAGCAGGACATTGCGCAGCGCCCGCCGCCCGGCACTGGCCGCGTCCGGGCTGAACGGACCAGTGTCGGCGAGCCGATCGTAAAGTTTGGAGAATATCTCGCGGTTGGCCTCGGCGATCGCAACCGCCAGCGCCTCGCGCGCCGCGAAAATGGCGTCGGGGTCGATGTTCTTGCCGATGTCGCGGGCGATATCGGCCTCGCCGGGCAGCGCCAGCGCCAGTGCCCGATAGGCGGGTTCGAGCGCTTCGTCGCCGGCTATTTTGCCGGCAAGCCCGGTCAGCCGGGCGCTGAACTCGGGTTGCCTGTGGTCCAGGATCTGGCGGAAGGCTGCAATCAGCGCATCGGTCAAAAGCGTGTTGAACGACTGCCAGCGCGAGAAGGCGTCGCTGTCGTGCCCAGCCAGAAAAAACTGGTCGTCGGGCCGCTGCTCGACCGAAAGTGTCACCGGCGCCGAAAAGCCGCGGTTGAGCGACATGGCTGGACGCTCGCCAATCCCGGAAAACCTGACGACATGGCGGCGTTTGCGGATATGGATGACACCGTCCTCGACGTTCGCCCCTTCGGCGCCGCTGTGGGCTATCGCCTCGCCACCGGCGCCAACCAGGCCGAAGGCAAGCGGAATGTGCATCAGCCGCTTGCGGCTTTCCGACGGCGTTGGCGGCACCGACTGCTCGATTTCGAGCGTGAATTCCCGCGCTGCCGGATTATACGCCGAACTGACGGTCAGGTTCGGCGTACCGGCCTGATGATACCACAGCGAAAACTGCGACAGGTCGCGACCCGAGACGTCTTCGAACACTTTGATGAAGTCTTCGATCGTCGCCGCCTGGCCGTCGTGACGTTCGAAGTAGAGGTCCATGCCGGCGCGGAACGTCTCGGCGCCGAGGATGGTATGGATCATGCGCACGACTTCCGAGCCTTTTTCGTAGACCGTCGCCGTGTAGAAATTGTTGATCTCGCGGTAGCGGCGAGGCCGGACCGGATGCGCCAGCGGCCCTTGGTCCTCGGGAAACTGATGGGCGCGCAGCGTACGAACCTCGGCGATGCGCTTGACGGCGCGCGAGCGCTGATCGGCGGAGAATTCGTGGTCGCGGAAAACCGTCAGGCCTTCCTTCAGGCAAAGCTGGAACCAGTCGCGGCAAGTGATTCTGTTACCTGTCCAATTGTGGAAATACTCATGGGCAATGATGGCCTCGATATTGGCGAAATCGGCGTCGGTCGCGGTTTCCTGGTCGGCCAGCACATATTTGTCGTTGAAGATGTTGAGACCCTTGTTCTCCATTGCGCCCATATTGAAGTCGGACACGGCGACGATGTTGAAGACATCGAGGTCGTATTCGCGGCCGAATGCCTCCTCGTCCCATTTCATCGACCGTTTCAAAGCGTCCATGGCGTAGCCGGCGAGCCTCTCCTTGCCCGGTTCGACATAGATTCCGAGCTCGACCCTGCGGCCAGACAGGGTGACAAAACTGTCCGAGATCTTGCCGAGGTCGCCCGCCACCAGCGCAAACAAATAGGACGGCTTGGGGAAGGGGTCGTGCCAGACCGCATAGTGCCAGCCGCCGGCAAGCTCGCCGCTGCCGGCCGGGTTGCCGTTGGACAAAAGCAGCGGCGCCTCATTGCGCTCAGCTTCGATACGCACCGTATAGACCGACAGGATGTCGGGACGGTCGAGGAAATAAATGATGCGGCGAAAGCCTTCGGCCTCGCATTGCGTGCAATAGACGTCGCTCGAGCGATAGAGGCCCATCAGCGCTTCGTTCTGCGCCGGCGCCAACACGGTTTCAATTCTCAGCTGGAAGCGCCTTGTCGCAGGGGGGCTGATGATTGTCAGTTGATCGGGCGTGACGAGAAAATCCGCAGGGCTCGGCTCCTGGCCGTCGATGGCGATGCCGCGGAGCGTCAGCCCGTCGCCATCCAGCACCAGTGGCACCGACGCCGCAATCCCGTCGCGGCGTTCGACCGTCAGCACGGCGGTCACATGCGTTGCTTCAGGCGAAAGGCGGAAAGTCAGGCTGGTTTCCGGAATGAGATAATCACTGGGGCGATAGTCTTCGAGCTTGAAGACCTGGCCGGTATCTGTGCGCATTCCTTGATTTTTCCTGTCGATCGGGTGCGGCGGGCGGGTCCGCTGGTCCAAATAATTTGAAGTCTGCGCTCTTTACACGAAACGCTCCCTCGACAAAACTGCAGCGACGTCTATTTCAGGCGATCATTTCCCAAGCATCATCGCGAGGCTTCCATGACCGTCGTCACGCCGAAATTCGGAACGAGCGCCTCTGTGTTGCGTCGCGAGGATGTGGCCTTCATCAAGGGCGCGCGGGAGGCGGGTACGATCGGGTCGATGCCTGCCGCGCTCAATGCGGTGACCGACGCGCACTACCGCACCTACGGCATCAGGCATATCGACATGCCGGCAACGCCGGCGTGCATCTGGGCGGCGATCGAGGAAGCAAAAGGGGCGTGACAGCCAGACCGGATTTGCCAGTGCTTGCAGTTGGCGACCTTGCCGGCGAGCACAGCACGCTGACCGGGATCTTGCTCAAGATCGTATCGGTGGCGGTCTTCGTCGGCATGTCGTCCTGCATCAAGGCGGCAGGCACCGTCCCGGCGGGCCAGATCGTCTTCTTCCGCTCCTTCTTTGCCATTTTTCCGATCATCGCCTTCCTCGCCTTCCAGGGAAAACTCGGAACCGCCTTTTCGACAAAGCGCCCGCTCAACCACATTGCGCGCGGCGTCGTCGGTGTCTGTGCCATGGGGCTCGGCTTCTTCGCGCTGACGCGGCTGCCGCTGCCGGAGGCGATCACACTGAACTACGCGCAGCCGCTGCTGGTCGTGGTGTTCAGTTCGATCTTCCTCGGCGAAGCCATCCGCATCTATCGCTGGAGTGCGGTTGCCGTCGGCCTGGTCGGGGTGCTGATCATCTCGTGGCCGGAACTGACGCTGCTCAGTTCGGGCGCTGCCCTTGGCGATCAGGAGGTGCTTGGCGTCATCGCCGCCCTGATAGCCGCGGCGATCTCGGCCATCGCCATGCTCCTGGTTCGCAACCTCGTCCAGAGCGAGCGGACGGCGACCATCGTGCTGTGGTTTTCGGTAACCGCGAGCGTCATGGCGCTGCTTTCGCTGCCATTCGGCTGGCAGGCGCTGACGCCAGCACAGGCGGGGCTTCTGATTGCCGCGGGTTTTTGCGGCGGGCTTGGCCAGATTCTGATGACCTCGGCCTATCGCCATGCCGAGGCTTCCGTCGTGGCACCGTTCGAATACACTTCGATGATCCTCGGCGTCGTCGTCGGCTATCTGGTCTTTGGCGATATCGCCACGATCAACATGCTGGTCGGCGGCATGATCGTGGTTGCGGCGGGGATTTTCATCATCTGGCGCGAGCGCCAGCTGGGTCTCGAACGCACCCGCACCCGCAAGGCCGTCGCGCCGGAAGGGTGATCAGCCCGCTGCGTCGGTCCGCTCTTTCGCCAGCCGCATCAGCACCGCCCGCGTCTGCTCGTCGGCGGGGAAAAAAGATTCGATCGCCAGCTCCGCCAGCGTCACGTCGAGCGGCGTGCCGAACACGGTGATGGTGCTGATGAACGACAGCACCGCGTCGCCATGGGCAAGCTTGAGCGGATGGACAATCGCGTTCGGCTCGACCGGCGCCGGCCGGCTGCTTTTAAGGCCGGACGGATAGGCCCGAAGCTCGCGCTCGAGCTCGACCAGAACCGGATCGGCGGCAGCGTCGTTCTGCCGCTTCAGCCGCTCCAGAAGATGCGTCCGCCATTCCGCAAGGTTGACGATGCGCGGCGCGATGCCGCCGGGATGCAGGCTGAGGCGCAAAACGTTGACCGGCGGCTTCAGCAGTGAGGCGTCGGCGACATTGGCGAGGAACGGGCCGATGGCGGCGTTCGCCGACACCAGGTTCCAATGCCGGTCGACGGCAAGCGCCGGGAACGGCTCGTGCGCCTTGAGCACGGTCTCGACCGCCGCCATCGCCGGTGCCATCGAGGCATCGTCAAGTGGTCGTTCGCTGAAGCTCGGGGCAAAGCCGGCGGCCAGCAGCAGCTGGTTGCGCTGCCTGAGCGGGATCGAAAGCTGCTCCGCCAGATGCAGCACCATGTCACGCGAGGGTGCGGCGCGGCCGCTTTCAACGAAACTCAGATGCCGCTGCGAGATCTCGGCCTCCATGGCGAGGTCGAGCTGGCTCATGCGCCGGCGTGTACGCCATTCGCGAATGAGACTGCCGGCGGAAATCTGGGCTGCTGTCATAACGAGATGACTAGGCCGGCAGTGGGCGCATTTCAATTACCTGCGAGGTCATGGTGCCGCCCTTCCTTCCTCGCAAGGGGAGGACGGAAGACGCGTTCTGCACCGTTACCCAAGTGCCCGCAACTTCGCCTTCACTTCGAGGAAATCCCGCCACGCCAGCTTCTTGTGCGCCGGCGTTCTCAACAAATAGGCCGGATGCAGGGTCGGCATGGCGGGAATGGCGACGCCAGACGGGGTCGTGTGGACGCGCCAGTTGCCGCGCAGCCGCAATATGCCTTCGGAGGTGTTGAGCAGGGTCTTTGCCGACGGGCCGCCGAGATTGACCAGCACCTTCGGATTGACCAGTTCGATCTGCCGCTCGATGAACGGCCGGCAGATCTCGGTCTCGTGCGGCGTCGGCGTGCGGTTGCCCGGCGGCCGCCAGGGAATCACGTTGGCGATGTAGGCAGATGTCCGGTCAAGACCGATCGCGGCCAGCATGCGGTCGAGCAGCCGGCCCGAGCGGCCGACGAACGGCAAGCCCTCTATGTCCTCGTCGCGGCCCGGTGCTTCGCCGACCAGCATCACCGCGGCAGTCGGATTGCCGTCGGCGAACACCAGGTTCTTGGCGGTGAATTTAAGATTGCAGCCGTTGAATGCCGCCATGTGCTGGCGAAGCTCGTCGAGGTTTGCCGCCGATCTCGCCAGTTGCCGCGCCAATGCCGCCTGCGCCTCGTCGGGCACCGTTGACATGGCCGGGGACGTTCGCACTGCCGGTGCCGTATTCGGTCTCTCGCCCATTTCGCCGCGCGACACGCTCGTCGAGCGATGAGGCGATGCATTTTCACCGGCCGGCAGAGCGGCCGCCGCAGGCACCCGCTCGGGCGGCCTGGCTTCTGCAAACCTGTTTACCGGCTGTTCTTCAAGTGCCTCGTCGACGCCGGCGCTGGCGTAGAAGGCCAGCAGCTCGGCGAGATCGGCTCGGCTAGTGTGGGGGGCGGCAGTCATGGTTTCACATTCGGCCGCGGAGCTTGAATTTGCAAGTTCAGCTCGACGGTATGCGCGGATCCTGCACGAGATAGAACGTCCAGCGCGGCGTGTAGTCGGTGATCAGGAAATAGAAGCTGGCGGTCTTCAGCGGGTCGATCTTGCCGTTCTTGAACAGCAGGCGGTCATACGGTTCGAAATTGCGGTCGAAATCGGCGTAGCTGCTCGACCAGATATTTTCGGGCGTTTTGTTGCGCTGGTCGAACGACAGGCCGTCGCCGAACACGCTCGGCTGGTCGAGGATCTCCTGGAGTTCGAACTGGAACTCGACCCAGGCTTGGCCGCTATTGTTGAGCACGTCGATGCGCATATACATCAGACCATTGGCGAAGTCTCCCGCCTTGCCGAACGGCTGGATCGGCCTTGTCGTGCGAATGGCCAGCGTTACCGGCGTCGCTGAATTCAGCTCTTCGGTGATGACCAGCGGATCCTCTTTCGTGCCGATGCCGGAAGCCCCGGTGATGCGGAAACCGCCGCGCTCGTCGGAAAAGGAATAGGCGCCGGTCGCCCAGACCAGTTGCTGCTCGGCACGGGCATCGAGGGCCGTCAGTGGCAGAAGCGCCAAGAGCGCCGCACGGCAAAACCGGCCGGGCGTGAAAAAAAAGCGCGTCGATGAAAAGCCAGCCGGCCCGAATATGCGCATGGCGGGAAGTATGGCCGATAAGCAAGCCGTCGAACAATTAAAAACATCAGTGCGACATATCTGTGCAAACGGAATAGGATTGAAGATTGATGCTCGTCACCGCGAATCTGTGCGGCAGGACGCGACTTTTTGACGAAATCGGTATTGTCACGTCCGCGCCGGTTTCCCGTCGCTATTTGATGCGCTATGCAGCGCGTGAGCCAGCAAGATGCCGGGAATAGCGAGCCAGTGAGGGATCGATGAGCGATATCGAACGCGAAAGCATGGAATTCGACGTGGTCATCGTCGGCGCCGGCCCGGCCGGCCTCGCCGCCGCGATCCGTCTCAAGCAGGTCAATCCCGAGCTTTCCGTCGTCGTGCTGGAAAAGGGCGGCGAAGTCGGCGCGCACATCCTGTCCGGCGCCGTCGTCGATCCGATCGGCATCGACCGGCTGCTGCCCGGCTGGCGCGAAGAGGAGGGTCATCCCTTCAGGACACCGGTCACCGATGACCATTTCCTGGTTCTCGGCCCCGCCGGTTCGTTCCGTCTGCCCAATATCCTGATGCCGCCGCTGATGAACAATCACGGCAACTATATCGTCTCGCTCGGCAATGTCTGCCGCTGGCTGGCGACCAAGGCCGAGGCGCTGGGCGTCGAGATCTATCCGGGCTTTGCCGCGGTCGGCCTGCTCTACAACGAGGCCGGTGCGGTCACCGGCGTCGTCACCGGCGACATGGGCGTCGAGAAGGACGGCACGCACGGTCCGGGCTTTGCGCCGGGCATGGCGCTGATGGGCAAATATGTCTTGATCGGCGAGGGCGCGCGTGGCTCGCTGGCCAAGCAACTGATCGCCAAACACCACCTTTCCGACGGCCGCGAGCCCGGAAAATACGGCATCGGCCTCAAGGAACTCTGGCAGATCAAACCGGAAAACCACCGGCCGGGCCTTGTCCAGCATTCCTTCGGCTGGCCGCTCGATTTGAAGACCGGCGGCGGCTCCTTCCTCTACCATCTCGAGGACAACCAGGTGGCAGTCGGCTTCGTCGTTCACCTGAACTACAAGAACCCCTATCTGTCGCCCTTTGACGAGTTCCAGCGCTTCAAGACACATCCGGCGATCCGCGGCACCTTCGAGGGTGCCAAGCGGCTGGGCTATGGTGCCCGCGCCATCACCGAAGGCGGCTGGCAGTCGGTGCCGAAACTGTCCTTCCCCGGCGGTGCGCTGATCGGCTGCGCGGCCGGCTTCGTCAACGTGCCGCGCATCAAGGGCTCGCACAATGCCGTGCTCTCCGGAATGCTGGCGGCCGAGCATGTCTGTGATGCGATAGCCGCCGGCCGCACCAATGACGAGTTGGCCTCCTACGAGGCCGCCTGGCGCGCCACCGATATCGGCAAGGACCTGAAGAAAGTGCGCAACGTCAAGCCGCTATGGTCGCGCTTCGGCACCATTGTCGGCGTCGGCCTTGGCGGCCTCGACATGTGGCTGAACACGCTGTTCGGCTTCTCGCCCTTCGGCACGATGAAGCACGGCAGGGCCGACTATGCGACGCTGGAACCGGCCGCCGCGCACCAGAAGATCGCCTACCCGAAGCCGGACGGGGTGCTGACCTTCGACCGGCTGTCGTCGGTGTTCCTGTCCAACACCAACCACGAGGAGAACGAGCCGGTGCATCTGCTCGTCGCCGACATGGACCTGCAGAAGCGCTCTGAGCATGACGTCTATGCGGGACCCTCGACGCGTTACTGCCCGGCCAGCGTCTACGAATGGGTCGACAAGGATGGCAATGCCGCCGCCGATCCTGCGGCCAAGGATGTGCGTTTCGTCATCAACGCGCAGAACTGCGTGCACTGCAAGACTTGCGATATCAAGGACCCGAACCAGAACATAAATTGGGTGCCGCCACAGGGCGGCGAGGGCCCGGTCTACCAGAACATGTAAGTCACAAGGTTTGCTCCGGACTAAACAAGATGAGGAGCAGCGCAACCGTAGGATTGTTGAATAAACCGCCTGCCTGTGTTTCCTTTCTGCGGCGACAGGGAGGAAGGAAAAATGCGCCTGGCAGTTCTGACGAGCGTTGTGGCGATCGGGGCATTGTGCGCCCCTGCAGCCTTGGCCGGCACTAAGGTGCTGGTCAAGACACGAACTTACAACATTGCCGGAACCACCGGCGCGGCCCTGATCGAGGCCATGGATCGCAGTGGGCCGAAGCACGGCTTCATGACCCACGCCATCGCGCAGACCGGCTACAGCGTCGATGATTGGACCTTCGACGCCCAACGGGAAAACGGCGTCTGCCGCCTGCGCCAGGCCAACGGGACGCTCAATCTCTTCTATACCTATCCCAAACTAGTCTCAGCCACGTCGCCTGCGCTGCAGAAGCGCTGGAAGCGGTTCTTCGCTGGCGTTCGCGCCCATGAAGAGACCCATGGCCGCATCGCCAGACAGATGATGCGGGCCACCGAAAAGTCGGTTCGAGGGCTGACAGTCGGTGATGACCCGCACTGTTTCGAGGCACGTCGCGAGGCAAAGCGCCGGATCAATGCCATCTATGCCGAATACGAGGCAAAGCAGATCGCCTTCGATGCGCACGAGCATCGCGACGGCGGCCCTGTCGAGCACCTCATCCGCGCTTTTGTGGGCCAGTAATAAGCCAGGTCGAGATTGGACTGCGGATTTTCAGCTTCGCGTCCCGCCAGGCAGCGCCGCAAGCGCGGTCGCCGTCTGGTGCTCGTCGAGCGGCTTTTGTTCATCCGACCGAAGCGAAAACTCCACCAGCACCGGCAGATGGTCTGAGCCGGTGTCCTCAAGGGTCGACGCCGAATGGATAACAATGGCGCCCTTGCTGAAGACCTGGTCGATCGGCAGTCCGGCGAAGCGCAGGAAATCCGGCAGCCTTCTGTAGAGCCAGGTCGGCCCGACCGACGGCATTACAGTCAGCTTGCCAAGCGATGCGACGCGCCGGACGGCGGCGCTCCATGGCGCTGCGTTGCAGTCGCCTGCCAGGATCGACGTCTCGCCAAGCGAGGCGATTTCGTCAGACAACCCTCCAATCTGCCGTGATTGGTTGTGCGGCCATGGCCAGGTGAGGTGGATGGCGGCGACATCGACGTCGGTTCCGCCGAAATCGACCGTGGCGATCGCCATCGCGCCGCGGCTGTCGCAGTGCGGCTCCGTGCCTATGCCAAACGGTCGTCTGGACAGCAGCGCAACGCCGAACACGCCATTGGGATATGGGCAGAGGATCCGGTAGGGATAGCCGCCGGATAGCAGCCCAAGCTTTGCCTTCCACGTTTCGGACACCTCGTCGAGGGTGATAACATCAGGCTGGGTCCGGCCGATCAGCGACAGCACCTTCTCAGGCGTTGGATTGTTGAACCTGAGGTTCATCTGCAGCAGGCGGTAGACTGGCTCGTCACCGGGTTTGGCTTCGTAGGCGGCCTGCACCTGCCATAGCCGCGAAAGCGGCAAGGCATTCGGCGTGGTGGCAAAGGAGGCTATCGCAAACAGCAATGCGACCGCGGCCTGCAGGCGAAACGAGGTGGCGAGCAGCGGCAGCGCGCAAAGCGCCATCAGCACCGAAAAATGGACGCGGAAATGAGCAAAGGAATCGAGGGCCGGATGCAGCGATCCGAAGAACCCGGCCACCAGCGCGGCCGAGAGTGCAAGCATTGCGACGAATGCCAGCGCAACCGTCATGTCCCAAACACGTGCCATCGCTTTGTCTATCGGCAGAAGTGCGGCTCAATCAAGATGACGAAATGTCCTGACCTGGACCGACACATGCGATTCGGCATTTACTGGAAGGCAGTTTCCGAAAAGCTCCTGAGTTTGCGCGAATGCAGCCGCTCCATCGGCATTTCAGCCAGCTTCTCCATCGCCCTGATGCCGATGGTCAGATGCTGCGCTACTTGCCGCTTGTAGAACTCGGTCGCCATGCCCGGCAACTTCAATTCGCCATGCAGCGGCTTGTCGGATACGCAAAGCAGCGTGCCATAGGGCACCCTGAAGCGGAAGCCGTTGGCGGCGATCGTCGCCGATTCCATGTCGAGAGCGATCGCCCGCGACTGCGACAGCCGCTGCACCGGCCCGCGCTGGTCGCGCAGCTCCCAGTTGCGGTTGTCGATGGTGGCGACGGTGCCGGTGCGCATGATGCGCTTGAGGTCGTAGCCGGAAAGCCCGGTGACCTCGGCGACCGCTTCCTGCAGCGCCACTTGGATTTCAGCCAGCGGCGGGATCGGCACCCAGACCGGAAGATCGTCGTCGAGGACATGGTCTTCCCGAACATAAGCGTGTGCCAGCACATAATCGCCCAGCGCCTGCGTGTTGCGCAGGCCGGCGCAATGGCCGAGCATCACCCAGGCATGCGGCCGGAGCACCGCAATATGGTCGGTGATGGTCTTGGCATTGGAAGGGCCAACGCCGATATTGACCATGGTGATGCCGCCATGGTTCGGCTTCTTCAAATGATAGGCCGGCATCTGCGGCAGGCGAGGGGGCGCAGCACCCTCACCAGGCGCGCTGTCGCCCACTTTGGTCACGATATTGCCCGGCTCGACGAACTCTACATATCCGTTACCGCCATTGGCCATCAATTCGCGTGCACGGGCGACGAATTCGTCGATGTAGAACTGGTAGTTGGTGAACAGCACGAAGTTCTGGAAATGCTGGGGACTGGTCGCCGTATAGTGCGACATCCGATGCAGCGAATAGTCGATCCGTTGTGCGGTGAACGGCGCCAGCGGCCGTGCCTCGCCCAATCCCACTTCAAAGGTACCGTTGGCGATCTGGTCGTCGGTGCCGTCGAGATCCGGCACGTCGAACAGGTCACGGATCGGCCGTTTGATGCGCTCCGCAGCGGCGCCGTCGACATGCGTGCCTTCGAGAAAAGCGAAATGCAGCGGGATGGGAGTGGTCGATTCCGAAACCGTGACCGGAACGCCGTGGTTGCGCATGATCAGCCGAAGCTGTTCGGTGAGGTAGCTTTCGAAAAGAGCAGGCTGGGTGACGGTGGTTGAGAAATGCCCCGGCGTCGGCATGTGGCCATAGGCCTGCCTTGAGTCGATTTGGGTGAACGAACTCGTGGTGACGCCGATCTCCGGATAGAAGGCCCGGTAGCGTTTGTTGTTGTCGCCGCCCGCGGCGAGCGCGGCAAATGAATCGCGCAGGAACTTGGTGTTGCGGTCGTAAAGCACCTGCAGGGCCGCGACCGCCTTCTTGGCATCGTTGAAGCTCTGTCGGCCAAACGGCTCCGGCGTGACGACCGATTCAATGGCTTGGGGATAGATTCGCTTTTCCATGACTCAATATAGAGAGTTGGACGCGCGGTTGGGAGGGGGTAAGGCGGCCTCAATACGCGCTGTCGGCGTTTTTCGGTCTGCTAACCGCGCTGCAGGCTAACCAGCAGCACAAAGCCGAGGCCTGACTTCCTCAACGCAGGCGCCTCGATCGTCGAGCCAGCATTGGTGCGCATCGTCGGCACGGCCAGTACCGGGACCGAAAGAACAGTCAGGATGCGCGCCGCGCGCGGCAGCAGCCGAAGCGTCTTGAGGGTGTTGGCGGCGAGGCGGTTCATCGGCGTTTTGCTTTTCTCTAAAGGTTCAGCTCTTTGTCGTTTCAGTGGTGAAGATGGTTCAAGCAACCGAGTCGGCAGGAACTGGCGACGTCCCAGGAGCGGGACGGCCGGCCGGCTTCGGCGACAAGGACGGCGAACAACATGCCGAACAGGCTCATCAGCAGGCAGACGATGGTGAAGCGGCGGGCAAGCATTGCGCGGTGTCTCCTTCAATACGCATGACAATGCCTTGCCCCGGCTGAACCGGCTCTGATGGCTCCGTTCATCTGGGGTTCAAAATGGTTGATGATCTCTGGGCGTGCCGCCTTGAAAGCAGCGACCTATGGCGACGCCGCGGCTGCGAGACCGATAACATGAAAACGGGGCCGACTGGCCCCGCTCACCCCTGGCAGGAATGGCACGATCAGAGCTTATGCCAGGTCTGGCTCTTGCAGATCAGCCCGCCGAGCACGCAGCCGCTCATCTTGAGCGAACTGCCGGAAAGCGATGCTTTGCCCGAATAGGTCTTGTCGGTTTCCGGGTCGGTTATGGTGCCGGCATATTTGTTGTCGCCGGCAACCTTCAGTGAACCGATGTTCTTGCCGGCAAATTTGCCGGATTTGAGCGTAATCGAAAATGCCCCGCCGCCACCCGAAATGGCGGCAGTCGATCCGGCTTGCGTTTTCCAATTGCCTTCGATCGGATCGGCCCATGCCGCGCCGGTCATCATTATTGCGGCCGCGAGGGCCAGGCTCACTTGTCGAAACATGTCTTTCCTCCCTCAGGTAAGTCCAATCGGGCTCCGTCCCGGGTGTCTGCCCCTTACGCAAACGTAAGCTAGTCCAGCTCCCGGAAAAACAAAAGCGGTGCCGCGACGGAAGGGTTGCGGGTTTTTGCCCGCTCCCGAACGGCCGCGCCGGCGAAAAATGAAACGGGCCGCACACGTCTTTGTCTTCTGTGGTTAGCGGAGTCTTGATCCGCGCCTCGCAAGTTTTCTTCAAATCTTGTGCAAACCGGCGCGATTGCTGGCTTTGTATCCTTAACGAATTTTCGCGTTTACCTCTTGTTTTAGCTTTGTTTTCCTCAAATTAAGCACGCCATTTAACGACGGATTCAAGCCTCCGGGGCATTCTCGAAAGCATCGAAAGAGCGGCCGCCCCCGACGGTAATCAAGGACACCGAGGGACAGACGGAGACAGCTCTCGGGAGCCAGAACAGGGGATTTGAAATGGCACGTTTTGAAATGCTTGAAGCCGGCTTCGGCGCCATGGGGGCAACTGCCCAGGCCGATATTCTCTTCGAGTTGGGCATGATGTATGCGACTGGCCGCGATTGCGAGACCGATGTCGTCGCCGCCCACAAATGGTTCAACATCGCCGCGATCAAGGGTTCGGCCCGCGCCGCTGAACTGCGCTCCGAATTGTCTGCCGCCATGTCGAAGGTCGAGATCGCCAAGGCGCTGCGCGAAGCTCGCGAATGGATGACGATGCACTGAATTCGCCGGCATCGACTTCACAAGGGTACTGACCTCACAACAGGGATGCTTCGGGTCAAGGCCGCGCAGAGGGCCGGGCCCGAAAAATCAAGGCCGCGCAAGACGGCTGAGCCAACAAGATCAAGAACACGGCGGCAAGCTGTGCAATAGACAGGGAAGGCGAGCGGGTCCTGGCGCCGATGGGAAGCTCATGGCAAAAGCCGCGACCGGCCGGAACAAGGCTGGCGCGGCTTTGTCTTTGGGACTGCGTGTTGCAGGCCCAATCGAGTGCCGACGATGCGTCTAGACAGCCCCGGTGAAGGGTGAAATTCTCCCGCCACTCTGGAAGAGGCGCGGCCGGGATGGTCGCGCGAGAGTGGAGGAGTTGTGTCACCATGAAGAAATTCAGTATTTTGAGCGCCGCCATATTTGGCCTAATGATGACCGCGCCGGTAGCCTTCGCCGACGACATCACCTTTTCGGTGGTCGGACCGATGACCGGTCAGCTTGCCACCATCGGCGATCAGTTCAAGCAGGGCGCGCAAGCCGCCGCCGACGCGATCAACGCGGCGGGCGGCGTCGACGGCCGCCAGATCAAGCTCGACATCGAGGACGACCAGTGCGATCCGAAGCAGGCGGTTTCGGTCGCCAACCGCATCATCGCCAATGGTGTCAAGTTCATCGATGGCCACGCCTGCTCGGGCTCCAGCATCCCGGCCTCCGCCGTCTACGCCGAAGCCGGTGCGCTGATGATGAGTCCGGCTTCCTCGAACCCGGTACTAACCGACGCAGCGGCGAAGGCCGGCTGGCCGACGATCATGCGCCTCTATACGCGCGACGATGCGCAGGGCGCTTTCATCGGTCCATGGATCGCCAAGAAATATGCCGGCAAGAACGTCGTCATCATGCACGACAAGAGCGCCTATGGGCAGGGCGTGGCCGATGCCGTCAAGGCAACGATGAACCAGAACGGTCTCAAAGAGATCCTCTACGAGGGCATCAACGCCGGCGAGAAGGACTATTCCGCGCTTGTTACCAAGCTCAAGGAGCTGAAAGCCGACGTCGTCTATTTCGGCGGCTATCACCCCGAAGCCGGCCTGATCCTGCGCCAGTCGGCGGAGCAGAACCTCAAGTTCCAGTTGATCATGCCGGACTCGATCGCTTCCCCGGAATTCTGGCAGGTTGCCGGTCCGGCCGGCGAAGGCACCATGTTCGTCTTCCCATCGGACCCGCAGGCGAAGCCCGAAGCCAAGGAAGCCATCGCCAAGATCAAGGCCGGCGGCTTCGTGCCGGAGGGCTTCACGCTGTTTTCCTATGCGGTGATCCAGGCCTTCGCCGAAGGCATCAAACGCGCCGGCAGCGACGATCCGGCAAAAGTCGCTGAAGCGTTAAAGAACGGCCAGCCGATCAGCACGGTTGTCGGCTCGGTCACCTTCGACGAGAAGGGCGACCTCAAAAACGCCAGCTACGACATCAACCAGTGGCACGACGGCAAATACGCGCCGATCCAGCCGTGATGGCCGCGGCGCCGCAAGACGCGCTGCTGTAATTGAACATGGCCGGGGTCAAACCCGGCCATGTTGTTTTTGGCGACGCCTTTGTCACGCGTTCGAGATCACTTCGTGGATAGGGAAACAGCAGTCAACTGAGGTTCCTCGGCAAAGCGAACCAGCACGGTGCCGTCGGTTACCTGCGCGCCTTCGGCAGCAATCTCGGCGATAACCCCGTCATGGGGCGCGGCAATGGTGTGCTCCATCTTCATCGCCTCCAGGATCAGCAGCGGCTGGCCCTTGATCACGGACTCGCCTCTGGCTGCACGCACCAATTTGACTAGGCCGGGCATTGGCGCGCGCAGGCTGCCGGAAGCGGCGGCGGCTTCGTCGGCTCGCGCCAGCGGATCCGGCACGGCAAAACCGTAGCCTATTGCACCATCGAAGACCGTGACGTGGCCCGGCCAGCGGGCGAGGCGAGGCGCGGCGCGAAGATCATGCGAATTGACGCTGTCATAGGGCGCATCCAGCGCCACCTCGAACCGTCCGTCCGGCCGCACCGACACGCGCGTGACGATCTCCTGCTCGCCAAACTTCAGCAGCATGCGCCGCGCTACAGTGTGGAAATGCGCATAGCCGGCCAGTGACGACCAGGGATCGTCCGAGGACGGCAAGTCGCCCGCACCGGACGCGGCAAGTGCCGCGGCGGCAATCGTCTCACCGCTCGGCGGCGGAACCGCCGTCAACGCCTGCAGATGCCTAGCGATCAGGCCGGTATCGACATCGCCCGCCGCAAAATCTGCATCAGCGACTAGGGCGGCAAGGAAGGCAGTGTTGACCGTCGAGCCGGCGATTTCTGTCTGCGACAGCGCCGCGCCAAGCGCTGTGAGCGCTGCCCGTCTGTCCTTGCCGTGGATGATCAGCTTGGCGATCATCGGGTCGTAAAACGGCGAAATCGCATCGCCGGCGCGCACACCGGTTTCGATGCGCATGGTCGCACCCTCCGGTGCCGGCTGCGGAAATTTCAAATGGTGCAAGGTGCCGGTCGCCGGCAAAAACCCTCTTGCCGCGTCCTCGGCATAGATGCGCGCCTCGAAGGCGTGGCCGGAGAGCGCGATCTCGCTCTGCGTCTTCGGCAGTTTTTCGCCGGAGGCTACCCGCAACTGCCACTCGACCAGGTCGATGCCGGTGACCATTTCGGTGACGGGGTGCTCGACCTGCAGGCGGGTGTTCATTTCCATGAACCAGAAACGGTCGGCCTTCAGCCCTTGCGAGGCATCGACGATGAACTCGATCGTGCCGGCGCCGGAATAGTGGATTGCCTTGGCGGCTTTCACCGCCGCCTCGGTCATCGCCTTGCGCAGTGCCGGCGTCATGCCCGGGGCAGGCGCCTCCTCGATCACCTTCTGGTGGCGGCGCTGTGCCGAGCAGTCGCGTTCGTGAAGATGCACGGCGTTGCCGAAATTGTCACCAAACACCTGCACTTCGATGTGGCGCGGCTTGTCGACATATTTTTCCACCAAGACGCGGTCGTCACCGAACGCGGCTTTCGCCTCGCGCCGCGCGCCCGACAGTGCTTCCGAAAAATCATCGGGATGCTCGACGCGCCGCATGCCTTTGCCGCCGCCGCCGGCGCGCGCCTTGATCAGTACGGGGTAGCCTATCTCGCGCGCCTTGGAGGCGAGCAACACGATCTCCTGCGCTTCGCCATGGTAGCCCGGAACGACAGGCACGCCGGCCTTTTCCATCAGCCGCTTGGCCGCGTCCTTCAGTCCCATGGCGCGGATCGAGGCCGCCGACGGGCCAATGAAGATCAGCCCAGCCGCCGCGACCTGGTCGACGAATTCGGGGTTTTCCGAAAGAAAGCCGTAGCCCGGATGGATGGCCTCGGCACCTGTGGCCAAGGCCGCCGCAATGATCTTGTCGCCGCGCAGATAGCTTTCGTTGGCGGGAGAGGCGCCGATATGCACCGCTTCGTCGGCCATTTCGACATGCAAGGCGCGATCGTCGGCGTCGGAATAGACGGCGACGCTGCGCACACCCATCCTGCGTGCCGTGCGGATCACCCGGCAGGCGATCTCGCCACGGTTGGCGATCAGGATCTTGGCGAACATCGGGCCTCCACAGGCAGAGCTGCCGCCAACGGCGCGAATTCTCGTCACGCGAACTGCGGCAATGCCCTGCTTTGTAGTCTGGCGGTCAAAGGGTAGGCAAGCGAGGCCTGCCTACTTTGAGGCCGCGATTTCGCAAGCTCCCCCGGTCGTGACCCTGTAACGGTCGCGGGTGACCTGGCAGGATTTCATCGCCATATCCTCGGCAGCCTTTTGCGAGGGCGCATTCAAGCGCGAGCCGCACAGGATGTACAACGAACGCACCCGGGAATACGGAGTGGTCGCATAAGCTGAATGGCCGCTGGCCGCCACATAGGCCTTATATGCCTTGGTGCATGGCCGATCCGCGGTCGCCGGAAAATACGGGTAGAAGCGGACGTCGCCCTTGCTTCCAGCCAGCGATTCCGCCGCGCCGACATTGGGGCTCGAGATTAGAAGCAACCCGGTTATTAGCGAGAAGACTGCTTGTTTGACGCCTATAGATTTCATTTTTCCCACCCATTGAATACGTCGAAGGCCGACGAGTGTCGGTCTATTTGGAGGCAGCTATGGCGCAGGCCCCTGCAGTCGTGACCTTGTACTTGCTGCGCGCGGACTGGCAGGATTTCAACGCCAGCGCCTCCGCAGCCTTCTGGGATGTTGCATTCAGATAAGCACCGCAAATAGTGAATTCGGTTGCCCAGTTGAATGGCGTCATCGCATAGGCCGAGTGACCGCCAGCCGCCACATAGTCCTTGTAATTCTTGCCGCAGCCTCCGATTGTACCCGGTGCAAAATAGACCGGAAAGCGGCTGTCGCCCTTGCTTCCCGCCAGCGATTCGGCGGCGCCGACATTCGGTGCAGAGGCCACAAGCAGTGCAAGTACCGACATGGTTGCTCGCTTGATTGATAAAGATTTCATTGCCAAACCCATTTGAACCCCAAACACTGAAATATATTCGCCTACTTGGAGGCAGCGATTTCGCAGCCGCCGCCTGTTGTAACTCTGTAACTGTTGCGGGCGGCCTGACAGGATTTCAACGCCAATTCTTCGGCAGCTTGCTGTGACGGTGCATTCAAGCGCGAGCCGCAGATGATGTACAGAGAACGCACCCGGGAATACGGAGTGGTTGCATAGGCTGAATGGCCGCCGGCCGCTACATAGGCCTTGTAGGCCCTGGTACACGGATCCTTCGGGCTCTGCGGCAAATAGGGATAGAAACGGGTCTCGCCCTTGCTTCCCGCCAGCGACTCCGCTGCGCCGATGCCAGGGGTCACTAATATAAGCAACCCTGCAAGTAAATGCACAGTTGTTCTCTGAAAAACCCGCCGCCTCATCTTCGCCCAATCCCCATTGGTATTTGCGATGATCAATAGCCGTGATTCTTTCGTCTGGCCAGATCGAGAAGCAAAAAATAGTCTGGAGATGTGGTGGGTTGTCTCCCGCGCAGGGTCACACCCTGCCGAGTGCAGCAACGACCCGCTGATACAATTCGGTCGTCGGCTCGTCGAAGCAGCAGAAAATGACGGTTTCCGGAACGATGTTCTGGCCGATGAAGGCGCTCACGGTCCCGACAGCAATTTGCGTCGCCTGATCCTTCGGATAGCGGTAGGCCCCGGTCGAGATCGCTGGAAACGCTACCGTCCGGCAGTCCTTTGCGGCGGCGATTTCGAGCGACCGGCGATAGCAGGAGGCGAGCAGTTCGGCTTCTCCTTTGCTGCCACCTTGCCAGACCGGCCCGACCGTATGAATGACGTAGCGCGCGGGCAGCCTGTAGCCCTTGGTGATTTTTGCGTCTCCGACCTTGCAGCCATGCAAGGTCCGGCATTCTGCCACAAGCTCGGGGCCGGCCGCGCGGTGGATAGCGCCGTCGACGCCGCCGCCTCCGAGAAGAGAGGTATTGGCGGCGTTGACGATGGCATCGACCGCCAGCTTCGTGATGTCGCCGGTTTGAATGCGAATCCTCTGGCCGATTTCGCTCATCTCACATCCTGAACACGCCGAATTTTGTCTCCTCGATCTCGGCGTTGAGCGCGGCCGAAAGGCTGAGCGCCAGCACCTCGCGGGTCTTGGCCGGGTCGATGATGCCGTCGTCCCAGAGCCTTGCCGACGAATAGAGCGGGTGTCCCTCGTGCTCGTACTTCATCAGGATCGGCTTCTTGAATTTCGCTTCCTCCTCGGCGCTCCATTCCCCACCCTTGCGCTCGATGCCTTCGCGCTTGACCACGGCAAGCACCGTTGCCGCCTGCTCGCCGCCCATCACCGAAATGCGGGCATTCGGCCACATCCACAGGAAGCGTGGCGAATAGGCGCGTCCGCACATGCCGTAATTGCCGGCGCCGAACGAGCCGCCGATGATCACGGTCACCTTCGGCACCTTGGCCGTTGCGACCGCCATCACCAGCTTGGCGCCGTCCTTGGCGATGCCGCCGGCCTCGTATTTTCGCCCGACCATGAAGCCGGTGATGTTCTGCAGGAAAATCAGCGGGATCTTGCGCTGGCAGCACAACTCGATGAAATGCGCGCCCTTTAGCGCGCTTTCTGAAAACAGCACGCCATTGTTGGCGACGATGCCGACCGGCATGCCGCTGAGATGGGCGAAACCGGTGACCAGCGTGGTGCCATAATTCTGCTTGAACTCATCGAACTCGGAACCGTCGACGGTGCGGGCGATTACCTCGCGCACGTCGTAGGGCTGGCGCAGATCCGTCGGCACGATGCCGTAGAGTTCATGTGGATCGTGAAGCGGCGGAATCGATTTCTGTAAGGCAAGGCTTACAGTCTTGTTCCGATTCAGGTTTTTGACGATACGCCGGCATATGGCCAGCGCATGCTCGTCGTCGAGCGCATAGTGGTCGGCAACGCCGGAAAGCCTTGTGTGCACGTCGGCGCCACCGAGGTCCTCGGCGGTGACGTCCTCGCCCGTGGCCGCCTTCACCAGCGGCGGGCCGCCGAGAAAGATGGTCGCCTGGTTGCGCACCATGATTGTCTCGTCCGACATCGCAGGCACATAGGCGCCGCCGGCCGTGCACGAACCCATGACGCAGGCGATCTGCGGAATGCCGGCGGCCGACATGTTGGCCTGGTTGTAGAAGATGCGGCCGAAATGATCGCGGTCGGGAAACACCTCGTCCTGGTTGGGCAGATTGGCGCCGCCGCTGTCGACCAGATAGACGCAAGGCAGATTGTTCTGCAATGCGATCTCCTGTGCACGCAGATGCTTCTTCACCGTCAGTGGATAATAGGTGCCGCCCTTCACCGTGGCGTCATTGACGACGACCATCACTTCGGTGCCTTCGACGCGGCCGATGCCGGCGATGAGGCCGGCCGAAGGGATGTCCTCGCCATACATCGACCATGCCGCGAACTGGCCGATTTCGAGGAAGGGCGAGCCTGTATCGAGCAATTGGGCTAGGCGTTGCCGCGGCAGGAGCTTGCCGCGGGAGACGTGCCGCTCACGCGCCTCTTCCGAGCCACCGCGGTCGATGGCGGCGGCTTTTTCAGCAATATCGGCGACCAGCGCCCGCATGCGCTCGGCATTGGCGCGGAAGGCATCGGAGGCGGACGACATCTGAGAGGTGAGGGGGGCCATGGCGCTACCGGATCAGCTCGATCTTGCAGCCGACATCGAGGTCGCCCCAATCGCGATCAGCGGTGACGGCAATGGCATTCTCGCGAATTGCCAGCGCCAGGCAAGCCCGATCGCCCAGCGACAAGCCGCGATGCCGCGTCAATTGGCGAAGCTGCCCGGCGGCGATGCCCATCGCGTCGTCGAAAGCGGCGATCGGCATGCCGAGACTGGCGAGGTCGTCCGCGGCCTGTTCCATGCTGCGTCCCTTGTCGATCAGCTTGGCGATGATTTCGGCCGCATTGACCGAACTGCATTGTGCATCCGGCGCGAGCCCCAAAGCATTATCGGTGCCTTGCTCGTTGAGCAGGATTGCGAGCGCCGCCGAACTGTCCATGACGTAGGGCTTCATTTCGCCCGCTTTCCTGTCGTCCCTTCGGCGTGAAGCCGGTCGAGACGCTTGTCGCTTCGACGCTGCTCTTCCCGTCGCTCTTTCAGAAATTCGTCGACGACGCTTTCACCGGGCTGTTTCAACGCTGACAATTCGGCCTGGACGCGTCGCAGATTCTGCAGCCACGATCTTACCCGCAGCTCGCCGTTTTCGACATGAAGGATCATGTCCTCGCCAGGCTTCACGCCCATCTCCTCGCGCATCGCGGCAGGAATGACGAAGCGCCCGCCCTCGCCAAGCTTGACACGCTCGCGTTTCGCCGGAGCACGAAGCTGTGGTTGGCGAGCGCCGGCATCGAACCGTGCTTGCGGATCTTCGTCAAATCCGGACTTTCCCGTTTTGCCAGCCATGGTCCGTCTCGCCTGTGTTGTGGCACATATTCGGAAGTGTGCCACATCGTGCGGCTTCTGGCAAAATCTCAAAAAGACGCCATCAGGCGCCCTCCACCATGATTTCCCGCCCGATCAGCCAGCGACGGATTTCGCTGGTGCCGGCGCCGATCTCGTAGAGCTTGGCGTCGCGCAAAAGCCGGCCGGTCGGGTAGTCGTTGATGTAGCCGTTGCCGCCCAAAAGCTGGATGGCGTCGAGCGCCATCAGCGTTGCCTTTTCGGCGGCGAACAGAATACAGCCGGCAGCATCCTTGCGGGCCGTCTCACCGCGATCGCAAGCGGCGGCCACGGCATAGACGTAGGCGCGCGCCGCGTTCATCGTCGCATACATGTCGGCGAGCTTGCCTTGCACCAGCTGGAATTCGCCGATCGGCTGACCGAATTGCCTGCGTTCATGCACGTAAGGTATCGCCACGTCGAGGCACGCTGCCATCAGCCCGACCGGGCCGCCGGCCAGCACGGCGCGTTCGTAGTCGAGGCCCGACATCAGCACCTCGACGCCGCGCCCTTCCTCGTGCAGCACATTGTCGAACGGCACTTCGACATTCTCGAACACCAGCTCGCCGGTGTTCGAGCCGCGCATGCCGAGCTTGTCGAGCTTTTGCGCCACGGAAAAACCGGCAAAAGCCTTTTCGACGATGAAAGCGGTGATGCCGCGCGAATTGAGTTCCGGATCGGTCTTGGCGTAGACGACCAGCGTCTCGGCGTCCGGCCCGTTGGTGATCCACATTTTGGTGCCGTTCAGCACATAGCGATCGTTGCGCTTTTCGGCGCGCAGGCGCAGCGACACCACATCGGAGCCGGCACCCGATTCCGACATCGCCAGTGCGCCGACCTTCTCGCCGCTGCAGAGCGAAGGCAGATATTTTTCCTTCTGCGCCTGCGTTGCCCAGCGGTTGATCTGGTTGACGCAGAGGTTGGAATGGGCGCCGTAGGAGAGGCCGACCGAGGCCGAGGCGCGCGAAATCTCCTCCATCGCCACGACATGGGCGAGGTAGCCCATGCCGCTGCCGCCGAAATCGGGATCGGCGGTGATGCCGAGCAGGCCGAGCCCGCCGAGCTCCGCCCACAGATGTGCCGGGAATTCGTTCGAGCGGTCGATCTCGGCGGCGATCGGTGCTATCTTTTCCTGCGCGAAGCGCCGCACCAGGTCGCGCAGCGCCTCGATGTCTTCGTCAAGCCCGAAGTTGAGCGTCTGCGTGTACATGCCGTTCCTCCCGGCGCACGATCCCGAAAATCGGGATCATGCGCGAAATCAAGTTGCTAGAGCGTCCTTTGCGCGCCCGATTAGAGGCGCGGCGTCGTAGCTCGTTGACGCGCCATCGCTCTTTGCTCCAACAAGGCGCATTGTCATTGCTAGATATGTAGCGGTGACTTCGGCGATCGACAGTCGTTCGCCCGGCCGGAACCAGACGATGACGCCGGTCATCATCTGGATCAGCGCCATGGCGGTGAGCCCGGTGTCTTCGATGCTGAATAACCCCGCTTCGACGCCGTCGCGCAGGATGGCGCGCAGCTCCTTCTCGTAGGCCGTGCGCATGCGCAGGATCTGCGTGAGTTTTTCATGCGACAGGCTGCGCAGCTCCATGTTCGAGACATGGGTGGAGTGGCGGCGTTCGATATGGAAAGCGATGTGGTTTTCGACATAAGCGGCAAGCCGCGCTGCCGGATCGGCGCCGACAGGGCGTGTTGCGCGCCACGCCTCGATCAAGCCTTCCATATGCTCACGCATCAGCATGAACAGAAGGTCCTGCTTGGTCGGGAAGTAGCGGTACAGCGCCGCTGCCTGGACGCCGACCTCGGCCGCCAGCTGGCGCATCGACATCGCCTCGTAGCCGAGACGCGCAATCAGGCTGACCGCCGCCTCGCGGACCGCAGCTTCGGTCTTCTCTCCGTCGGAACCGGTCGTACGCGCCATGACAAGCCGCCTTTTCGCGGATAATAAAACAAACGTTCAATTAATTCAAGGACCGAGGCATGTCCGGGCAGGGCAATGGCTTCAGATTTGCTCTATCTGCACCCTGGAGAATTTTGTGCGATGGAAGCGAATGAGCAGGACCATGCCTTGCTAGGCAACAATCCTGAAATCGGCCGACGTGTCGCGAGCCTCGATCTCTTCGACATCGACCTTTGAAACCGCTGCCCCTGGCGGCCCTTGCCAAAACCGTTCGATCATCGTCGAGACCGCCGCCCCGGTCCCTGCGATCAAGGCTGTCACCGAGCCGTCAACTTCGTTGCGCACCCACCCGGCAAGGCCAAGCGCCGACGCCTCGCGCCGCACCCAAACCCGGTAGCTGACGCCTTGCACCTTGCCGTATATGCGTACCTGCACCGTACGATCGGTCATCGCGCTCTCCATCCTTTGAGTCGAGTCTGGCGCATCGCCGCGCAAATTCAACCGCGCAACGTGCATCGAAGGTTTCTCTCCGGTCGCTATCCGCCAGATTTCGCACTGCGAGATAGGTGGCGCCTCCACCGATGATTGACTAAGTCAAATAATAGGCGATCATGGCCCTGACGGAGCGGTCCGTCCGAAGGAGGTCGACATGCCGGCCGATCGGAATGCCCTTGTCGCGGAGATACGTGGCTTCAATCGCTTCTACACGCGCCTGATCGGGCTGCTCGACCTGACCTTGACGCACAGCGTCTATACGCTGGGCGAGGCGCGGCTGCTGTTCGAATTGGGCGGCCGATCCCGCGCTGTCGCCAATAGCGGCGGTGAGGCAGGGTTTCTTGCACGGGCGTTCCACCTCGATCTCCGGCCGGCGGCCTCCGAAATCGCTGCCGAACTCCGCCTCGATCCGGCCTATGTCTCGCGCGTCCTGAGGAGGTTCGCCGCCGCTGGCCTGACCGAGACACGCTCTGACCCAGCCGATCGGCGCAGACGTATCCTGTCGCTGACCGCTCGCGGAAGTGCTGAGCTCGCCAGGCTTCAGGCTGCGGCGGATCGCGACCTCGCCCGGCTGACGGCCGGCCTCGCCGATGGCGCGGCTGCCGAATTATCGGACGCCTTGAAGCGCGTCATGCGTCTGCTCGGGGAGAAATAGCGGGCAGCACTGGAATCCCGGCGTTGCGCTCTTCAGTTCCCCCGCGCTGCCGCCAGTGCGCCAGGCAGTTCCTCGGCAAAGATGTCGAGCTCGTGGTCGAGGCCGACACTGACCCGGATGCAGCGGTCGAGAACCGGCACCATCGGCTTGCGGATGAAGACGTCGCGTGACAACAGCGCCTGTAGCACTTTCAGTGCGAAAGCGCCGTCGCGGCCGCAGTCGATGGTGACGAAATTGGTCGCCGAAGCCAGCGGCTTCAGCCCGCTCGCTTCGGCTATTGCGGCGATACGCCGGCGGCCGGCGGCGACCCGCGCCACCACGCTATCCAGCCAAGCCTGATCGGCAAGCGCCTCGACACCGGCGATCTGCGCCATGCGGGTGACGCCATAGTGGTTGCGGATCTTCTCGAAGTCCCGAATCACCTGGGCCTCGGCCACCGCATAGCCGCAGCGTATGCCGGCCAGCCCATAGGCCTTGGAGAAGGTGCGCATGCGGATGACGTTCGGCGGCGCCACATCGATCGGCGGCAGCGCTGAGGCTGGCCCTAATTCGCCATAGGCTTCGTCGAGCACCAGCATTGTGGTCTCCGGCAAGGCTTCGATGAAGCGGCTGAGCTCGGCGGCTTCCCACCAGCTGCCCATCGGATTGTCCGGATTGGACAGGTAGACCAGTGGCGCCTTTTCCCTGGCCACTGCCGCCAGCAGGCCGTCGAGGTTTTCCCGATCGTTCTCGTAGGGCACTGCGACCAGCCGGCCGCCGACGCCGGCAACATGAAAGTTGAAGGTCGGATAGGCGCCGAGCGAGGTCACCACCGCATCGCCCGGCGCCACATACATGCGCGCAACCAGGCTGAGCAGCCCGTCTATGCCTTCGCCGACGACGACGTTTTCGGCGCCGACACCGAGATGCCGGGCCACGGCTACCTTCAAATCGTGATTGTCAGGGTCGCAGTACATCCACATGTCGCCGGCAATCTCGGCCATACGGGTAACGACGCGCGGCGAAGGGCCAAAGCTGCTCTCATTGGCGCCGATGCGGGCGCGAAAGGCGCGGCCGCGATCACGCTCCTGCGCCTCCGGGCCGACAAACGGTACCGTGGAGGGAAGCGCGTCGATGAGCGGCGTAAGGGGAGGGCGCAGGCGCATGATAGGGCTCGTTCGAAAGGGGGCCTTCTTGCTAGCCTGCCAGCTTGGCCTGCGCAAGTTCCGCGGCAGGCGGGCACGTCAGGCTGGATTCTCCCGGATCATTTTGCTAGCGAGACATGATGAGCAACCGACTGCCGCCCGCCTGGTCCAAACATATAAAGTCCCGCTCGGCGCCGAAAGTGGAACCGCCGAAAGCCAAACCATTGTCGCGGGCGCAGGCTGACGACATGCTGCTGAAACAGGCATATGACTTTCAGCAGGCCAAGCGGTTGGCCGAGGCTAAGGAACTGTGCCGTCGCGTGCTGGAGCGCACGCCCAACCATCCCTTGGCATTGTATATCATGGGCACGCTATTCATCGGGCTCGACGATGAAATTGCATTGCGATATTTGGCGCGAGCCGTCGGCGAGGAGCCTCGAAACCCCTATTACCACCTTAGTCTGGGTGAAACCTATCTGAAGGTCAGCGAATATTCGCCCGCAATCACGCATATTCAGCAAGCATTGAAGCTGAAGCCGGATTTGCTGGAAGCGCTTTGCGCGTTGGGACGCGCTTACGTCGAATTCGACAAGGCTGACATGGCTCTGCCGCTTTACGAGAGAGCGCTCAAGATCAACCGCGATCATCCTCGCGTTCGGGCGGGATTGGCCAGCGCCCTCATCGGTCTCGGCCGCATGGACGAAGCCGAAATCTATCTGAAAGAGGCGATCGAACGTCGCATAGCCATGCCAGCCGCCTATAATGAGCTTGTGCGCACGCGCAAATTCACTGAAGAGCCGGCGGAACTTAAGTCCATCTTGCGCGAGCTTGGCAACCCAAAGCTTGACCCGGACAGTGCGATGACACTTCATCACGCTGCCGGCAAGGTGCTGAACGACCTTAAGCGCTACGACGACGCGATAGATCATTTCAAGAAAGCCAAACAGGTCGCCGGCTATAAGTTCGATCTGGAAACCTATCGCCGCTGGGTCGACTCCACGATCGAGTTCTTCAACCCGGATATGTTGGCTGCCAAGGCGGGTTATGGAAGCCCATCGGAAGTGCCCGTGTTTGTACTGGGCATGCCCCGCTCGGGGACCACCCTGACCGAGCAGATTTGCGCGAGCCACCCGGATGTTCACGGCGCAGGAGAACTCAGCAAGCTAAGACGAACTGCAAATGCTGTCGGCCTTACGAGGCTTTCGGCACAGGGCTTGGGCCAATCGATCGTGCCGATCACCCCCGACCTAGCCAAGATGCTGACCGAGGGGCACCTGTCCTACCTTCGTGAGCGTGCGCCGACCGCACTTCGCATAGTCGACAAAATGCCCCAGAATTTCGAACTGGTCGGTCTCATAGGCCTTCTTTTCCCCAACGCGCGGATTATTCACTGTCGCCGCGACGCCATCGACAATTGCCTCTCATGCTTTTTCCTGAATTTCTCCAAGGGACACAGCTACATCACCGACCTGCAGACGCTCGGGCTGTATTATCGTGAATATGATCGCCTGATGCGACATTGGGACAAGGTTTTTCCGGGACGCATCTTCGAAAGTCGCTACGAGACGCTGGTTGCGGATCAGGAGGCACAATCGCGCCGTCTGATCGATCATCTTGGATTGCCCTGGGACGATGCCTGCCTGCGCTTCTTCGAGAATGACGGTTCGGTCAACACGGCCAGTCGCTGGCAGGTTCGGCAACCCATCTACAACTCGTCCATCAAGCAATGGAAAAATTATGAGAGCAAGATCCAGCCGCTGATTGACGCCTTGGGCGACCTAGCCGAACTTTGAACAAGGAGGGCGCCCGACAGGATAGGCCAGCCCTTCAGGCCAGGCTGGATTCTCCCGGACCATTTTGCTAGCGAGACATGATGAGCAACCGACTGCCGCCCGCTTGGTCCAAACACATAAAGTCCCGTTCGGCGCCGAAAGTGCAGCCGTCGAAAGTGAAATCGCCCTCGCGCGCGCAAGCTGACGACATGCTGCTGCGACAGGCGCTCGAACTTCAGCAAGCCAAGCGGCTCCCGGAGGCGGAGGAATTATGCCATCGCGTTCTCGCCCGCACGCCCAACCACCCGCTTTCGCTCTACATCCTCGGCACGTTGGGGCTCGGTATCGACGACGAGTTGGCTCTCAAATATTTTGCGCGGGCAGTAAGCCAGACGCCTCAGAATCCATATTTCCACCTTAGCCTGGGAGAGGCCGGTCTGAAGCTTGGCGACAGCTTGCTTGCGATCAGGCACCTGCAGCGCGCCTGCGAATTGAAACCCGATCTGGTGGAAGCGCTTTGCGGACTGGCGCGTGCCTACGTCAACTTCGACAAGGCCGAGATGGCTTTGCCCCTTTACGAGAAGGCGCTAAAGATCAACGGCGACCATCCCATGGTCCGGATTGGTCTGGCTGGTGCGCTCACCAGCCTCGGCCGCATGGACGAAGCCAGAGCCTATCTCGATCAGGCAATAGAACGTCGCGTCGATGTTGGGGCAGCCTACAATTACCTGGTCGACACGCAAAAGTTCACCGAAAAACCTGCCGAGCTCGACTCTATCCTGCGGGAACTCTCCAATCCCAGGCTCGAACCCGTTGCTGCATCGCAGCTTCACCACGCGGCAGGCAAAGTGCTGAACGATCTTCAGCGCTATGAAGAGGCGATAGATCACTTCAAGAGGGCGAAAAAGGCCGCTGGTCACGATTTCGACCTGGAGTACTACCGCCGAAGCGTCGATTCCATGATCGAGATTTTCAGCCCGTCACTATTGGAAGCCAAGGCTGGCCACGGCAGTCCGTCTGAAGTGCCTGTGTTTGTGCTGGGCATGCCCCGGTCGGGGACGACGCTGACGGAGCAGATCTGCGCGAGCCATCCGGATGTCCATGGCGCCGGGGAGCTTACGAAGCTGCGGCGAATCGCGAACTCGATGGGCTTTAGAATACTGTCGGATGAGGACCTGCGCAGTTCGATTATGTCGATGACGAGGGATCAGTCGAGGGCACTGGCCGAAGAATACCTGTCTTATCTGCGCCAGCACGCGCCTGCCGAGCCCCGCATCGTCGACAAGATGCCGCACAACTTCGAGTTTATCGGCGTGATTGGAATTCTCTTTCCCAACGCACGCATCATTCATTGCCGGCGCGATGCCATCGACAATTGCGTCTCCTGCTTCGTCTTGCATTTCACCAAGGACCACGGCTACAACGCCGACCTTGAGACACTCGGGTTGTACTACCGCGAATATGATCGCTTGATGCGGCACTGGGACAAGGTCTTTCCCGGACGTATTTTCGAAAGCCGCTATGAGACGCTGGTTGCGGATCAGGAGACGCAATCGCGCCGTCTCATCGATCATCTCGGCTTGCCTTGGGACGATTCCTGCCTGCGCTTTTTCGAGAGGAGCGGATCGGTCAATACCCCCAGCCGCTGGCAGGTCCGGCAGCCGATCTATAGTTCATCCGTCAAACGCTGGAAAAAGTATGAGAGCGCAATTCAGCCGCTGATTGACGCCTTGGGCGATCTGGCTGAAATTTGAACAAGTAGGATGCGCCCGATCGGCCGAGGTCGATCGTGACTTGCTGTCGAGATACATTGATCCGGTAGGCCAGCTCTTCAGATCGGCCCAAGTTTTTCTTTGCACGAACAAGCGTGCGGAGCGAGCATTGCATTCGACCAGCCCTGCGATCGGCTGCTCAGCAGCAGCCTGCATTATGCATCGAGAGTTGACAGCTGCGTCGCGCCGATACGAAAAACCCGGCGGTTGCCCGCCGGGTTCAATCTCAATCTAGCTCGGACTGTTAGAATGAGCGCTGGAAGCGGAGCATGCCGCCGACGCTGTCCTTGTCGTCGGCATTGGTCCAGTTGCGATCGTAGGCTTTGTCAAACTGACCGTCGCGGGCCCAATCAACTTCGGCAGTGATCGTGAAGCCGGGAACGATATCGTAGGCAATGTTCGCGGCGACGCCGTAGTTTTTGTCATCGTCAGCCGACGCCTGGAGGTTGAACGAGGTCTTCTCGTTTATGGTGTAAGTGCCACCACCCCAGACTGCCCAGTTGCCGCCCCATTGCTTGTAGAAGTTGCGGTCGATGTTGTCGTCAGAGCCGTAGCCGGCCATGATGAACAGCGTCAGGTTCTGTATCGGCGTAACGTCGACGCGAACCTTGCCGGCCCACTCTTCCCAGGTGCTGTCATAGGCGGCGACACCGGTGATCGAGCCCCAGCCCTGTGTGTATTTGATACCGCCGACGACATACGGGACATAGCTGTCGATGGAATCATTGCCGCTGTTGCTGTCTTGGAAAATGCCAGGATCCGCGGCGGCACTGCCCGAACCGGTTTCCAATGAAGCCACGGCCGAGAAGCCGTTGCCGGCATCGAAGTAATACTGGACGACATTGGTGTCGAAGCCGCCGTAGGGGACCAGCGTATCCTGGATGACGTTGCCGGCGTAGCCGATGAAGGTATCGAAGGCCGATTCGTCCTTGCCGACGCGCAGACCACCGAGCTGGACCCAGGCAAAGTTCAGCGAAACGCTCGTACCGCCATTGAAGTTGTCATCAAGGTAATCGTTGTGGTTACCCCAGTTGAAGCGCGTCTCGGTGTAGGTCTTCAAGGTGCCGAGCTCGGTTTCCTGGCCGGTCCAGGTCTTCAGCGTGAAGCGGGCGTGCTTGTAGTAGGTATCCTGCGAGTCGCCGTCCTGCTGATCGGTGGTCTTTGCACCGTCGAATGAGCCGACGTCGCCGATGCCGATGTCATAGCGGACGTAGCCGCCGATGCGCAGGCAGGTTTCGGTGCCGGGGATGTAGAAATAGCCAGCGCCGTAGACGTCGCAAATCTTGACGTATTCAGCGGGTTCCGGCTCGGCGACGACGACGGCGTCGGCGGCGCGCGCACCGGAAACTGCGATCAGTGCCGCAGCGGAGCCGAGAAGAAGGCTCTTGATGTTCATTTTCTGACCTCCAGTCAAAAGTTAAAAAACGGGTCTGGGTATTCTTTGCTGAAGGACAGCGTTCCCTGCCCCATCCCCACTACCGAAAAAGATGCGCACCGCGCCGCTCCTTCAAACCCGACATTACCCATGAGACGGCGGCGTTCAACCACGATCGTACCGGCAAAAGGTTTGTGTTGGCGCTATACCCCAGCGTTGTTGCACAAATGACACGATTTGGCCTCACTCCGAAAGCTCCCGTTAACCAACAGCCCTTCGCAAGCCGTAGCAAACGGCGGATTCCGGCGATGGTCGGCCTGAAATGTGACCATGGCCCGAGTCGCGAACCAGGGAATTGCCGCAGAATCGCCACATCGCCGGGCGGCGCTTTGGCGAAGGGTCGATTTTTCAAGGATAATAGCGCCAGCTTGTTGATTGTGCCGGCGCTTTTCTTTATCCACCGGCGCAACGGAGAGGTGGCCGAGTGGTCGAAGGCGCTCCCCTGCTAAGGGAGTAGAGGTCAAAAGCTTCTCGTGGGTTCGAATCCCATCCTCTCCGCCACCCTACGCCCTGCGGGCTTCGGGTGGCAGACCACCCGAAACCGCATTTTGGGCGTAGGGTGTCGCCCGAAGCTACGAAGTAGCGTAGGGGGACCATGTGGTACGTCTATTTTCTGCAACTCCGTAACGGCGATGTCTATGTCGGATCGATCAACGATCTTCGACGCCGTTTTGATTCGCACCGATCAGGCTATGTGACTTCGACTAAGGCTTATCTGGCTGCAATCTTGAAGGCCTACATCGGGGTTGAAACCGAGGCCAACGCACGGCAACTCGAGCGATATTTCAAGACCGGTTCGGGCAAGGCCTTTGCGAGTAAACGTTTTTGGCCGACAGAGCCTCGCTGACGGCCTTAGGACCTATCTATTTGAAATATAAATAAAAACGAACCCAACGAGTTGCTTTTCGCCGACCTCCGTCCCGATTCTGACTGGAGGTCAGAAAATGAACATCAAGAGCCTTCTTCTCGGCTCCGCTGCGGCACTGATCGCAGTTTCCGGTGCGCGCGCCGCCGACGCCGTCGTCGTCGCCGAGCCGGAACCCGCTGAATACGTCAAGATCTGCGACGTCTACGGCGCTGGCTACTACTACATCCCCGGCACCGAAATCTGCCTGCGCATCGGCGGCTATGTCCGCTATGACATCTCCGTGGGCCAGGCTGGCTCGTTCGACGGCGCCAGGTACCAGGACCTGTCGGATGCCTTGGATGGTGAAGACAACGTCAACGACGGCTATTACAAGCAGGCTCGCTTCACACTGAGGACCTACACCGGCCAGGAAACCGAGATGGGCACCTTGAAGACCTACACCGAGACCCGCTTCAACTGGGGAACCGGTTATCAAGACGTGCCTGGGTTCGACGAGCACTTTTCCAGGTTTGGTAGCAGGGGCGTTTCGCTGAATTTCGCCTGGATCCAGCTCGGTGGTCTTCGCGTCGGTAAGGACGAAACAGCCTTCAACACGTTCACCGGCTACGCCGGCAACGTCATCCAGGATACGATCGTTCCCTACGGCGGCTTCGACACCAATGTCGTCCAGTACTACTTCGATGCCGGCAACGGCTTCTCGGCCGTGGCTTCGTTGGAAACCGGTGAAGGCTTTATCCTTAACAGCGCCAATACTGCCACCACTCTCGGTCACGACTCGGTCGACAGCTATGTTCCGTATATCGTTGGCGGCGTGAAGTACACGCAGGGCTGGGGTTCCATCAGCGGTGTTGTTGCCTATGACAGCAGCCTGGAAGAATGGGCCGGCAAGGTTCGCCTCGACGTGACGCCGATGCAGAACCTGTCGCTGTTCCTGATGGCCGGCTACGGCTCTGACGACAATCTCCCGCGCAACTTCTACAAGCAGTGGGGCGGTAACTGGGCAGTCTGGGGTGGTGGCACCTACACCATCAACGAGAAGACCTCGTTCAACCTGCAGGCGTCGTATGACGAAGCCAAGGAAGCTGGCGTCGCGGCCAATATCGCCTACGATATCGTTCCCGGCATGACGATCACGGCCGAAGTGGACTGGGCTCATAACAGCCACCACATCGATAGCGACTCGCTGCCCGGTTATGAATACAACTGGACCGGCATCCCGGGCGACAAGAAAAACGCCGTTGGCGGCTTCCTCCGCTTCCAGCGCTCGTTCTAAGGGCTGGACTTAAGGCAAGTGAAATCCAGCCCGGGCGCCTTAACGCCCGGGCTGTTTTTGTTTTCGCGACTGGTCGCAAACAGAAGGAAAAGGGGGTTCGGTAGCTGAACAGGGTTGTGGAACGATGTCGTTGGGATCCGCCACTGGTGGATGAAATCGGCCGCAACGCTTAAAACTCTTGAAAGGGCACCGCCAAGCAGGTAGGTCTAGGCCTATCCACTCGGGGGTGTGGCGAATAATGACGAACGATGCGATTCAAGAGGGAGGAACCTCTGATCATTTTTCGATGTTTTCTTCTCAAACTGCAAAAATAAAATTCAGTTACAACAAGATACGAGAAGTAAAGTCGCACAGGATCGGAGAACTTTTTTCAGCATACCGGGACATACTTTGGGATGACGGGCGGCATAAATACAATGTCAGCTCCTTCATCGGCGAAATAGACGAGATCCTCCTTGGGGAGCGTTTCAGCGCCTTTGACCAAAGCACCCTCGACAATCTTATCGGCACCTTGCGCCAGCGCGGCAACAGCAACGCAACCATCAATCGGAAGATGGCTGCCCTCAGCAAACTGCTGCGCAAGGCTCACAAGATGGGAGATATCCACAGCCTGCCCGAGTTCCGCCGCCAGAAGGAGCGGGCGGGACGGATTCGTTTCCTCGAAAGGGACGAGGAGGCCCGGCTGTTCGCTGCCATCAAGAGCCGCAGCGAGGACGCTTATCGGCTTTCCGTCTTTCTCGTCGACACCGGTTGCCGCCTCGGCGAAGCGCTGGGTTTGATCTGGAACGATATCCAGGAGCACCGCGTCAGTTTCTGGATCACCAAATCCGGCCGCAGCCGCACCATTCCGATGACCGAGCGGGTAAAAGAGGTGATCAAGCTGCCGGCCACCGAGGGCCGCCGGCCCAAAGGCCCGTTCACCAAGCTCAGCCAGGCGCAGTTTCGCGCCATCTGGAACGATGCTAAGGCCGAAGTCGGGCTTGGCGCCGACGATCAGGTCGTGCCGCATATATTGCGCCATACTTGCGCCTCGCGTCTCGTCCAGGGCGGCATCGACATCAGGCGCGTGCAGATGTGGCTCGGTCACCAGACGCTGTCGATGACCATGCGCTACGCCCATCTGGCCACCAACGACCTCGATGGCTGCGTCACTGTGCTGGAGACGCCGCGGTGCAGTGGCGCGGACAGTGGCGGCGCAAGCGCTTTGTCTGCTCATTCAGCGATGGATGAGCAGAAGAATAAGCCGGCTAAGAGCGAAAAGTCTCCGAAAACCGTGGTGAAAAGAGCAAAATCCCGGTAGTGTCGCCCATCTGGGTCGCGTACGGCTCTCCCTTCTCCCCTTGTGGGAGAAGGTGGCCGAGCGCAGCTCGGTCGGATGAGGGGTGTTCCAGGGAACGCCAACGCCTCATTTCTTCCAACACCCCTCAACCGTCTTGGCGCTACGCGCCAATCCACCTTCTCCCACAGGGGGAGAAGGGAAGAAACGTGGGCACCGACTTCGACAATCTGTCACCGCTAAATAGGGTCCGTGTAAAGCTTTCAAGGTGGTTATTTGATCTTGAGTTTTACTTCTAACCACCCCGCCCGCTCCGCCCGATCGAAAAAACCAGCGATCCTGCCCGGCAGGATCCCGGACTCCAAAAACGGTGCATGGCCCTGGCCGTCGGCGGTGATCGTCTCGATATCGGTATGGCGCGTCCGCATCTGCTCGAGCGTTTCGGCGGACAGCAGCTTCGAATTCGCGCCGCGTATGACGAGCATCGGGATGGCCGCCAGCGCGTCGAACTGTGGCCAAAGATCGGCCAGCGGCCGGCTGGGATCGAGCCCCGCCAGCGTCTCGACCAGTTTCGGATCGAAATCGGGCAGAAATCCCTCCTCGGTCTCGCGGTAGAGGGCTGATGCCATCCGCTCCCAATCCGCATCGGTCAGCGCCGCAAAATCCGCGCCATGGGTGCTGCGCAGGCCGCGGACCACCTCTGCGTACGTCTTCGGCCTGGGCGCGAGGTCGAGATAGGAGCGGATATGGGCGAGACCTTGCGACTCGATCACCGGGCCGATGTCGTTGAAGACGATGGCCTTCAGCACTGGCGGCCGCATCGCCCCGAGCACATGGATGATCAGTCCGCCGCGCGACGTCCCAATGAAGGCTGCCTTCTCGATGTTCAGCGCCGCCAGCCCGGCAAGGATATCGCCCGCCTCGATGCCGATATTGTAATGGCCGATATCGGCATCGTAGGCGGACTGCCCGCGCCCGCGATAGTCGAAGGCGACGACGTTGCGCTTCGCTTGCGCCGACAGATAAAGCGCCAATTCGTGAAAGTCACGGCAATTGCGGGTCAGGCCGGGCAGGCAAACGACTGGCCAGCGGCCGGAATTCGCTTCGCCGTAGATGCGGGCGTGCAGGGACAGCCCGTCCGGCGCGGCGTAGAAGAAATCGGAGAAGCCTTCGTCGTTTGGCATGTACACTCGATTCCGTGCTGCTGTCAGATCGTTGCGACTGCTACAGGCGAGGGCAGGGGCGGTCAAATCGGGGGCTCTTCCTTCTCTCCTTGTGGGAGAAGGTGGATCGGCGCGTTAGCGCCGAGACGGTTGGGGGGTGTTGGACGGAGCGCTGTCGGAACCAAGCTGGAGCACCCTCATCCGACCGAGCTTCGCTCGGCCACCTTCTCCCACAAGGGGGGAAGGAAAGGCTAACCCCGGCCGTTCACCAGATCTCCGACAATATCGTACTTGCCGGAGATACGCATCTTGTAGACCTCGTAATTCTCCATCACGCGCTGAACGTAACTTCTTGTTTCCGTATAGGGAATCCGCTCGATCCAGTCGACGACTGCATCGACGTCCTTGCCGTGCGGGTCGCCGTATTTCGCCACCCACTGGGCGGCGCGGGCGGGACCGGCATTGTAGCCGGCGAAGGTCAGCACGTAGGAGCCGTCGAAGCGGCCGAGCTGCTCGCCGAGAAAGGCAGCGCCCAGCGTCGCATTGTAGCCGGCATCGGTGGTCAGCCGGGCCTGAGAAAATGTCATGCCGGCCTTCTTCGCCAATTGCTTGGCCGTGCCTGGCATCAGCTGCAGCAGTCCTCGCGCGCCGGCGCTGGAGACGGCGCCGATGTTGAACTCGCTTTCCTGGCGGGCAATCGCATAGGCCAGCGCCTTGCCCGAGCCGGAAATGTTGGCGGTGTCGGGAATGACGCCGAGCGGATGCGACAGCGCGCCGACGTCGATGCCACGTGCGCCGGCGATCTTGCCGACCTTCAGCGCCATGAAATGGTTGCCTTGTCTTTCCGCCAGCATCGCAAGCAGCGCCAGTTCGCCGGGGCTGCTCAACTGCCCGGCAAGGTCGCGGTAGAGGGTTTCGGCATAGCGGTCATAGCCAGCCTGCTGCAGCCGCTCGATGGCGCTGACAGCCTCGCGGGTGGCAAAATTCCGGCGGTCGGCGGCACTTGGCTGCGGGTAGACGATATTGAGGGTCCGCTGGCCGACACGCTCGCCGGCGAGCTGGCCGTAAAAGGTCGTGCCGTAGCTGGCGGCGCGGCTGAAATAATCCTTGGCACTGCCGGGACCGCCGACCTCGGCGGCACGGCCGAGCCAGTAATAGGCGCGCGACAGCGACATCGGCCCTTGGGCGAGCTCCGCGATTTGCGCAAAATGCTTGGCGGCGGTGCTCGGGTCGTTGAGGCCGCGCAGCGCGTACCAGCCTGCATGGAATTCCGCCTCGGCAGCATTGGCGGGACTTTCGGCGGCATGCGCGGCGACTATTCTGTAGGCGGTCTTCATGTCGCCCTGGTCGACCAGCTCGCGCGACAGCACCCGGCGTTCGACCCACCAGGCGTCCGGATCGACCAGCGCGTCGCGGTCGCCCGGCGCCTTCAGCACCAGCGCGGCGGCATCGGAAAATTTCTGTTGCTTGCGCAGATATTCGGCTTCGGCAAACAGATAGCCGGCCGCCCGCTGCGCTGCCGGCACCGCCTTCAGCAGCTTGGCCGCGTTCTTGTCGCCTTTGGTGACCGCCGCCCAGGCATCGGCCAATTGCTGGGCGCCGGCGAGACCGGCGACGCGCAGCGCCGAAGCGACCCGATCGGCATAAAACATGCGCTCCATGCGGAAGCGATGGTCGGCGGCCGGGATCAGCGCGCCGAACTCGCGGATGACCGCCGCCTCGTCCGTGGCTTCGAGCTTTTCGGTGCGCCAGAATGGCGACAGCACCGAGCGCGCCGCCTTGGTATCGCCCAGCGCTACATAGGAGCGGGCAAGGATCACCACGCCCTCGAAGGTCAGCGGCTGGCTGCCGTCGAACGCCCGCACCACGACCTGTGGCGCGGGGTTCTCGCGATAGAGCGCGCGCTCGCTGTTCTTGCGCAAGGCGATCGTGCCCGGCCAGTTCGGCAGCATCTTCGCGGCATCGGCGATGTCGCCGCTCGGCACTTGGTCGCTGCCATAGAGCGCAATCGCCCAGGCAAGGATGTGCCGATCGAGCGATTTGGCCGGCAGCGCTTCGCGCACCTGGCGCGCGCGCTGAATGTCGTTTGCCGCCAGCGCATCGAGACCGCTCTTCAGCGCCGCGACGCTGGCGGATGGCGAAGGGGACTGCTTCAGTGCATCGTTCTGCGGCTCCGTCATCGGGATCGCCGACGTGACCTGCCCATCGACGCTGCCGCCGATCGCCGCGCCGGGGACCAGCACAACGATCGCGCCGAGAAGCGCGAAAAGATGAGGCCGCCTGGTCGGCATGGATTTGGTCTTTTCCTATTTCTTCGATGCTACAGCTGGCACAGATGAACTGCAGCCTATTCGTCTGTGATGAAGGGCCCGTAAAGAAAACCCTATCGAGGTCGTTCGAATTGCAATTGCTGGCGCAATGCTTGCCGCGCAACAATGTCGAGACTATGGTGCGCCGCTTCGCTTTCGGCTAGAAGGCGCGCACGACAAACACCTACAGCGCCGCGCGTCTTCTCAGACGCGCAAAGGACGCTGTAGCAATTTAAATTGGCGCATGATCCTTTCCGAAATCGACTGCGATTTTCGGGGTCATGCGCTAGTCCCAAGGAGTTGGACGACATGCTAAGAGGCTCGCTGACCGCGCTCGTCACACCGTTCGAAAAGAGCGGCCGTTTCGACGAGAAAGCCTTTCGCGCGTTCATCGCCTGGCAGATCGCCGAAGGCACGACGGGCGTGGTCCCGGTCGGCACCACCGGCGAGTCGCCGACGCTGTCGCATGACGAGCACCGCCAAGTCGTCAAGGTTTGCATCGAGGTCGCCAAGGGCCGGGTTCCGGTCGTCGCCGGCGCCGGCTCCAACAACACCGACGAGGCGGTCGGCCTGGTCCAGTATGCCGAGAAGGCGGGCGCCGACGCGGCCCTTGTCGTCACGCCCTATTACAACAGACCGACGCAGCGCGGCCTCTATGCGCATTTCGCCGCCGTCGCCAAGGCGACCAGCCTGCCGATCATCATCTACAACATTCCACCGCGCTCGGTGGTCGACATGAGCCCGGAGACGATGGGGCAATTGGTGCACGACTTCAAGAACATCGTCGGCGTCAAGGATGCCACCGGCAAGGTCGAGCGGGTTTCGGAGCAGCGCGCCACCTGCGGCAAGGATTTCATCCAGCTCTCCGGCGAAGACGCCTCGGCGCTCGGCTTCAACGCGCATGGCGGCGTCGGCTGTATTTCGGTGACGGCAAATGTCGCACCCAGGCTTTGCGCTGAATTCCAGGAGGCAACGCTTTCCGGCGACTGCGCCAAGGCGCTCGACCTGCAGGACCGTCTGTTGCCGCTGCACAAGGCGATTTTCATGGAGCCCGGCGTTTCCGGCGCGAAATATGCGCTGTCGAAGCTGGGCAAGGTCGAGAACGTGCTGCGCTCGCCGCTAATGACGGTCGAGCCGTCGACCGCCGAGAAGATCGACGCGGCGATGAAGCACGCCGGCTTGATAAACTAGGGATGAGGCGCCACCTCTCCGCATCATGAATCAAGTCAGAAAAGCCGATCCCAACAACAAGACCGTTGCGGAAAACCGCAAGGCGCGGTTTTCCTATGAGGTGCTCGACACGATCGAGGCCGGCCTGGTGCTGACCGGTACGGAAGTGAAATCGCTGCGCCAGGGCCAGGCCAATATCCAGGACAGCTACGCCTCGGTCGAGGGCGGCGAGATCTGGCTGATCAACTCCTATTTGCCGGAGTATCTGCAGGCCAACCGCTTCAACCATGAGCCGCGCCGCCGCCGCAAACTGCTGCTCAACAAGCGCGAGATGGCCAAGCTGGCGCAAAGCGTCGACCGCGAAGGCATGACGCTGGTGCCGCTGAAGATCTACTTCAACGACCAAGGCCGTGCCAAGCTGCTGCTCGCCGTTGGCCGCGGCAAGAAGCTGCACGACAAGCGCGAGACCGAAAAGCAGCGCGACTGGTCGCGCGAGAAGGGCCGGCTGCTGAAGGAGCGAGGGTGAGGAGCGGTCCGCGAAGCGGAGGAAAAGCCAGCGATTTGGCTTTTCGAGCGACGAACGCCCGGAGCCATAGCGGCGGGCAGGGCGGACCAAAAGGGATAGGTCTCGTTTGAAAAACCGGATCGTCTTATGGGGCGCGGCCGGTCTGCTCGTGGCGGGCCTCGTTCTGGCCGGCGGCTATACCTACTTCCAGACGTTTTCTCCGGACCGCCGCAAATATCCGGTCAGGGGCATCGACGTCTCCCATCATCAGCGGCAGATCGACTGGCGGCGTGTTGCCGCCGACGATGTCGCCTTCGCCGTGATCAAGGCGACGGAAGGCGGCGATCATGTCGACGATGCCTTCGCCGCCAATTTGCGCGCGGCCCGCGCCGCCGGTCTTGCCGTCGGTGCCTATCATTTCTTCACCTTCTGCAGACCGGGTGCCGATCAGGCACGCAACTTCATCTCGGTGGTGCCGCACGATCAGCCTTTGCTGCCGCCGGTGGTAGACATCGAGTTCGGCGGCAATTGCCCGCAGCGGCCAACTCCCGAACAGCTGAGCGCCGAACTCTCCGCCTTCCTCGGCCCGGTCGAGGCGGCGTTCGGCAAGACGGCGATCCTCTATGTGACCGACGAGGCGGCGCAAGCCTATGCCGGGCAGCTAGCCAGCCGCCCGCGCTGGCTGCGTTCGCTGGCGCTGCGGCCGGGCCATGACAACTGGATCTACTGGCAGTATCACAACCGGGGCCGCGTCGACGGCATCAGCGGCGACGTCGACCTGAATGTTCTCCAGGGCGGACCTGCGACGCTGGCCGCATTGTTTGCCGCAGCGCCTGAAGCGACGGCGTCGGATTGACGCTATTCCTGTCCACCAAAACACCCTCGATGGCCCGAAGACAGAGCGACGAAGCGTTCCCCATGTGGCTATTCATATCGCAGGCGGCGCCGTGCTAAGTACATTTGATGCCGGAGCGCCCTTCATCAACCAATGACAGCAACGCCCCGCCTGCTGCGACGGACGGCGGCGACCCCCGCCTGGCATTTGTCTATGCGGAGGCGGTGCGTGGCCTCCAGCACCAGCAGGGCGTGGTTGAAAGTCTCAATACGCGCGCCGGCAATCTGATCTTCGCAACCGCGTTCGCGAGTTCTCTCCTCGGAGGCAGGGCGCTCCTGGATGGCGTGGGGCCTTGGGACTGGCTGGCGCTGACATTGCTTTTTCTTATCGGGCTGCTGGTCGCGATTATGGTGTGGCCGTATTATAACTATACGTTCCGTTTCGATCCAGAGAAGCTGCTCCAGGACTTCGTCGATCGGCACCCTCCCGCAACCCTGGACGGGATGCACCGAGCGCTTGCGCTGCGCATCAAATCCGACATGGCTAGCAATTGGCGGATCATCCAACGCCTGCGCGTCGCGCTGCAGCTTGCACTGTTTCTGTGGTTGCTGGATCTCCTGGCCTGGTTGTTCGCGATCGCCCGAATCTAGGGCTTGCCAGCGGGCCTCGTCCGACTCTATGTCTTCAGAAAAGCTTCTATCTGACTGAAGACGTTGACGAACATCGCTTCCGTCAACACGCCGGTATTGGTGTTGTAGCGCGAGCAATGATAGCTGGAAAACAGCGTGATGCCATTGGCCTGCTGCTGCCCACCATGCCGGAACGGATAGGCGGCAACGCGCTGGCCGAGCGCCCGCACGGTCGACTGGTGCGCGATCGAGCCAAGCGCCAGCACAGCGCGCAGATTTGGAAATCGCGCGATCGTCGGCACCAGGAACGTCCGGCAGGTCGCTATCTCGGCGCCAACCGGCTTGTTGTCCGGCGGCACGCAGCGCACCGCATTGGTAATCGCCGTACCGACAAGCTCCAGCCCGTCATCCGGTCGCGCTTTGAATTCGCCGCGCGCAAAGCCGTGCGCGATCAGCGTGTTGTAGAGCAGGTCGCCGGCAAAATCGCCGGTGAAGGGGCGCCCCGTCCGGTTCGCCCCGCGCAGTCCAGGCGCCAGCCCGACGATCAGCAGACGCACTGCATCCTCGCCTTCCGGCGGCAAAAAGGTCGGCACCGGCGCGTTGAACCAGGACGGCTCGCGCCGTCGCCACTCGGCGATGAAGTCGTGCAACCGCGGGCAGAGCGGGCAATCGCGATCGGGTTCGGGGGAGACGACCAGGGGCGCGGTCAAGGCAACGACCGTCAATAGTCTTCCTCGTCGACTTCGGCCGGTTCGGGCCGGCGCACCGGCCGCTCCGACGGATCGCGGCCGACTTCATTCTTAAGCGTCATCAAGTCGATGAAATGGTCGGCCTGGCGGCGCAGATCGTCGGAGATCATCGGCGGCTGCGAAGCCATGGTCGAGACGATCGACACCTTGCGCCCGCGCCGCTGCAGCGCCTCGACCAGCGTGCGGAAATCGCCGTCGCCCGAAAAGATGACATAATGGTCGACGACATCGGCAAGCTCGAGCGCATCGACGGTCAGCTCGATATCCATATTGCCCTTAATCTTGCGCCGGCCGGTCGAGTCGGTGAATTCCTTGGCCGGTTTGGTCACCACCTTGAAGCCGTTATAGTCGAGCCAGTCGATCAGCGGCCGTATCGAGGAGTATTCCTGATCCTCGACCAGCGCGGTGTAGTAATAAGCGCGCAGCAGATAGCCGCGTTTCTGGAAGCTCGCCAGAAGTTTGCGGTAATCGATGTCAAAGCCCAGCGCGCGCGAGGTGGCGTAGAGATTGGCACCGTCGATAAAGAGAGCGATTTTTTCACGAGGATCGAACATGGAAAATGTCCTTTTTCGAAATAAGCGGTCGTCTAAATGCGTGGCGACTATCGGCCGGTCTGATAATAGACCTGTTGGCCTTCATCGTTCGAGATAACGCCAGTTTTACGGCAATCCAAGGCACCATGCCGCACCGCAAGCAATTGTGATCGGCGCTGTGTCGTCGCAGGCGGCCCGCGTCAGAGCTGCGCACCGCCATAAAAGCTTGTATTTTGGCAGCGTTCAGGTTATGGACCGCGCCTGTTTTCCATCAAATCCAGGCATGAAAGGGGCAACTCATGGCCCGCGTAACCGTTGAAGATTGCATCGACAAGGTCGACAACCGCTTCGAGCTGGTGCTCTTGGCCGGCCACCGCGCCCGTCAGATCAGCCAGGGCGCGCAGATCACCGTACCGCGCGACAACGACAAGAACCCGGTCGTTGCGCTCCGCGAAATCGCCGAAGAGACGCTGTCGCCGGACGACCTCAAGGAAGATCTCATCCATTCGCTGCAGAAGCATGTCGAGGTCGATGAGCCGGAAGCCGATGGCGAGGCGATTGCCGACCAGACCGGCAGCGCCGTTGCAGCCACCGATGCCGACGACGCCGAGGACAACGTCACCTTCGATCGCATGACCGAAGAAGACCTGTTGGCCGGCATCGAAGGCCTGGTGCCGCCGGAAAAAAGCGACGATTATTGATCTTAGCGACAACTGCCGACACTTTCGCGTCGGCAGTTTCGTGGCTATCTATGACATGCGCCGTACGCCAGTGCGGCGCATGATTCATTTCAGCATTGCGAGATCCCGGCCATGATGCGTCAGTATGAGCTTGTCGAGCGCGTGCAGCGCTACAAGCCTGACGTCAACGAGGCGCTGCTCAACAAGGCCTATGTTTACGCCATGCAGAAGCATGGCCACCAGAAACGCGCCTCCGGCGACCCGTATTTCTCGCATCCGCTCGAAGTCGCCGCCATCCTCACCGAAATGCACATGGACGAGGCGACGATCGCCGTTGCCTTGCTGCACGACACGATCGAGGACACCACGGCGACCAGGGCCGAGATCGACGAATTGTTCGGCCCGGAAATGGGCAAGCTGGTCGAGGGCCTGACCAAGCTGAAGAAGCTCGACCTCGTCTCGAAGAAGGCCGAGCAGGCGGAGAACCTGCGCAAGCTGTTGCTGGCGATCTCGGAAGACGTGCGCGTGCTTCTGGTCAAGCTCGCCGACCGCCTGCACAATATGCGCACGCTCGACCATGTGCCGGAAGCCAAGCGCCTGCGCATCGCCGAAGAGACGATGGACATCTACGCGCCGCTGGCCGGCCGCATGGGTATGCAAGGCATGCGCGAGGAGCTGGAGGAGATTGCCTTCCGCTTCATCAATCCGGAAGCCTACCGCGCCGTCACCGCACGGCTGGCCGAAATCTTCGAGCGCAACAAGGGCGTGCTGTCGGAGATCGAGAAGGCGCTCTCCACGCTGTTCGACAAATATTCGATCAAGGCCGAGGTCAAGAGCCGGCAGAAGAAGCCGTGGTCGGTATTCCGCAAGATGGAGGCCAAGGCGCTGTCGTTCGAGCAGCTGTCCGACATTTTCGGCTTCCGCGTCGTTGTCGAGACGGTCGAGGACTGTTACCGCGCGCTCGGCGCCATCCACACCACCTGGTCGATGGTGCCCGGCCGCTTCAAGGATTACATCTCGACGCCGAAGCAGAACGACTACCGCTCGATCCACACTACCATCGTCGGCCCGTCGCGCCAGCGCGTCGAATTGCAGATCCGCACCTATCAAATGAACAAGATCGCCGAATACGGCGTCGCGGCTCATTCGATCTATAAGGATACCGGTGGCAAGATGAATGGTGCCGCCCATGCGATCTCGAAGGAAACCAATGCCTATGCCTGGCTGCGGCGCACCATCGAGCAGCTTGCCGAAGGCGACAATCCCGAGGACTTCCTCGAAAACACCAAGCTGGAACTGTTTCAGGACCAGGTATTCTGCTTCACGCCGAAGGGCATGCTGATCGCGCTGCCGCGCGGCGCCACGCCGATCGACTTTGCCTATGCCGTCCACACCGACGTCGGCGACACTTGCGTCGGCGCCAAGGTCAATGGCCGCATCATGCCGCTGATGACGGAGCTGAAGAACGGCGACGAGGTCGAGATCATCCGCTCGAAGGCGCAGGTCCCGCCGGCGGCGTGGGAATCGGTGGTCGTTACCGGCAAGGCACGCTCGGCCATCCGCCGCGCCACCAAGAACGCCATTCGCAAGCAATATTCAGGTCTCGGTATCCGCATTCTGGAGCGCGCCTTCGAACGCTCCGGCAAGACCTTCACCAAGGAAAGCCTGAAGCCGGTGCTGCACCGGCTGGCGCGCAAGGACATCGAGGATGTGCTGGCCGCGGTCGGCCGAGGCGAACTTGCCTCCACCGATGTCATGAAGGCGGTGTTTCCCGACTACAAGGACGAGCGTGTCACGCTGGTCGCGCCCAAGCAGCGCGAGGAGGGCTGGTCGAAGATCCGCAACGCCGCCGGCATGCTGTTCCAGATTCCGGGCCGCGCCGCACGCAAGGACAAGAACCAGCCGCGCGACGACGCGGTGCCGATCCGCGGTGTGCGCGGCGATCTGCCGGTGCGCTTCGCGCCGGAAGGGGCAGTGCCAGGCGATCGCATCGTCGGCATCGTGCAGCCGGGAACCGGTATCACCATCTATCCGATCCAGTCGCCGGCGCTGCAGGCCTTTGACGACCAGCCCGAGCGCTGGATCGACGTGCGCTGGGATATTGACGAGCGCACCAAGGAGCGGTTCCCGGCGCGCGTCTCGGTCACCGCCATCAACGCGCCGGGCTCGCTGGCCGACATTGCACAGGTCGTCGCATCCAACGACGCCAATATCCACACTCTGTCGATGGTGCGCACCGCGCCCGATTTCACCGAAATGCTGATCGATCTCGAAGTGTGGGACCTCAAGCACTTGAACCGGCTGCTGTCGCAGCTAAAGGACAATTCGAGCGTCAGCGATGCAAGGCGCGTGAATGGGTGAATAGTGAATAGTGAATAGTGAATAGTGAAGAGGGTGCTCTCACTACCATTCACCATTCACCATTCACCATGGACATGGAGTGAACGATGAACACCGATGAAGTGCTGGGCATTTTCCGCGAGGCCGGCGCCGTTCTCGAAGGGCATTTCATCCTGACGTCGGGCCTGCGCAGCCCGGTCTTTCTGCAGAAAGCGCGTGTTTTCATGCATGCCGACAAGACCGAGCGCTTGTGCAAGGCGCTCGCCGAAAAGATTCGCACTGACGTGCCCGGCAGGATCGACTACGTCGTCGGCCCGGCGATCGGCGGGCTGATCCCGGCCTATGAGACCTCGCGCCATCTTGGTGCGCCGGCGATCTGGGTCGAGCGGGAAGGGGGCGAATTCAGGCTGCGCCGTTTCGAGATCGCCAAGGGATCGCGCGTCGTCATTGTCGAGGACATCGTCACCACCGGCCTGTCGATCCGCGAGACCATCGACTGCCTGCGCGGCCTTGGCGCCGAAGTCGTTGCCGCCGCATGCATCATCGACCGTTCGGCCGGCAAGACCGATGTCGGCGTGCCGCTGATCGCACTCGCCGAATACGAAGTTCCGGCCTATCCGGCCGACAGGCTGCCGCCCGAACTCGCCGCCATACCGGCGATCAAGCCGGGCAGCCGCAATATCTAATGCATGTCGCCCAAAAGTGTGCGGCGGTTTTGGGACAACGACATGCATAAAAACAAGTCAAGAGGCGCTTCCGTGATTGCCGGCATCGATCATTTCGTGCTGACGGTTCGTTCGGTGGACGATACCTGCGCCTTCTATCAGCGCGTGCTTGGCTTCAAGCGCCTCGACGAGCCGGACCGACCAACGGCGCTGCTGTTTGGAACGCAGAAGATCAATGTGCACGAGGTCGGGCACACCTTCGAGCCGAAGGCGAAGGCGCCGACGCAGGGCTCCGGAGATTTCTGCTTGATTGCTGCCCGGCCGCTCGCCGAGATATGTGCCAACCTCGCCGCCAATGGTGTGGTGATAGCGGTCGGCCCGGTCGAGCGTGTCGGCGCTCGGGGTGCGATGATGTCGGTCTATTTCCGCGATCCGGACGGCAATCTCGTCGAGGTCAGCGAATATCGATCCTAAGTGACGCTCCTTAAATTCGCCGCGATCATGCCCTGTTCAGAACGGCGACACCCAGGGCCGGCGCGACCGGCCACCAAGCGGATGCCGTCGGCCTCGTTGTTCTTCGGCCAGCGCATCGCTATATCAAAGTCGTAGTTGCTTTTCGGCGACCGCAGAGCGCAGCATGGGGCTGTCGCGCCCGGCTGGAGAAGCCGGCGTGAAGCTATTGACGGAACTAGGAACAGGAACAGAGTGCTTTTTCGACGGCGCAAGCCTGATGGTTTTTTCGAGCGGGTGCGTACTTATTTGTGGCCGCGCCGCTCGTTCTCGCGCTCGCTGCGGTATTTTTCCAAGCGCATCCTGCGGCTTAGGGCCACGCCGCATGCCGTGGCCGCAGGTGTTGCGGCGGGCGTATTCGCGTCGTTTTTCCCGCTTGGCTTTCACTTCATCATTGCTGCCATCCTGTGCTGGCTGATCGCCGGCAATCTGGTCGCGGCAGCACTCGGCACGGTCTTCGGCAACCCCCTAACCTTTCCGCTGCTATGGGCCGCCTCCTGGGAGGTCGGCAAGCTGATCCTGCATGAACACCTGCCGGCGCATGGCCCGCCCGCGCATCTCGGCGACATGCTGCATAATCTTTCCTTTGCGCAATTGTGGGGACCGGTGCTGAAGCCGATGACGATCGGCGCAATACCGCTCGGCCTGGTTTTCGGCCTGCTGTTTTACGGCATCACCCGCTGGGGCATGGTCACCTTCCACGAGCAGCGCCGCAAGCGGCTGGCCGAAAGAGCGGCAAAGGCTGGAAAAACCGGGCCGGAAGTTCCTGCCGAATGATTATCGGTATCGGCAGCGACCTCATCGACATCAGACGCATCGAGAAGTCGCTGGAACGCCATGGCCAGCGCTTCATCCAGCGCATCTACACCGAGATCGAACAGGCGCGCTCCGAAAACCGCGCGGCGCGTGTGGCCTCCTACGCCAAGCGTTTCGCTGCCAAGGAAGCCTGCGCCAAGGCATTGGGTACCGGTATGGCGCAGGGTGTGTTCTGGCGCGACATGGGGGTCGTCAACCTGGCCAGCGGCAAGCCGACCATGGCGCTGACCAATGGGGCGGCCGCGCGGCTGGACGAAATTCTGCCTGAAGGGCACCGCGCGGTGATCCACCTCACCATCACCGATGATTTTCCGCTCGCTCAAGCCTTTGTGATCATTGAAGCGTTGCCGGTCGAAGAAGCGCCACATTGATTGCATCTGACCACCGGCATGACGTTGCCCAGCGCGCGCCGAGACTCTATACCATCCAACGCACAATCGAGGACGACATGAGCGTGGCTGAAAAAACCCAGAAGAAATCCGGCGGACTTGGCGAAACCGTCAGCGTCATAGTCCAGGCCCTGCTGCTTGCGCTGGTCATCCGCACGCTCCTGTTCCAGCCGTTCTCGATCCCGTCCGGGTCGATGCGGCCGACTTTGCTCGAAGGCGACTATCTCTTCGTCACCAAGTGGTCCTACGGCTTCTCCCGCTATTCACTGCCGTTCGGGCCGAACATCTTTTCGGGCCGCATCTGGGGCTCAGAGCCGAAGCGCGGCGACGTGGTGGTGTTCAAGTTTCCGCCGGATCCTTCTGTCGATTATATCAAGCGCGTCGTCGGCCTGCCGGGCGACAAGATCCAGGTCAAGGATGGCCAGCTCTTCATCAACGACGTGGGCGTGCCGCGCGTCAAGGTCGGGCAGATCGACAACCGCGACATCACCGAGGAGAACGGGCCGGTCGATGTCTATCGCGAGACGCTGCCGAACGGCGTCAGCTACGACACGCTCGACCTGACGCAGGCTTCGATCGGCGACAATACCAAAGAGTTCAAGGTGCCGCCCGGTCACTATTTCATGATGGGCGACAATCGCGACAACTCGTCGGACAGCCGCTTCACCGTCGGCTTCGTGCCGGACGAGAATTTGGTCGGCCGCGCCAACCTCATTTTCTTCTCGATCGGCGGCAGCGCCAGCCCGCTCGAAATCTGGAAATGGCCGTCACTGATGCGCGCCTCGCGCCTGTTCGATTTCGTCAATTAGGGCCATGGCGGCGACGAAACGGCTGACCGCCGATGCGCTCGCCGAGGCGCTCAGGGAGCGCACCGGCCACAGTTTTGGCGACCATCAGCGCCTGCAGCGGGCGCTGACCCATGCCAGCGCTCGCGGCAGTCACGCCGGCATCGACTACGAACGTTTCGAATTCCTGGGCGACCGCGTTCTCGGCCTTGTCGTTGCCGATATGCTGCTGGCGGCATTTCCCGACGCCGCCGAGGGTGAGCTGTCGCTGAGATTGAACGCTCTGGTCAACGCTGAAGCCCTGGCGGAAATTGCCGAGGAGATCGGCCTGCCGGAACTTATTCGCGCCGGTTCGGACGTACGCGGCCTCGACGGGCGCAAGCGCGTCAATCTGCGCGCCGATGCATTGGAATCGCTGATCGCCGTGCTCTATCTCGACGGAGGGTTGGAAGCGGCCCGTGCCTTCATCCACAGATACTGGCAGCCGCGCTCGCAAGCCATTGACGCCGCCCGTCGCGATGCGAAAACCGAACTCCAGGAATGGGCGCATCAGGCGGCAGGCGCAGTGCCGGTTTACATAATCGACAGCCGCGAGGGACCGGACCACGATCCGCTGTTCACCGTCAGTGTCAAGGTCGGCGCCTATCCGCCGGCGACCGGCAGCGGGCGCTCCAAGCGCGAGGCGGAGCAGGCTGCAGCCGCGGCACTTCTGCAGCGGGAAGGCGTCTGGCTCGATCAAGGGAGTGCCGCATGACCGCCACCGAAGCTCCGGCAACAGAAGCTCCCGCTACCCGCTCCGGCTTCGTCGCGCTGATCGGCGCGCCCAATGCGGGGAAATCGACGCTGGTCAACCAATTGGTCGGCGCCAAGGTGTCGATCGTGACGCACAAGGTGCAGACCACGCGCGCTATCGTGCGCGGCATTGCCACCCACAACAACGCGCAGATCGTCTTCGTCGACACGCCGGGCATATTCAAGCCGAAGCGCCGGCTGGACACCGCGATGGTGACCACAGCGTGGGGCGGTGCCAAGGACGCCGATATCGTGCTGCTCTTGATCGATGCCGAGCGCGGCATCCGGGGCGATGCCGACGCCATCCTCGAGCGGCTGAAGGATGTCCGGCAGCCGATGGTGTTGATCCTCAACAAGGTCGATCGGGTCAAGCACGAGACGTTGCTGGCATTGTCGGCGGCAGCCAACGAAAGGGTGCCGTTCAAGCGCACCTTCATGGTTTCGGCGCTGACCGGGTCCGGCTGCAAGGACCTGCTCGACTATCTCGCCGAGACCTTGCCGGCCGGCCCCTGGTACTATCCGGAGGACCAGATCTCCGACCTGCCGATGCGCCAGCTCGCGGCCGAGATCACCCGCGAAAAGCTCTATCTCAGGCTGCATCAGGAACTGCCTTATTCCTCCCACATCGAGACCGAGAAATGGGAAGAGAAGAAGGACGGCTCGGTGCGCATCGACCAGACAATCTATGTCGAGCGTGACAGCCAGAAGAAGATCGTGCTCGGCCATAAGGGCGAGACGATCCGCGCCATCGGCCAGGCCGCGCGCATGGAAATCGCAGGCATACTCGAGCAGAAGGTGCACCTCTTCCTGTTCGTCAAGGTGCGCGAGAACTGGGGCGACGATCCCGAGCGCTACCGTGAAATGGGGCTCGAATTTCCGCACTGAGCCTGTTTGGGCGATCCGCAGAGCGGCCTGTTGGCCGCCTCAGGATTCTGAGCGGTCGCCGGGCTGCCCGATTGGTCGACTTGCATATTGAACAGCCGGCCGAATCATTCCGGGAGGCCATGCGCCGGCCATGTCGGGCCGACCCGTTCCTTGGGGGTACCGGCGCGACGGGAAATCCTGAGCGGTTTCTGAGAAATTTCCGATACTTCATGCAAAACAGGCCAGCTGACCGGCTGGAACTCCTGCCGATACTGCGATCGAGCATGGTTACCGTTTGTCGTCTCTCCGTCATACACCCTGCCTATAGGCGTGCGAAGACCCGCTTCCGAGCAAACCGGAACAGGCGGGCAAGCAGCCAGATTAGGACATGACCAGGACTTGGAATCGCATCGACCCCATCCGTCAGATCGAGTTTGCAAACGCCGTCGCTGTTGAGATCGAGCGCGTGCTGGCGCGGCAAGGCAAGGTTACGAACAGCGATGCGGTCGTTGCAGCGGGCAGGGTCGCCGGCGCCGTTGCCGCCGCCGTCGCTTTGCTTGCGCCGACCGACATCAGTGCGATCGACACCATGCAGGAAAGATTACCCGGCATGGCGTCGCGTTTCGTGCGGATATTGGCAGCCGAAGCTGCGGAACGCCGTGCCCGGACGCATCTGTCGACGGCGCACGAAGGCCAAGGGGCAGACATCCAACACCTGGCCGGAACGGGCGACCTCGACTCGATGAGGCTCGAGGACTGGGCCGGTCGGGTCGCCGGGTCGACGTTCCTGCAGCAAAATCTCGGCATATCGCGCTCGACCCTGCATCGCTGGCAGCGGAGCGGCACCGTCGTTGCGTTGCGCACCGGTGGCCGCAAACATGTATTTCCCCTGGCCCAGTTCATCGACGGCAGGCCGGCGCCGGGTATCAAGGAAGTGTTATCCGCGATGCCCGATCCACGGCATGCCTGGTCGTGGCTGATCGGCCCCGCGCCCGGCCTCGCCGGACGTATTCCCATTGAAATGCTCAAACGGGATCTGGTGGCAGAAGTCGTTCTTGCCGCACAGAACGCAGCGATGGCGAAGTCGCCTTGATCTCGCTGCCAACGTTAGAAGTCTATTCCAAAAAAAGAACACGTAGAAGGAATGTATGTCGGACTCGTATCGGTTTGCCGGCTAATGGCATAAGTATATTTTTGTACAATTGTGACAGTGTGTCGTTTGTGCCGGGGGCAAATTGTGAAGAAAATATAAAGTGATATTTGTGCAACATGAATTTAGTCTGTTATACAAACATTGATTATTTTTGGAATCGTCATTGAGACTGGAATGCGGATGAGTATGTTCGCCGCCTGAAGAGGGGGTGCGGTGCGCGCCTTTTTCGACGTGGGTGAGGCGTTCAGCCGTTCAACCCATGAATCCAAAGCCATTTTTAACTTTGACTGGAGAGGTCAGAAAATGAATATCAAGAGCCTTCTTCTCGGCTCAGCCGCGGCATTCGTCGCGGTCTCCGGTGCGCGCGCCGCCGACGCTGTTGTGGTCGCCGAGCCGGAACCCGCCGAATACGTCAAGATCTGCGACGTCTACGGCGCTGGCTACTACTACGTCCCCGGCACCGAAATCTGCCTGCGCATCGGCGGCTATGTCCGCTATGACGCCAGCTTCGGCGACGCCGGCCGCGTTTTCGATGGCGCGACGACACATGACCTTATGGACGGTGACGAGCAGCAGACCTGGAACAAGAATGCCCGCTTCAATCTGAAGACGTGGACCGGCCAGGAGACCGAGCTCGGCACGTTGAAGACCTATACCGAGACCCGTTTCAACTTCGGCAACACCAAACACACCGTGAGCGGTGTTGATTTCAGCGTGCAGGACAACAAGGCGGTTACCCTGAACTTCGCCTGGATCCAGCTTGGAGGTTTCCGCGTCGGTAAGGATGAAACTGTCTATGATTCGTTCATCGGTTACGCCGGCAACGTCGTCCAGGACACTATCATTCCTTACGGCACCAAGGACACCAACCTGATCAGTTACTATTTCGATGGCGGTAATGGCTTTACGGCAGTCGCCTCGGTCGAAACGGGCTCCGGCGCTGACCAGTCGATCGACAGCTACGTTCCGTTTGTCGTCGGCGGCGTGAAATACAAGGGCGACTGGGGTGCGATCACTGCGGTCGGCGCCTATAACAGCACGTCGGAAGAATGGGCCGGCAAAGCTCGCCTCGACGTCAAGCCGATTACTGACCTGACCCTGTTCGTGATGGCGGGCTACGGCAGCGACGACAACGTCGCGAAGAACTTCTACAAGCCGTGGACTGGCAACTTTGCCGTCTGGGGCGGCGGCAGCTATGCCGTCAACAAGAAGACGTCTTTGAACGCCCAGGTCTCCTATACCGACGACCAAGACTTCGCCGTTGCGGCCAACGTCGCCTACACCATCGTTCCTGGTTACACGATCACCGCCGAAGTCGATTATTACGACAATTTCGATGCCGACGATGCCGACACAATCGGCGGCATCTTCCGCTTCCAGCGCTCGTTCTGATCAAACGACGATCTCGCAAAAAACGGCCCATAGCGATACGCTACGGGCCGTTTTGGTTTGGCGGCGGATACGTCGCACATCTTGATTTCGCCATCCAACCGGTGACAAGCTCTCGTCATGGAATGGCGCGACGAGGGAATCATTCTCGGCACCCGCAAGCATGGCGAAACCAGCGCCATTCTCGAGGTGATGACGTGCGCGCATGGCCGCCATCTCGGTCTCGTGCGCGGCGGCCGTTCGCGCAAACAGCAGCCTGTCTTGCAGCCCGGCAATCGCGTCGACCTGTTGTGGCGGGCGCGGCTCGACGAGCATCTCGGCACCTTCCAAGTCGAGGCTATCGAGATGAACGCCGCCCGGCTGATGGACAGCGCCGTTGCCGTCTACGGCCTGCAGACGATGGCCGCGCATTTGCGTCTTCTGCCTGAGCGTGACGCCCATGGCGGCCTTTACGAGACGCTTGCGGTGATGATCGCTCATCTCGACGATGCCGATGCCGCCGGCGAGCTGGTGGCCCGCTTCGAGCTGCTGGTACTCGACGAACTCGGTTTCGGCCTCGATCTCAGCCAGTGTGCGGCGACCGGCACCAGGCAGGACCTTGCCTATGTCTCGCCGAAATCCGGCCGCGCCGTGTCGCGGGCGGCGGGCGCGCCGTGGCGCGACAAGATGCTGGCGCTGCCTGCCTTCCTGCAGCGCGGCTCCGGGCTGCGCGCCGATCCGGCGGCGATCGAGGACGCCTTCCGGCTGACCGGCTTCTTTTTGACCCGCCATGTCTACGAACCGCGCGGCATCGAGCCTCCCGGCGCCCGCGCCGGGTTTCTCGCCGCCTTGCGCAGGCATCATTCACCCGGCCATGAATCCGGCAAGGCAAGCGCCGGGGAAACCACCAGATGAGCGAAGTTGAACCTGATCCCGAAAACGTTTCGCCGCTCGGCCTTGGCACCATTTCGCAGGTGGGCGAGGCCCATGCGACGGCCGAGTTCAAAGTGAATTTGACGCGGCCGATCACGCCAAGGACGGGCGAGGTGGTGTGCGACGGCAAAGTGGTGCACAAGGGCCGCACGCTGACGGTTTCGGAAGCGGCGCTGAACGACGCCAACGGCAAGCTGCTGGCTTTCGGCACCGAAACATGCTCGATCTTTCCGGCCAATCTGGCGGCACGTTGAATGGACCGGCCGTTTGGCCGCCGCATTTGAATGTCACTGAACATTGAATGTCAGTGACAACTGGCCTGGTTTGGGGGAACCGCCATGTTTGAAAGCCTGATTGGCCTCGTCGCCATCATCGCGCTGTTCGTCATCATTTCACGCCAGCAGAGCCGCATCGGCCTGATCGAGCGCGAGCTTGGCGCCTTGCGCAGCCTTGTGCTTTCGGGCACGCCCGCGCTGCCGCCGCAAGCCAAGGAACCGGCTGCAAACGACAGCAAACCGGCGGATGCCGCAATCCCGCTTGCGGCTGCAGCCGACATGGCCGTATCGCCACGGCCCGCAGCGGTCGTGTCAGCTACAGAGGCCGATGCCGATACAACGGCGCCGTCCGCGCCGGAGTCGGCGCAACCGGCGGCAGCGGCGAAGGCAGCTCGCCAGTCCGACGTCGAAACGGCGCTCGGTACCCGCTGGGCGGTCTGGGTCGGCGGCATCGCGCTGGCGCTGGGTGGCTTGTTTCTGATCCGCTACACCATCGAGGCCGGCATTTTCGGGCCACGCGTGCGGCTTGTCATGGCGGCGGCACTCGGGCTGGTGCTGGTCGCCGGCGGCGAGTTCATCCGGCGCACCGGCTTCAGGGTGCCGGTGCAAGGCGCTGCCGGTGCCTATATCCCGGCGATCCTGACGGCGGCCGGCGCTTTCATCCTGTTCGGTACCGTCTACGCCGCGTACAGCGTTTACGGCTTCATCGGCCCGACGCTCGCTTTCACGCTGCTCGGCGCCATCGGGGTGGCGACGATCGCGGCAAGCCTGGTCCACGGTCAGGCGCTGGCCGGCGTCGGCCTGCTCGGTGCCATGGTGACGCCGCTGCTGGTCGCCTCGCAGGCGCCCAATCCGTGGGCGCTGTTCGGCTACCTGGCGATCGTGCTCGCCGCCACCTGCGTCATTGCCCGCATCCGCGACTGGAGGCTTTTGATGGCCGCAGCCTTCGTCGCCACGGGCATCTGGACCATCTTCTACATGACCGACGCGCCGGGGGCGAACCTTGCCGTCATCCTCTTTATCGACGGGGTGACACTGGCCGTGCTCGCCTTCGTCTGGCTTGGCCGCCGCGACGAAGCGGTCGCCGGCAGCGGCTTCGACTGGCCGTCGATCGCGCCGGGCTTCTTCGTTGGCCTTTCGGCGCTGGCCCTGTTTGTCGATCCGGCCTTCGCCGCCATCCGCGGTGCATTGCCGGGGGCCGCCCTTGTCGCAGCCCTGGTGGCGGTGGCGCTCTACCGGCCGCGGGCGCTTGCACTGCTGCACGCCGCCGGGCTGGCGACGGTACTGGTCTATTTCGGCATCATTCCGCCGACCACGATCGCTTCCGATTTTTCGGGTGGCACTCTTGGCGTCGACGGCATGCCGGTCGTGGCGTCCGATGCCTTGATGCTCAGGGTCGGCATCGCGCTCGGCCTGGTCTTCATCGGCGCCGGCTTTTGGGCGGCGCGCCGTTTTGCGGCCGCTGGCTGGCTGCGCGCCGCCGCATGGGCGGCCTGGAGCGCTGTCGCGCCACTGGTTTGCTGGCGCTCTGGTCTGCCTTCGGCAATCTCGACCGTGATCTTGCTTATGCGGCGGTCGCAGCCGTTTTGGTCGGCGTCTTCGTCGCCGGCGGCGAATGGATAGCGCGCGGCGAAGCGCCGCCGCTGACCGGCGGCGCTGCCGTCTCCTTCGCGCTCGGCGGCGCGGCGATTGCCGGCCTGCTGATGCTGCACATGGCCTTCGGTTCAGGCTGGACAACCATCCTGCTCGGAGCAGCCGCCGTCGTGCCGGCGCTGGCGACGCGCTGGCGCAGCTATCCGGTGCTTGGCTGGATTTCCGTTGGTGCGGTGATTGCAGTGCTCGGCCGCGCTGCCTTCGACCCGACCATCGTCGGTGCCGAGTTCCTGTCGAAGACGCCGGTGTTCAACTGGCTGCTGCTTGGATATGGCGTGCCGGCGCTCGCCTTCGGCTTTGCCGCCTGGCAGCTTGCCCGAACCACCAACGGCCGACCGCGCCTCGGAATGGAGGCCGGCGCCGCGCTGTTTGCCCTGCTCACCGTCGCCATGCTGGTGCGCCATGCCATGCATGGCGGCGTCATCGATACCGCTGCTGCGACGCTTGCCGAACAGGCGATCTACACGCTGATCGCCATCGGTGGCGGTGCCATCCTGGTCGCCATCGACATGCGCTCGCCAAGTTCGGTGCTGCGCTACGGCTCGATTGCAGCGGGCGTGGTCTCGGTCGCGTTCATCGTCCTCCAGCATTTTCTGGCGCTGAACCCGTTGCTGACGGATGAATCGACCGGCAGCATTCCGGTGTTCAACCTTCTGTTGCTCGCCTACCTCTTGCCGGCAGTCGCGACAGGCGCACTGGCGCTCTATACCCGCGACAAGCGGCCGAAATGGTATGCGGCCATGCTGGCGGTTGTGGCGGCGGTGCTCGCCTTCGCCTATGCGACGCTGTCGGTCAGGAGGCTGTTCAAGGGTGAGTTCATCGGCCTGTGGAGCGGCCTCGGCCAGCTCGAGACCTATACTTATTCGGCGCTCTGGCTGGTCATCGGCGTGGTGCTGCTCACCGCCGGTGTCTGGCTGAGGTCGCAGGTGCTGCGCATTGCGTCGGCGGCGCTGATCTCGGTCGCCGTGCTCAAGGTCTTCGTCTTCGACATGTCGGAGCTGGAAGGTGTGTTGCGGGCGCTGTCCTTCATCGGCCTCGGCGCGGTGCTCATCGGCATTGGCTTGTTTTATCAGCGGCTGCTGACAAGGGCCGCGAGGGAGGCCTAAGGGATCAGGGGAGATCGCTGGAGTCACGGCCTTCCTCAATTTTCCAAGGATGCAGAAAAGGCGCTGTCGCCGAAGCTGCCAATCTCCCCAGTTGTGGGGGAGATGCCCGGCAGGGCAGAGGGGGGCGCGAAGGAACGCGGCCTCAAAGGCGAACAGGGCGAAGCGAATTCGCATTTTTTGCCGGTCGCAACGTATTTTGTTCTTGCTTTGTGCCGGCAGCTATGGTAATAATTTGGGTATGGTGCCAATTGGCTCCAATGACCCGCCCGCCGAGGCGGGTTTTTTGTGTGTGCCGAGCATGATCGACAGCTCGGAGGTGCAAGTCCTCTACCCAGCCTGATGGCGGCGAAGGGTTATCGAAGCACAAGGGCGTCGTCGTGAGGCGGGGTCTGAAGGAAATGTGGAGCAAAACCACGACCCGATGGACAAGAACCGGATATGAGGCCTACCCGGCCGGACGAGCGGGCAACTGACCGCGAAGTCCAAGGTCATCAAGGGCCGGGGTGGTAAATCTGGCGGGTGTGCGGGGAAGGCGGTCGATCTTACCTTGGGAGAGCTGTGCCGTGTCCGGGATTCCGGACTGGGCCCGCCGTGAGGCGCGCCGATCGCGGTGCAGAAGTCAGCAGAGGGCATAATAGTCGCCGGGCTTGCCGCGGAGGCGAAGGCCCGAACGGTTTGGAAGGACGAGTAGGACGGAGTTCTCGCATTGGCCATGCGGCGGAAAATCCAGCTGGAGCTAGCCTTCCCTGAAGCCTGAAGTGGGAGCGGGTGAAGCCCGCAACCGTCTCGGGGCAGGGACCGAAGCCGGTGCGGCGAACGCCGTTTCCGAAAGCCCGGCGGCCATGGCTCCTGCCAAAGCCGCATAACCAGCCGAACCGCCCTGTACGGACCCGTATGCTGGGTAGTGTGGGAGGGGAGGAGCCGCAAGGTTAACCCCATCCCGATTCTGGCTCCTTTTGATCAAATGTTGCGTGATCTGCCGATGGCAATGTCGGCGGGACAGCGCCCTGGACAGCGCCCCCCTCTGTCCTGCCGGACATCTCCCCCACTTGCGGGGAGATCGCTGTTATTACTGCCTTCGCCAATCTTCCAGGGATGCAGAAAAGGCGCTGTCGCCGAAACCGCCAATCTCCCCCCTTGCGGCGGCGGGCCAGAGGGTGTGCGAAGGAACTCGACGGCTCGATTCTGGATCGCTGCGCCTTCCGGCACGTGCCAAGGCGGGATATCGGGTCTTTGTCGCGTCGCTCGCGATGGGAGGGACTCTGTTTGCCTCTCAATCCTGCCGGGAATAAACCTGCCGCTGGCAGCGTTATTCAGATGCTTGGGTGACCGGGGCGGCGGACCGCTTCGCGCTGGCCGCTTGCGCCGCGCCGCGAAGGCGCGTTCAATCACCACGGACAGGGCTCCAGAACCAGCGGTCATGGACGAAAAGAAGGCAGCAATCCTTGGTGAAATACCGCGTCTGCGCCGCTATGCACGCTCGCTGTTGCGCGACCGCGATTCCGCCGACGATCTCGTCCAGGATTGTCTCGAGCGGGCACTTGTGCGGCTCGACAACTGGCAGACAGGAGAAAGCCCCAGGAGGTGGCTGTTTACGATCATGCATCATTTGTTCATCGACCAGATGCGCAAGGTGAACCGGCGCGGCGAGGCAGCGATGCTGCCGCTCGAGGCGAGCGAGGCGCAGGCAGCACCCGCCGAGCAGGTCGAGAGCATCGCCTCGCGCGAGATCGTCGAGGCTCTGCAGGCGATCAGCCCAGACCGGCGCGCGGCCCTTGTGATGGTCGCCATCGAAGGGTTTTCCTATGCCGAAGCCGCCAACATCCTTGGAGTCCCCGCCGGCACTTTGATGTCGCGCATCGCGCGCGGGCGTGAGGAACTGCGCGCGCTGCTGGATGATACCGCGCGCCGCCGATCGATAAGGATCGTCGAGAAATGAGCCGGCGCGATTTCTCCGAACGCGACATTCACATGGCGCTCGATGGCGAGTTGCCGGGCGACGAGCGGACGGCCTATGAGGCATGGCTCGACGCCAATGCCGAGATGAAGGCCAAGAGCGCACGCTACGCCGCCGACCGGGCAGCATTGCGCGCGGCCTTTAACGGCGTGCTGGACGAACCCGTCCCGGTGCGGCTGAATAAAGTGGTGCTCGGCGAGGCGCCAGCGGTCAGAGCGTCGCCGTCGCGCTCGCGTTGGTGGCTTGCGGCCGCCGCTGCCGCCATCCTGGTGATTGGCGGTGCTGGCGGCTATCTTGCCGGCATCGGCGGCCTCGGCCTGGAAAATACGGCCGAGGACCAGCTTGCCGAAGAGGCGATTGCCGCCCACGTCATCTATGCCGCTGAAAAGCGGCATGCTGTGGAAGTGCCGGCAAGCGACAAGGATCATTTGCAGAACTGGCTGTCTAACCAGGTAGGTTTGAAGCTCGTCGCGCCAGATCTGGCGGCGCAGGGATTCCAACTGGTCGGTGGCCGGCTGCTGCCTGCCGGCCAGGGCAAGGCCGCGATGCTGCTTTACGAGGACGACAAGGGCGAGCGCATATCGCTCTTCGTAATCGCCGAATCGGCGGCCAAGGCCAAGGGCACTTATGGGTCGGAGGAAAATGGTCCTGAGGCCGTCTACTGGCTGGACAAGGGTTATGGCTGTGCCGTCGTCGGATCGCTGCCGCGCGAGCAGCTAGCCGCGGTGGCCAAGAGCGCCTATGGCCAGCTTCTGGCGGGCTTGAAAAGCTGAGCAGGATCTCGTTTTTCCGGAGCCGCGCCGATGCCGAAACACGAAGGTCGTTTCAAAGCCTTTGCGCGACCTGCCTGCCTTGAAAACTGTCACAATTCGGCCCTAATCGAGGTGCGATAGCGCTTGCTGAATGCTGGCGCTTCGGCTGGTGTGACCGATGTTTAGACTAGGGCCGTTTCCACAACCCAATCGAGGTTTTCTGAGCCCGCATGCCTGCCGAGATTCGCAAGGCCCGCGCGTCCGACGTCGATGACCTCGCCGCCATCGAAAAAGCCGTTTTCTCGAGCGACCGCATTTCTCGCCGCTCCTTTCGCCAACTGATCGAACGCGACACCGCCGAACTGCTGGTTGGCGAGAACGATGGCCACGTCGCCGGCTATGCGGTCGTGCTGTTTCGCAAGGGCAGCGGCGTCGCACGACTCTATTCGATCGCCGTCGGTCCATTTTTCGGCGGCCGTGGCGTTGGCCGCCTGCTGCTGGAAGAGGCTGAAGCCGCCGCTTTCGAGCATGGCCGCATGATGCTTCGTTTGGAAGTCCGCGAGGACAACCCGCGCGCCATCCAGATCTACGAGCAGAGCGGCTACCGCAAGATCGGTCGTGAACCGGACTACTACGAGGATGGCGCCACGGCGCTGCGCTATGAAAAGACCTTGCGCGGCGACATTCCGGTCGCCACCGAAGTGCCGTTTTATCAGCAGACTTGCGAATTCACCTGCGGACCATGCTGCCTGATGATGGCGATGGCTTACTTCGGCCCCGGCTTCGTGCCGGATCCGGTGATGGAAATCCGGCTGTGGCGTGAGGCGACGACCGTTTTCATGATGTCGGGGCCGGGCGGCTGCGAACCGTTCGGGCTGGCCGTCGCCGGTTATGAGAGCGGGCTTGCTGCTGAGATCTATGTCTCCTTCTACGGCGCGCTGTTCCTGCAGTCGGTGCGCAGCGAGGACAAGCGCCGGGTCATGGAGCTGGCGCAGGTCGACTTTCGCCGCCGCGCGGAACTTTACGGTATCCCGGTGAATTACCGTTCATTCGGGCTTGACGACATTCGCACCGCGATCGCAGAGGGAAAACTGGTGCTGGTCCTGATCAGCGGCTTCCTGATGTTCGGCAAGAAGGTTCCGCACTGGGTATTGGCCATCGGTGACGACGGCGATCATATCCTGATCCACGACCCTTGGGTCGAGGTCGAGCGGCAGGAGACGATCCTCGATGCTGCCAACATTCCCGTGCCTTACGGCATCTTCATGAACATGGCGCAATTCGGCCGCGACGGATTGCGCGCCGCCATCACTCTCGGAAAGCGCGACAGCCAATGACCTGGGTCATCCTTACCGGCCGGCAGAACGATCTCGACCAGGTGGCGACGCCGCACAAGATCATCACCAATCGCGACTACCTTGCCCATCCGGCACTGTTTCGCGGTCAGCGGCCGAAGGTCATCAACCTGTCGAACAATTATGGCTACCAGAGCCGCGGCTATTACGCGTCGCTGCTTGCCGGTTCGCGCGGCCATAAGGTCATCCCGACGGTCGAAACGATGATCGACCTGTCAGAACGCAAGCTCTATGAGCACGCGTTGCCGGAACTCGAACTCGCACTCAACAAGTGCCGCAAGGACCTGGGTGGCGCTTTTCCGCAGAAGGTCTGCATCTTCTTCGGCATCGGACCATCCAGGATCTGGGACCGCTTCGCAAAACTTCTGTTCGACTGGTTCCGTGCCCCGGCTCTCGAGCTCCACATCAGGGACAGCGCCGAATGGGCCTCGATCCGCAAGATTGGCTTCCATCCCCTGGCCAGGATGACCGAGGACGAGGAAACGCACTTTCTCCAGTGCCTGGAGACCTACACCAACCGCGAGTGGCGCGACACCAAGGGCCGCACGCCGGCGCGCTACACTTTCGCAACGCTGGTCGATCCGCATGAGGAACTGCCGCCGTCGGAGATTTCGTCGCTGCGCCACTGGGCCAAGATCGCTGAAAAGATGGGCGTCGAAATCGAGCCGATCACCAAGCGGGATCTGGCCAAGCTCGCCAACTACGACGCGCTGTTCATCCGCGAGACCACTTCGATCTCCAACCACACCTACCGCTTTGCCCGCCGCGCCCAGCAGGAAGGCATGCCGGTCATCGACGATCCGCTGTCGATGATCCGCTGCACCAACAAGGTCTATCTCAACGAGCTGATGACCTACAACAAGGTACCGGTGCCGCCGACGGTGATGATTGCCGGCACCTCGGACCTGGAAGTTGCGGCACAGACGCTGGGCTTCCCGCTGGTGCTGAAGATCCCGGACTCCTCGTTTTCGCGCGGCGTCAAGAAATGCGGCACCTTTGAAGAGTTGAAGACGCTCGCAACCGAATGGCTGGAGGATTCCGACCTCCTGATCGCGCAAAAATTCATTCCGACGGAATATGACTGGCGTGTCGGTGTCCTCGGCGGCCAGCCCTTGTTCGCCGTCCATTATCTGATGGCCAAGAAACATTGGCAGATCGTCAATCATAAGGCCAACGGCAAACCCGACCAGGGCGGCATCAAGACCTTCACCCTGAAGGAAGCACCGGCCCATGTCGTCGAGACGGCGGTGAGCGCGGCGCGCTGCATTGGCGACGGCCTCTACGGCGTCGACCTCAAGGAAACCAGGGACGGCGTCTTCGTCATCGAGGTCAACGACAACCCCAACCTCGACCACGGCTGGGAAGACTCCGGCGAAAAAGACGAGGTCTGGGTGCGGCTGACGCAGTGGTTCCTGGAGCGGCTGGACCGGCCGGGGCGATAATATCCGAACTGAGGGGAAAAAGATGCTGTTCTTCGTAACCGAGGATTTTCGCGGCTGCGACCGCAAGGAGATCTACCGCCGTTTCCGCGACCAGGGCCGCCTGAAGCCGGACGCGCTTCTCGTGCACCACAGCTGGATCGCAGCGGATATGAGCCGCTGCTTCCTGCTGGTGGAGGCCGATGACGTCACGCTCCTGCAGCGGTGGGTCATCGAATGGGCGGATCTGGTCGAATTCGAGATCGTTCCCGTGGCGACGAACAAGGATATGGTGGAGGCATTGAGCGGACATCTCTGACCCGTTGGGAACCTCCTGGTTCGCCACACCTGAATGCCGCCTTCTCCTATCAAGGAATTAACACGCGGATCGAGCGTCATCTCAAGGAGATCTAAGGCGGTTGCCCGCGCTTCCGCGAGACTGTCGCACTTAGCCGGACTGCCGGATCGTCGCGCTCGACTTCAGCAGCCGATTAATGTCCGACGCCTTTGACGGCACCCCGATCAAATAGCCCTGGGCCTCGACACAACCCTCCTTTTGCAGGAATTCAAGCTGCGCTTCGGTCTCGACACCTTCGGCGGTGACGGTGATGCCCAGCTGTGCGCCAAGCCCGATGATGGTGCGCACGATCGCCGCGGTATCGCGACTGTCGATGTCACGGGTGAAAGAGCGATCGATCTTGATCTTGTCGACGGGAAAGCGCCTGAGGTAGCCCAGCGACGAATAGCCGGTGCCGAAATCGTCCAGCGCGATGCGGACGCCCAGATCGCGTAGCTGCCTGAGTGTCTTGAGCACCAGATCGCTCTCGTCCATCAGCACGGTTTCGGTGATTTCCAGTTCAAGCCGGTTGGCCGGCACGCCCGAGAACGCCAGTGCCGAGATAACGCTGCGGGCAAAGGTACCGCTTTTGATCTGCACGGCGGAGACATTGACTGCGATGCGCCAAGCCGCCCAGCCTGCCGCGGTCGTGCAGGCTTTTCGCAGCGCCCATTCTCCAAGCGGCACGATCAGCCCGGTCTCCTCGGCGGCCGGAATGAAGTCGTCCGGCCGTACCAGGCCGCGCACCGGCGAACGCCAGCGCATCAAGGCTTCGGCACCGACGATTTCGCCGGAGGCGATGTTCATGATCGGCTGGAAATCCAGCTCGAATTCCCGGCGCGACAGCGCTGCCCTGAGATCGATTTCGAGCGCCCGGCGTGCCCGCACCATCGCGTCCATGGCTGGTTCGAAGAAGCGGTACAGGTTGCGCCCTTCGCTCTTTGCCCGATAGAGCGCCATATCGGCATTTTTCAGCAAAGTGTCGGCGTCCTTGCCGTCATTCGGAAACAGCGCGATGCCGAGACTGATGCCGACACGCATGTCGTGTCTTTTGTCGCGAAACGGCTTTCCGATGATCTCGACGATGCGTTTGGCCAGCTTTTCCGCGTCGCCCGGGCTTTTGAGATTGAACTGGATGATGACGAATTCGTCGCCGCCGAAGCGGGAGACAACGTCCGTTTCATTGCGCAGGCACCGTTGCAGCCGTTCGGCCACGCATTTCAGCAGCCAGTCGCCGGAAGGATGGCCCCAAGTGTCGTTGACCGCCTTGAAGTGATCGAGGTCGAGCGAGAATATCGCCAGCGATCCGTCTCTCGTCTCACTCAGGGCTTGGTCGAGCCGTTCGCGAAGCATCGAGCGATTGGGCAGGTTGGTCAGTGTGTCGTGGTGCGCAAGATGGGTCATGCGCTCTTCCACGCGCCTGCGCTCGGTGACGTCGTCGAACGTCGCGACCCAGCCGCCGCCGCTCATCGGCCGGCGCGCAACCAGCAGCGTTCTGCCGTCAGCGAGATGGCGATGCGTTACGTGTGTTTTCCCCGCCCGCAGGCAGGCTTCGATTTGCGAGATTTCGTTGTCGGGGTCGAGCTTTGTATAAATGCCCAGTTCCAGCAGCCGCTTGAACGCATCATGGTGACTCATGCCAAGCGGGAAGTCGGCCGGCCTGACATGATAAAGTTCCAGGAAACGTTCGTTGCGCACGATCAGCTTGCCATCCGCATCGTACATCAAAAGGCCTTGCGACATGTTGGCAAGTGCCGCGTCGAAACGGCGGTGCTGCTCCTTCAACTCCTGCTCGGCGCGCCGTTGCTCGGTGATGTCCTCGTAGATCGATACCCAACCGCCTGACGCCAGCGGCCGGTGCGAAATGTTGACGATACGCCCGTCTGCAAGCGTTTCCTCATAGGTGGAAGGTTTTGCCTGGTCGATATAGGGCTTGCGGATGGCATAGAGTTGCTCAGCGCTTTGCGAGGCGATGCCGATATCCACGCTGTGCTGGAGGATGTCGAAAAACCGGATGCCGGGCCGCACCACTTCGGCGTCGAGGCGAAAGATGCTGATGTAGTTCCTGTTGCAGATGATCATCCGTTCATCGGCATCGAACATGCACAGGCCATGCGACATGTTCTCGACCGCTGCCGAAAAACGCTCGTTCTGTTCGCGTAGCTCGTCTTCAATAGGTCGCGGCTGACCGACGCCTTTGGCCCTCCGTCGGCGGACGGACGAACCAGCCTTGATACCGGCAACGGGCATGAGGCAAGCCTATGGACCATGGTTAACCATGGCACTGTTGTCCCTGCCGGTTAATTTACCGTTTTCAGCCGGCTGGAACGGCAGTCTGGCGTCGCGACTTTTCGATCGCCGCAAAGCGTTTGAGAAAGGCATTCTGCGCCCAAGTCACCGAGCGCGGCGTGACGTCGAAGCGCTCGGCGTTGAAGCCGCGCGGCCGCCCGAAGAACTCCGTCGCCTCTGCCGTCGAAAAACCCGCAAGCAGCGTTGCTTCGAAATAAGCGGCGATCTGATCCGCTCGCTTGATCTCCTTGCGCAGTCCCGCGTCGAGTTCGGCCGGCAGTGAAAAGCGCAGATGGATGGCGCGCTGCAGTCTGATCTCGCAATCCCTGTAGCTGCCGCCCATCACGGATTTGAACGGCGAGATCATGTCGCCGATGACATATTCCGGCGCGTCGTGCAGCAGCGCCGCCAACCGCGCGTCGGCGTCGGCATCCGGCATCAGCTCGCCGACAAGCGTTTCGACCAGCAGCGAATGCTGGGCGACCGAAAAGGCGTGCTCGCCTCTGGTCTGGCCGTTCCAGCGTGCGACGCGGGCAAGGCCATGGGCAATATCGGAGATCTCGATGTCGAGCGGCGAGGGATCGAGCAGATCGAGCCGTCGGCCGGACAGCATGCGCTGCCAGGCGCGCGGCGGCGCCCCGGCGCGATCGGCAGCCATCAGGCGTCCTCCGGGCCGATGGCTTCCTGCGGAAAGCTGAATTTCGCCCAGGACGGGATAGCGAGCGACACGGCGACGTCCTCCGCCAGGATCGGCAGGCCGGCGTCGAGCGCTGCCTTGACCCGGTCAATGCGGGCAATGGCAAGGCCTGTCCTGGCCGCGGTCGAGCCAAGCGTGCCGACCGGTCGCCCCTCCACGGTCAACTCTGCGCGCGAAGTGGGCAGGGTGCGTTCGGCCGAGACAATCAACACCCGACGCCTGGCAGTGCCGCGATGCTGCATGCGCGAGACGACCTCCTGGCCGACGTAGCAGCCTTTCTTGAAGCCGACACCGCCGATCTCGTCGAGCAGCACGTCATGCGGAAAAGCGTCGCCGAGTTGGTAGTCCGCACCGCTTTCTGCAATGCCATGGGCGATGCGAAAGGCTTGCCATGCGGCAAGGTCGCCGCCATCTGCGGTGTCATCATAGAAGCGCTTGACGGCAGTATCGACAAACCGCGCATCAGCAAACGGTGCTGATTCAAATTGCGAAGTGGTTGAATCGCTTCCCCATGCGACGGCCACAACCGGCTGATCCAGCTTGGCAATTTCGACTTTGGCGCGCAATTTGTAGAGCGTCAGCCGTCGCATGAAATCATCGGCGGTCTCGGTACGGCATTCAAGTCGGAAAGCATTTTCGTCGGCGCGCGAGATCAGGAAGTCGAAAAGGATCTTGCCTTGCGGCGTTAGCAGCGCGCCGGGCTTTGCTTCGCTGCTGCCGAGCACGTCGAGGTCGGTGGTCAGGATGTTCTGTAAAAAGTGCTCGGCATCCGGCCCGGACACGGAAACGAGTGCGCGATCTCTGAGCGAGGCAAAGGGCATGGTGGGAAAACGAGCCTGATCTTGCAAAACTATCGGCCATTACGTAAGCCGCTGGCACTTCCCCCGCAAGAGACCGGATCCGTATGGCCCTCATCTACGATCTCATCCTGACAGGCGGCACCGTGGTCAATCACGACGGCCAGGGTTTTCGCGACGTCGGCATCAATGGTGGGCGCATCGCTGCCATCGGCGACCTCCGCCAAGCGTCGGCCGGTGAGACGATCGAGTGCCGTGGGCTGCACATCCTGCCGGGCGTCGTCGACAGCCAGGTGCATTTCCGCGAGCCGGGCCTGGAGCACAAGGAAGATCTGGAGACGGGCTCGCGGGCAGCGGTGCTCGGCGGCGTCACCGCCGTCTTCGAGATGCCGAACACCAATCCGCTGACCACCAGTGAGGCAACCCTTGCCGACAAGGTACGGCGTGCCACCGGCCGCATGCATTGCGACTTTGCCTTCTGGGTCGGCGGGACCCGCGACAATGCAAAAGACGCTGGCGATCTCGAGCGGCTGCCTGGTGCGGCCGGCATAAAAGTTTTCATGGGCTCGTCCACCGGCGACCTGCTGGTCGAGGACGACGAAGGCGTTGCCTCGATCCTGAGGAACACACGCCGCCGCGCCGCCTTTCACTCCGAGGACGAGTTCCGGCTGCGCGAGCGGCTTGGCGAGCGCATCGCCGGCGATCCGTCCTCACATCCGGTGTGGCGCGACGAGATCGCTGCGTTGCGCTGCACGGAGCGCCTTGTGCGAATCGCGCGCCAGGTCCGCGCCCGGATCCATGTGCTGCACATCTCGACCGCCGAGGAGATAGGCTTCCTCGAACAGCACAAGGATGTCGCGACCTGCGAGGCGACGCCGCATCATCTGACGCTGAGCGCCGATGATTATGCGCAGTTGGGCACCCTGATCCAGATGAACCCGCCGGTGCGCGCCACGCGCCATCGCGACGGGGTCTGGTACGGCGTTGCGCAAGGCATCGTTGATGTGCTCGGCTCCGACCATGCGCCGCACACGCTGGCCGAGAAGGCAAAGCCTTATCCGGCGTCGCCGTCCGGCATGACCGGGGTGCAGACTTTGGTGCCGATCATGTTGGATCATGTCAACGCCGGCCGGCTGACGTTGCAGCGCTTTGTCGACCTGACCAGCCACGGCCCGCAGCGTATTTTTGGCATCGCCAGGAAAGGCCGTATTGCCGCCGGCTACGATGCCGATCTGACCATCGTCGATCTGAAGCGCCGCGAGACCATCGCCAACGCCCAGCAAGGCTCCAAGGTCGGCTGGACGCCTTATGACGGCAGGCAGGTGACCGGCTGGCCGGTCGGCACCATCGTTCGCGGCCGGCGCGTGATGTGGGAAGGCGAGATCGTCGCGCCGGGCCAGGGTAGGGCGGTGGAGTTTTCCGAGGCGTTGGCGGGCTAAGCTCCTGTCTCCAAGAGACCATGCTTAGCCACTCAATCGCCGGCGACGAAGAACGTCCATTGTCCGGTCGGCGTGATGCCGACGCGGTAGAAAATGTAGGCACCGAACTGCTTCATGTCGTCATAGTCGCTGGCGGTGACGATCTTGAACAGCTCGACCCGCTGCCTGGCATCGAGCTTGTCCAGTGGCAGGGCGAAGAAATAGGGCCAGACATAGAGATCCTGCGGCGTGCCGGCATCGACATGGACAAAACCGGCATTGAGCACCTCTTCCAGGATGGCGAGGATCTCCTGGCCTTCCGTGTCGCCGGAAAGGCCTTTCAGGAAGGCGATCGGGTCGCCCTCCATGTCGCCCAGCGACAATTGGGTCATCATGTCTCCCGTGCCGATCAGCGGCCGAAGCTTTTCGATGTCGCCGCTTTTGCACGCCTCGACGATCAGATCGTGCATGCGCCTGACCGGTTCCGGCAACTTGGCGAGGTCGTAGACGACTTCGGGCACAGGCGCGTCGGGATCGACATGCGGATTGGCCACGCCGCCATCATTGGCCGGCCCTTTCGGTTCGGTTTGTTCCGGCTCGTCGGATGGCGTCGGCTGGCTGGCCGGTGGTGGCGTCGTGCCGAGCGGGCCGGGCATCGGCACGGTACTTCCAGGCGGCGACATGTCACCGTCGGGCGGCGGCGTGACCGGCGAAGGCAGGTCTTCGCGCTTAATCTCGCTGAGGGCGTGAGCGGGACTGCTCGCAAGAAACAGTGCAAGGGGAATCGTGGCGCAGGAAACAGTAAGCCAAATGCTGAGGACCAGGCCGCGCGGCTTGCCTGATATCGAAAAATTCACCGCCTGCTACTCCCTGGTTCCAGCCCATCCATGTGCCCGGACATGATGTCCGGCGGCGCGCCGTCGTCAAAGAACCGGGGTCAGTGCCGCAGTCTTTCGGGCTCGAAGGCCCCGGCAATCACCTTTTCACGCATGCGATCGAGCAGGGCAAGCGCCGAGGTCTCGCCATTGGTGCGCAGCATTTCGCCGAATGCCGTTTCGAGGGCTGCCTCGGCGATGATTTCCGGCTCGATCCCGGCCGACAATCCTTCTGCCCAGGCTTCGCTGTGGCTTTCCACGGCGGTCAGGCGCTTTTCTTCCCTGACCAGCGCGTCGATGTCGTTGACGCCATGTTCCATTGCGATTTCCACCCTTTCAAGCGGTGATCCGTTGGACAGGGATCAAGCTTGAGTTGTCCCTTTTACACGCAGGCGCAGTAAGTATTTGTAAATACGACATTTTTTTGGTCGTCTTCTACAAATTCCGTCGCGTCCAGCAAACCTGCGTCCGATCCGATTCAAACTTAGCCGATTAGGCCGGCCAAGGGGACGGAAACCTTCAGTTTGAGTTAATTTCACATTCGCGCGCTAACGTTTCGTTAACATAGTTGCAAAAGTGCAACATCAGGTTTGCACCAAGACCTCACCCGAGGCAAGCGGAGAAGTGTCGAACGCGTCCGCCGCCACAGCGCCGGCGGTTGATGCCGGTTTGCCGGAACGGCAGCTGCCGTCGTCAGTTTCCGTAGCGCGAAGCGATGTCGCGAGACAGCGTCTCGCCTTCCTTCATGTAGCGGCTGATGGCTTCCGTCGCCGAGGCGGTGCATTGCGTATAAGTACCGCCGAACGACCGGTAGCCGCGGTTGAAGCTGGCGATGAAGCGGGCGCGCCGCTCCGGGTTCGGATTTTCCGATGCGATCAGTTTTTCCATCTCGGCTCGCCACCGATCGCCCTTCTCGCCACACAGATTACGCAGGAAATGCAGCGAGCCGAGCACTTCCGCCAGCCGCATCAGCCCGGGCTCGAACGGTGCTTCGGCGGCAATCGCCGGGCGCGCACCGACAACCACACTGACGGCGAGGCATGCGGCGAGAAACGAAGACGTGCGGCTCATGAGTCCTTGTGCTGAAACAATTTGTCGCCTGCAAGGCGATTCTCTGGCTCAGGTCCCGCCGTCTTTGTTGGGACCGAGTAGATCGTCCGCAATTTCAAACACCGCATCGGCGAGCGGCATCGCTGTCATTTCGGCCAGCGTATAGAAAGCCGCGGTCTCGGCGTCGTCGCTGGCCACCGCCTCGCCGCCAGCATAATCGGCCCCAAACACCGTCAGCCAGTAGTCGACCGGATGCCCGTCGCCGCTGCCGTCGATGTGGATTTCCCGCAGCGGCCGATAGCTGCGCGCCTGCAATCCGGTCTCTTCCAGCAATTCGCGCCGTGCTGCCTGTTCCAGCGTCTCGCCGGCTTCGACCTTGCCGCCGGGAAAGGCATGGAGGCCTTGCGAGGGCGGCCTGGCCCGCTTGACCAGCAGCACCGTGTTCTCGCGCACGACGCAGACCGAGACTGCCGGAATGATCTTGCGTGCTTCCATGGGCTTCGGATCGCTCGATTGGCATAGCCCGTTGTGGACCGGCCGTCGGCGAACAGCTTTAGCGGTTGCGAAAGGCGGGTTCCATGGCCACTTTCACATGCCACCAATTCGAGAGCTGAATTCATGTGCGGACGCTTTGCCTTGACCGCCACTCCGGACCAGACCGCCGCCTTTCTCAGCCTGGCGGAACTTGAGGAGTTTCCGGCCCGCTACAACATCGCGCCGACGCAGCCGGTGCTGATGGCGCTCGCCGGATTGCCGCAGGCGCCGGGCTCGAACCTGCCCGACCGCCGCTCGATGCTGGTGCGCTGGGGCCTGATCCCGGCCTGGGTCAAGGATACGCGTAACTTCCCGCTGCTGTTCAACGCGCGTTCTGAGGGGGCTTCGGAAAAGGCGTCGTTTCGCGCTGCCATGCGCCATCGCCGCGCCCTGGTACCGGCTTCGGGATTCTACGAATGGCACCAAACCGGTGGCAGAAGAGGGCAGCCCTATTGGGTGCGGCCAAGGCGTGGCGGGCTTGTCGCCTTCGCCGGGCTGATTGAGACCTATGCCGAGCCGGGCGGCTCGGAAATGGACACCGGCGCCATTCTGACCGCCCACGCCAATGCCGATACTGCCCATATCCACGACCGCATCCCGGTGGTGATCCATCCCGAAGATTTCGCGCGCTGGCTGGATTGCAGCACGCTCGAGCCGCGCGATGTGGCCCATCTGCTGAGACCCGCCCAGCCCGATTTCTTCGAAGCGATCCCGGTTTCCGACCTCGTCAACAAGGTCGCCAATACCGGGCCGGAGATTCAGGAGAAGGGCGTCGTCGAGCCTGAGCCTAAGAAGGTCAGGCGCCAGAAGTCCGGCGCGAACGACAGTCAGATGAATTTATTTTAGCAAAAGCTACTATTGCTGGGTGCGCCGTGAGCGCCTCAACCTTCCCGACGGCATTCTCAGGCAGCGCGCGGCGAAACGATCTTCTGCGCCGGCTTCTTCTTCTTCGCGGTGTGCAGAAGAGCTGCGACGATTGCTGCCGGGCCGATCGCCCGGTAGTGGCTGGCGAGCGCCGGTTGCTTGGCGCGGTTGGATTCTTGCTTAGGCATTGTTCTCTTCCCTGGTAACGTCTTCGTGTCTGCGTTTGCTGGCCGAATCCGACCAAATCGTGACGCTTGCTGATCTAGCCGGCGAATGTTTCATCACAGTGCCGACCTGTTTAATAAAATGTTTCAGTGGCTCAATTCCTGTGAGCCAACGATATTTTTGGCGAAGGTAGCGACTTGACGGCAACACCGGGCAAGGCGATAAAGCCGGCCATGAAAACGTCTTTCGCCATTTGTGGCATTTGCATTATCGGCTAGCCTCGCGCTGGTCCTGGACGTTTTCGCCTCATCTCCTCCCAGATTGGACAAACGCCCCGGCCAGCAGGCTGGACCCCGATTTGCGCCTCGGCGTAACCGACTCCATCCAGAGCACGATCCCAAAAGATCATGCCAAAGTAACGCACCGGGAACGCACGTATGTCTGACGCATCGAAGAGCCTGCGCCTCTACAATACGCTAACGCGGAGCAAGGACGATTTCTTCCCGATCGATCCGCGCAACGTGCGCATGTATGTCTGCGGCCCGACGGTCTACGACTTCGCCCATATCGGCAATGCGCGGCCGGTGATCGTCTTCGACGTGCTGTTCCGTTTGCTGCGCCATCTCTACGGGCAAGCGCACGTCACTTACGTGCGCAACATTACGGACGTCGACGACAAGATCAACGCCCGCGCACTGCGCGATTTCGGCGGCGAGATTGCCTCTGGCAAGCTGTCGCTGAACGAAGCGATCAGGCGGGTCACCGAAAAGACCGCCGGTCAGTTCCACAAGGACGTTGCGGCGCTCGGTTGCCTGGAACCGACGGTCGAGCCGCGCGCCACCGAGTTCGTCGAGCCCAGGCCCGACGGCAAGGTCGACATGATCTTCTTGATTCAACGCTTGATCGAACGCGGCCATGCCTATGTCGCGGCTGGAGAAGTCCTGTTCGACACCGCTTCCATGCCGGACTACGGGCAGTTGTCGAAGCGCAATCTCGACGAGCAGCAGGCCGGCGCCCGCGTCGCCGTTGATTCGCACAAGAAGAACCCGCAGGATTTCGTACTGTGGAAATTGTCTTCGCCCGAGGAACCGGGCTGGGACAGCCCGTGGGGCAGGGGTCGGCCCGGCTGGCACATCGAGTGCTCGGCGATGTCGGCCGCCTATCTCGGCGAGGTGTTCGACATCCATGGCGGTGGTATCGACCTGATCTTTCCGCACCACGAGAACGAGATCGCGCAATCGCGTTGCGCCCACGGCACCGAAACGATGGCCAAGATTTGGATGCACAACGGTTTCCTGCAGGTCGAGGGCCAGAAGATGTCCAAGAGCCTGGGCAATTTCTATTCGATCACCGAATTGCTGGAAACGGATACCTTTGGCGGCCGCAAATGGCCGGGCGAGGTGCTCAGGCTGGCGATGCTGATGACGCACTATCGCGAGCCGATCGACTTTTCCGTGCGCAAGCTGGAAGAGGCGGAGAATACGCTGCGCAAATGGAAGCGGGCGGCCGATCTGGCGCCGCCGACGGCAAAGCCGGTGCCGGCGGATGTGATCGAAGCGCTGTCGGATGACCTTGCCACCTATGCCGCATTCCAGTTGCTGACGCAGTTGGCTGGTGATGCTGTTGATTTCAACGCAGGTAGCGGCAAGGCAGCCGCCGAAGACAACGATGCTGCCGCTTCACTGAAGGCATCGCTTCTGTTCCTCGGCTTCGACATCGCAACAGCCAAGGTGGATGAAGACGCCATTGCCAAGGCGATCGCCAAACGCCTCGCGCTGATCGCCGCCAAGAACTGGGCCGAGGCCGACCGCATCCGCGACGAGTTGCTGACGCAAGGCATCCAGTTGAAGGACGGCAAGGACCCCGTCACCGGCGAACGCATCACCACCTGGGAGGTAAAAAGATGATCGATCATCTCGGCATCACCGTTTCGGATTTCGACGCGTCGAAGGCTTTTTACGACAGGGCGATAGCGCCGCTCGGCGCCTCGCTGCTTTACATGGTGCCGCAGGAATATACCGGCGGCGCCAAGGTCGGCGGCTACGGCCGCGACCGGCCGGTGTTTTGGCTGCATGCCGGCAAGGACAAGCCGAAGGATCATCAGCATGTCGCCTTCACCGCTCGCAGCCGCGCCGAGGTCGATGCCTTTCACGCCGCGGCGATTGCCGCCGGCGGCAAGGACAATGGCGGGCCGGGCCTGCGCCCGCACTACCATCCGAACTATTATGGCGCCTTTGTTTTCGATCCCGACGGCAACAATGTCGAGGCGGTTTGCCATGCCCCGGAGTAGTGCGCGATGAGCCTCGACAACAGACCGGTCTATACAGGCGGCTGCCAGTGCGGCGCGGTGCGCTTCCGCGTCGAAGGAGCTCTCGGCGATGCTTCCGTATGCCATTGTCGCATGTGCCAGAAGGCGAGCGGCAATTTCTACCTGCCGCTGGTCTCGGTGCGCGGCGCAAGGCTGGACTGGACGCGCGGTGAGCCCAAACGCTTCCGCTCGTCCAACGCGGCTTTGCGCGGTTTCTGCGCCGAATGCGGCACGCCGCTGACCTTCGAAGCGCCCGACGGGGTGGCCCTCGCCATCGCCACATTCGACCACCCCGAGGAGATCGCCCCGACCATCCAATGGGGTGTAGAAGCCAAGCTCCCGTACGTGGATCACGTCCACGAATTGCCAGGTGAGGAAACGATGGCCGACGTCTCGTCGGCCTCCTATCTCGCCGATCTCGTCTCCTACCAACATCCCGACCACGACACCGAACAATGGCCGCCGGAGGAAAAATCATGACCGAAACCGTTCGTACCGGCGGCTGCCAGTGCGGCGCCGTGCGCTTCCGCATCCACGGGGCGCTCGGCCGCTCGTCCATTTGTCATTGCCGCATGTGCCAGAAACAGTTCGGGTCGTTTTTCGGCGCGCTGGTGACAGTGCCGAGCGACGGGGTCGAATGGGTGCGCGAGGAGCCGAGTTACTTTCAGTCGTCGGTCAACATCGATCGCGGCTTCTGCGCCCGCTGCGGCACACCGCTGACCTACCGCCAGCCCGGCGCGCTGGAGATCGCCATCGGCGCCTTCGACGACCGTTCCGATCTGGCGCCGCAGATCCAGGTTAACTACGCCGCCAGGCTGCCTTGGGTCGAGACGATCTTCGACGCGCCGATCCATGACGACCCGGATTTCTACGCGCGACAGGAATCCATCATCTCCTTCCAGCATCCCGATCACGAGACGGCCAACTGGCCGCAGCAGGGCCTGAAATTATGAGCAGCGAATTCCGTACCCTCTATCCCGAGATCGAGGCTTTCGAGTCCGGCATGCTCGACGTTGGCGATGGCCATCAGGTCTATTGGGAGCGCTCCGGCACCAGAGGGGCCAAGCCGGCTGTCTTCCTGCATGGCGGGCCGGGCGGCACCATTTCGCCAAAGCACCGGCGGCTGTTCGATCCGAAGCTGTACGATGTCATCCTGTTCGACCAGCGCGGCTGCGGAAAATCGACGCCCAATGCCTCGCTTGAAGCCAACACCACCTGGCACCTGGTCGCCGACATCGAGCGCCTGCGAAAAATGTGCGGCTTCGACAAATGGCTGGTGTTCGGCGGTTCGTGGGGTTCGACGCTGGCGCTGGCCTATGCCGAGACCCACCCCGAGCGGGTCAGCGAACTGGTCGTGCGCGGCATCTACACGCTGACCCGCGCCGAACTCGAATGGTACTACCAGTTCGGCGTGTCGGAGATGTTCCCCGACAAGTGGGAGCGGTTTCTGGCGCCGATCCCGGAGGCCGAGCGCGGCGACATGATGGCCGCCTACCGCAAACGGCTGGTCGGCAGCGATCCTGTGGCGCAGGTCGAGGCCGCCCGCGCCTGGAGCCTGTGGGAAGGCGAGACGATCACGCTGCTGCCGGAACCGGAAACCAGCGGTCCCTTCGGCCAGGATGATTATGCCCTGGCTTTCGCCCGCATCGAGAACCACTATTTCGTCCATGCCGGCTGGCTGGAAGAGGGACAGCTGCTGCGCGATGCATGGAAGCTTAAGGATATCCCGGGTACCATCGTTCACGGCCGCTACGACATGCCGTGCCCGGCGCGCTACGCCTGGGCGCTGCACAAGGCGTGGCCGCAAGCGGATTTCCATCTGATCGAAGGCGCCGGCCACGCCTATTCGGAGCCGGGCATCCTCGACAGGCTGATCCGCGCAACGGACATGTTTGCCGGGAAATGACCATGGCTCGCGAGCGCCTTTATCTGTTCGACACCACGCTGCGCGATGGTCAGCAGACGCCGGGTGTCGACTTCTCCGTCGAGGACAAGATCGCCATCGCCAAGCTGCTCGACGAGTTCGGCATCGACTACGTCGAGGGCGGCTACCCCGGCGCCAATCCAACCGACACCGCCTTCTTTGCCGAGCGCCGCACGGCCGATGCCAAGTTCGTTGCCTTTGGCATGACCAAACGGGCAGGAGTGTCGATCTCGAACGATCCTGGGCTTGGCGCGCTGGTCCAGTCGAAGTCGGACGCCATCTGCTTCGTCGCCAAGAGTTGGGACTACCATGTCCGCGTCGCGCTCGGCTGCACCAATGAGGAGAACCTCGAGGCGATCAAGGCCTCGGTCGAGGCGGCGCTCACTGCCGGCAAGGAGGCGATGGTCGACTGCGAGCATTTCTTCGACGGCTTCAAGGCCAATCCAGATTATGCGCTGGCCTGCGCCAGGACGGCCTACGATGCCGGCGCGCGCTGGGTGGTGCTGTGCGACACCAATGGCGGCACGCAGCCCTCCGAGGTGCGCGCCATCGTCGAAAAGGTGATCGCCGCCGGCATACCGGGCGATCATCTCGGCATCCACGCCCATGACGACACCGGCCAGGCGGTGGCGAATTCGCTTGCCGCCGTGGGGGCCGGCGTGCGCCAGATCCAGGGCACGCTGAACGGCATCGGCGAGCGCTGCGGCAACGCCAACCTGATCTCGATCGTGCCGACATTGGCGTTGAAGCCGGCCTTTTCGGGCCGCTTTGCTACAGGCATTTCGGCAGAAGCGTTGACCGGTATATCGCGCCTGTCCCGCGCCTTCGACGAGTTGCTGAACCGCGCGCCCGAAGCGCAAGCGCCCTATGTCGGCGCCTCCGCTTTCGCCACCAAGGCCGGCATCCATGCCTCGGCGCTGGCCAAGGAGCCGGCGACCTACGAGCATGTGCCGCCAGAGACTGTCGGCAACCGCCGCCGCGTCATGGTTTCGGACCAAGGTGGCAAGGCCAATTTCCTCGCCGAGCTGAAGCGGCGCGGCATCGACATGCCCCGGGATGACCATCGCCTCGATGCGCTGATCGCTGTAGTCAAGGAACGTGAGGCGGAGGGCTACGCGTACGAAGGCGCCGACGCCAGCTTCGAGCTTCTGGCGCGCAAGATGCTGCATGGCCTGCCGGAATTCTTCCGCGTCACCTCGTTCCGCTGCATGGTCGAGCGCCGCTTCGACGCCAACGGCCAGCTGAAGACGGTCTCGGAGGCGATCGTGAAAGTGCTGGTCGAGGGCGAGGAGAAGATGTCGGTCGCCGAAGGCCATGGCCCGGTCAACGCGCTCGACATTGCGCTGCGCAAGGATCTCGGCAAATTCCAGAGCGAGATCGCCGATCTCGAACTGGCCGACTTCAAGGTGCGTATCCTCAATGGCGGCACCGAGGCGATCACCCGCGTGCTGATCGAATCGCATGACGGCACCGGTGCGCGCTGGTGGACAGTCGGTGTCTCCGAAAACATCATCGATGCTTCGTTCCAGGCGCTGATGGATTCGATCGTCTACAAGCTGATGAAGAACCGCGACATGGCGGGATTGGCGGCGGCGGAATAGCGTTGAACCATCAGCGAGACTCCATTGATCCATCAGCAATTTGCGATGGTTTTGGGCAAGCCGCTGGCGCATAGCCTTGGGCCATGGCTACCCAAGCACTTCAAATCGAGGCCGATACCAAAGCTCGTCGCGGCTTCCTGCTGGCGCTCGGCGCCTACCTGCTTTGGGGGCTGCTGCCCTTCTACATGAAGGCTGTCGCGCATCTGCCGCTGGCCGAAGTCATTGCCCACCGCATCGTCTGGTCGGTGCCGATCGCGGCCGCTGTCCTGGTCTGGGCCGGCCGCACTGCCGATTTCAAAGCGGCAGTTCGTTCACCGCGCATCATTTCGATGGCGGTGCTGACGGCGGCGCTGATCTCGGTCAACTGGGGCATCTATGTCTGGGCGATCGCGGTCGACCGCACCATCGAGACCGCGCTCGGCTACTACATCAACCCGCTGGTCAGCGTCGTTGTCGGCGCGCTGCTCCTCGGCGAGCGGCTCGACCGCCTGCAGATCGCGGCGGTGGTGCTGGCGGCAATCGCGGTCGCGGTGCTGACCATCGACGCCGGCAAACTGCCCTGGGTGTCGCTGGTGCTAGCCTTTTCCTTTGCCGCCTATGGCTTCTTCCGCAAGACGCTGCCAATCGGCCCGAGCCAGGGCTTCCTGCTTGAAGTGCTGCTGCTGTCGGTGCCGGCACTCGGCTACATCATCTTCCTGATCGCCACAGGACAGGATCATTTCGTCTCCAGCTCGCTGAACGACACCGCCTTGCTGATCGGCTGCGGTCCGGTCACCGCCGTGCCTCTGCTGTTGTTTGCGTTCGGCGCCAGGCTGCTGCGCCTCTCCACCATCGGCATCATGCAATATATCGCGCCGACGATCGTCTTTTTGATCGCGGTGCTGATTTTCGGCGAACCCTTCGGCAGTGTTCAGGCCATAGCCTTCGGGCTGATCTGGGCGGCACTGGCGATGTACTCCTGGTCGATGTTTTCTTCGGCGCGCAAGACCGTTTCCGCATCAGCTCGAGCCGCGTAACGAAGAAAGGCGGCTGGCCGGTCTTAATGCCGGCAGCCGCGTCTTTCACGAGCGCTCAGCGCTTCGGCCCGAAGCCGGGATATGGCTGCAGCGGCACGACGGCGGCAATATCCATCATGCCGGCCTTGACCAGCGGTAAAGTTGCAAGATGGTGGCGCACATCGACATCGCTGCCGGCTTCGAACATCATGCCGCTGCCGGGAATGTCGCCCCGATTCCACGGCGCCTTCGGCATAGAGCGTGCGGCGCTGCTCGGCCTCGCCAGGCAGCAGCGGCGCGAAATCGGCGTCGGTGAACTTTTCGGTGTTGCGCGCAAGAAGGGCAAAGAACTGCATCGGAATCTCCTGATGTTGGCCGTTGGAATGGCGGAAATATTCGCTTCTGCTGGCCAGACAGTCCAAGACTGATTAGGCTAAATTTGAGACCTCACGGGACTTGAGCATCGAAGCAACAATGTTCGACCTGCGCCAGCTCCGCTATTTCATCACGGTGGCCGAAACCGGCAACGTCGGGCGTGCCGCCGAATTGCTGCACATCTCGCAGTCGCCGCTCAGCCGTCAGATCATTCAGCTGGAGGAGCAGCTGGGCGTCGCACTGTTCGAGAGGGCGAGGCAGCGTGTTCATCTCAATGCCGAGGGCCGCGCTTTTCTTGCCGAGGCGCGTGCGCTGCTGGCCCATGCAAGACGGCTCGAGGAACTCGGCCGCAATCTCGCCAGCGGTACGGTCGGCCGTCTCGCCATCGGTTATGTGGAAGGTGCGGTCCATGCCGGGCTTGTCGCTCGGATGCTGCGCCAGTTTCGCCGCGACCGGCCCGAATTTCATCTTCAACTGAAGGGTCAGCGTTCCGCCGCCCAGATCGAAGCGCTGCGCGAACGATCGCTCGATCTGGGCCTTGTCAACACGCCTCCTTCTGCCGATGATCCCGACATCGTCGCCATGCTCATCATGCGCGAGCCGCTGGTTCTGGCGATGCCGGAAGGCGATCCATTGGCAGAAATCGCGGAGATACTGCCGCAGCAACTGGACGGCCGTACCTGGATCACGGTGGTGCGCCAGCCTGACGACACCAACCGTAGCCAATTTCTCGCCGCCTGTGCGAAGGCCGGTTTCCTGCCCGACATAGCCTATGAGACGACCGATCCGTTGACGTCGTTGGGCTTGGTCAGCGCCGGGCTTGGGCTGGCGACGGTGCAGGCCAGCCTGCGGAGTGCCGCCCCGCTTCAGATCGTGTTTCGCGATCTGCCGTGGTTCGAACGCACCGTCTCGATCCATCTCGCCTGGCGGCGTCAGGACAAGCGTGCGGTCATCGGAGACTTGAGGAAGGCAGTAGGGAAGGAGTGAATAGTGAATAGACAGGCGCCGGTTTGGAAAGTCTTCTACTTCACCATTCACCATTCACCATTCACCATTCACCATTCACCATTCACCATTCACCATTCACCATTCACCATTCACTCTACATCTTATCAATCACCGACTGCACGCCCTCCGTCGGTGCATCGACGGAGAATCCCGCCACCATGATAGCGGCGACGATTGCTTCCGGATCCTCGACCACCAGCGGCTTGACCCGTTGCGCCGTGTGGATGAAGCCCTCCGCTGCCATGTGGTCGAGCAACGCCAGCATCGGATCCCAGAACCCTCCGACGTTGCCGAAGACGATCGGCTTGCGGTGATGGCCGAGCTGCGCCCAAGTCATGATCTCGACGATCTCCTCGACGGTGCCGATGCCGCCGGGCAACGCCACAAAGGCGTCGGATTTCTCGAACATCCTGTGCTTGCGCTCGTGCATGTTGTCGGTGACGACGAGCTCGTCGAGCCGGTTAAGCGCGGTTTCGGTCGCCTCCCTGTTGATCAGAAAACGCGGAATTATGCCGGTTACCTTGCCACCGGCCTTTAATGCCCCTTCAGCGACGGCACCCATGATACCTTTAGTGCCGCCGCCATAAATCAGACGCAGGCCGGACTTGGCGATCGAGCGGCCAAGCAGGTGTCCGGCCTTGATATAGGTTTCATCTCGGCCCGGGGACGAGCCGCAATAGACGCAGACAGATCGAATCGTGTTCATGTTATGATTGGTGATAGGGACTATTGGCATGGTCAAGCCCTGGGGCGGGCTTTTTCTTGTCGGCTTTGGTAAAACAGGCTAGACCGAAATTAGGTGGCTAAGGGGCAGGGAAACATGGCAATTAATCCATTGAAGGCGTTTTTGTTCGCGGCTGGCGGCTCTGTCGCCGCGGCGGGAACCGCCTATGTATCGGGCGCGCTCGACCCGTATCTCAATTCTACCCGGCCTGCGGAGGTCGCGGCGCTGACGCCGCCGGCTTCGAAACCGGCCGCTCCGGCGACCGAGGGCCGGCTGCCGCCTGCGTCTGCCGCGTCCACCGATGCGGCAGCGCCCGCCGCGCCGGCCACAGCAGGTGCAATCGTGCCGACCTTCGACATCGTGCGCGTCGAAAGCAACGGCTCGATCGTCGTCGCCGGCAATGCGGCGCCCAACGCCAAGGTCGAGATTCTCAACGGTTCGGCTGTCCTCGGCTCGACGGTCGCCGGTCCCGACGGCGCCTTTGCCATTATTCTCGACGATCCGCTGAAGCCCGGCGACTACACGATCACACTGCGCTCGACGGCTGGCAATGTCGTGACCGCCTCGGCGCAGACCGCCGTCGTTTCGATCCCCCAGAATTCCACCGGCCAGGTGCTGGCAATGGTCGAGGAGCCGGGCAAGCCGTCCGAACTGCTCACTGTTCCGGGCCCTCAGGCGAAATCTGACGCCTCGCCGCCTGTCGGCGAACAGGCGGCCGTTCAGCCACCCGCCACCGGCACCGAATTGCCGGCTGCCGCAGCGCCGGCGCCAGCCGCCCCGGCGGCTGATGTTCCAGCAGCGCCTGCTCCTGCCGCGCCGGCCGCTGTTGAAGCCGCGCCGGCTCCGGCAGCACCCGCCACACCGGCAGCGCCCGCCACTCCCGCGGCGGAGCCGAAGATCGTCGTCGAAGCTGTCGAAATCGACGGTAACAAGATTTTCGTTGCCGGCCTTGCCGATCCCGGCCGCAAGGTGCGTGCCTATGCCAACGATATCCTGCTCGGTGACGCGAAGACCTCGCCCGACCGCCACTTCCTGGTCGAAGCGACACGCGACATCCCGGTCGGCACCTACACCATCCACGTCGATGCGCTCGACGCCGACGGCGTGACGGTGGTGGCCCGTGCGGCTGTGCCGTTCGAGCGCGAGCCTGGTGAGGCGGTTGCGGCCGTGGCGCCGGCCGAGCAGAAGCCTGCCGGGATAAAACCAGCCGAGCCGAATGCTCCGGCGACCGAAGCCGCACCGGCAACGGCCGCCGAAACGCCCGCAACTGCCCCCGCTCCTGCAACCGAGGCCCCGGCCGAAATGGCTGTCGCAACGCCCCCGGGCGAAACTCCCGAGACCGTGGCGCCAAAGCTCGAACATGCCGATGGCGCAGTCATCATCCGCCGCCATGACACGCTGTGGCGGATTTCGCGGCGGGTCTATGGCCAGGGCATGCGCTACTCGACCATCTATCTCGCCAACCAGGACCAGATCAGCAATCCGAACCGCATCTGGCCGGGGCAGGTGTTCAAGGTGCCGGAGAAATCGAAGGAAGGCGAGCCCGCCGATCTCAAGGCAATGGGCGACCAGATGACGACGGCGCCAGTCAAGACCGAGTAGCCGTTCTGCCCATCAGGATAGCTTGCGGCAGGGCCAGTCATCGTTTATCGCCGATGGACGATGACCGAATCCCCCCTCGTAACGGACCGAAGCCGCGCGGCAGATGAACGCGCGCCGGCCAACTGCACGCCGGCCAACTGCACGCCGGATAGCCGCGCTGTCGCTGTCCGGCTCGCGGCCCTTTCGCATCCAGCGCGGATCGAAATTCTCAAACACCTTTCCGCAAGCCGTTCCTGCTGCTGTCGAGAGGTCGTCGAGCATCTCGACCTGGCGCAGTCCACCGTTTCCCAGCATTTGAAGATCCTGGTTGAGGCCGGGCTGATCCGCTTCGAGCCTGACCGCCAGCGCTCGCGCTATGAGCTCGACCGCGCCGCGCTCGCCGATGTTTCGGCATCGCTGGCCGCGCTGGTCGATTCCTGCTGCTCCGGCCGCTAAAATCATAAAGGTAAACAAGAATGGCCGAGAAAACCGTTTCCGCAGATTCCGGCTCGACCTTCAGAACGTTGCGCAATCTCTGGCCCTATATGTGGCCGGCCGACCGCGCCGACCTGAGGGCGCGCGTGGTGTGGGCAACCGTACTGCTGGTTGTCGCCAAGCTGACCCTGGTGGCCGGACCCTATTTCTTCAAATGGGCGACCGACGCACTGGCCGGCGATAGCAAATCGCCGCCGCCGCTGCCGGCCCTGTTGCTGGCGCCGGTCATGCTGGTCGTCGCCTACAATGCCGTGCGGCTGGTGCAGCTCGGCTTCAACCAGTTACGCGACGCCCTGTTTGCACGGGTCGGCCAGCATGCGGTGCGCCGGCTCGCCTTCCGCACCTTCGTGCACATGCACGAACTGTCGCTGCGCTTCCACCTCGAACGGCGCACCGGCGGACTGTCGCGCGTCATCGAGCGCGGCACCAAGGGCATCGAGACGATCGTCCGCTTCACCATGCTGGCGACGGCGCCGACAATCGTCGAATTCGCGCTCACCGCCGGCATCTTCGCCGTCGCCTATGGCTGGCTATACGTCTTGGTGATCGCGGTCACGGTCTGGCTCTATGTCTGGTTCACCGTTAGGGCGAGCGATTGGCGTATTTCGATCCGCCGTGAGATGAACGAAAGCGACAATGAAGCCAGCACGAAGGCGATCGACTCGCTGCTCAACTACGAAACAGTCAAATATTTCAATAACGAAGCCATGGAGGCCGAGCGGTTCGACCGGTCCACGGCGCGCTATGAGTTGGCGGCGACCAGGACCTGGACCTCGCTTGGCTGGCTGAACTTCGGCCAAGGTGTGATCTTCGGTATCGGCATGACCGTCGTCATGGTGATGTCGGCGCTCGAGGTGAAGGCGGGCACACAGAGCGTCGGCGATTTCGTCTTCGTCAACGCCATGCTCATACAGCTTTCGGTGCCGCTGAATTTCATCGGCATGATCTACCGCGAAATTCGCCAGGGCCTGACCGACATCGAAAACATGTTCGATCTGCTTGACGTCAAGCGTGAGATCGTCGATCGGCCGGGCGCCAAGCCGCTGGTCGTCGATGCCGGCAGGGTCGAGTTCCGCGACGTACATTTTTCCTACGACCCCAACCGCAAGATCCTGAAGGGCATCAGCTTCGAGGTGCCAGCCGGCAAGACGGTGGCCATCGTCGGCCCCTCCGGAGCCGGCAAGTCGACCATTTCGCGGCTTTTGTTTCGCTTCTACGACATCCAGCGCGGCAAGATTCTGATCGACGGCCAGGACATTCGCGACGTGACGCAGGAGAGCTTGCGCGCTGCCATCGGCATGGTGCCGCAGGACACGGTGCTGTTTAACGACACCATCGCCTACAACATCCGCTACGGCCGCGTCGGCGCCAGCGAGGAGGATGTGCGCAAGGCGGCAGAACTGGCCCAGATCGGACCGTTCATCGAGCGGCTGCCCGACGGCTATCGCTCAATGGTCGGCGAGCGCGGATTAAAACTGTCCGGCGGCGAGAAGCAGCGGGTGGCGATTGCCCGCACCATTTTGAAGGCACCGCCGATCCTGATGCTCGACGAGGCGACCTCGGCGCTGGACAGCCACACCGAGCAGGAGATCCAGGCGGCACTCGACCTGGTCAGCCAGGGCCGCACCACCCTCGTCATCGCCCATCGGCTGTCCACAGTGATTTCGGCCGACGAGATCATCGTCCTGCAGGATGGCCAGATCGCCGAGCGCGGCACCCATGTCGCCTTGATAGCCAAGCGCGGCCTTTATGCATCGATGTGGGACCGCCAGCGCGAGGCAAGCGAGGCCGAGGAGCGGCTGCGCATTGCCCGCGAAAGCGACGAGTTCGGCGTCGTCGTCCGCCGCCGCACCTCGGAGGTGAGCTGAAAATTCGTGCTTGACCTCAACTTAAGTTGAGATCGTAGGCCGTTTTGGATCGCAGCAAGATGCGTCGTTCAAAAACGGAGACAATCGATATGAATGGGATAAATCAGGCAGTTAGTGGCGGCAGTGTATTCCGGGTGGACAAGTTTGTCGTTCCGGCCAACGCCCGCGAGGAGATTCTTGCCAAGGTCCGGATGACGCATGATTTGCTGCGCCAGCAGCAAGGGTTCGTCCAGGATTTCCTGCTTGAGCAATTCTCGGGGCCGGGCGAGTTCAACCTCGTGACCATTGTCGAATGGGAAGGGCAGGCCGCCGTCGACAAGGTCGTGCCGATCATCAAGGCCGCGCATGAGCGCAGCGGCTTCAATCCTCAGGAGACCATCGCGCGACTTGGCGTCAAGGCCGATATTGCCAACTATCAGCGGATTCACGGGATGTAAGCTCTCTACGGCCAGCCGGCGCCCGGCGCAGTAGCGTCGACGCTGAGCACTTGGCCGGTACGGGCATCGCTGATCATATGTTCGAAGCCGCGCCATTCGGCGGCGACGATGAACAGCGTTTTTCCCTCGCTGCCGCCGAGCATGCAGGCAAAGCAGCCGCGGTCGACATCGACACTTTCGAGCATCGCGCCGCCCTCGCGCACCCGCACGCAATGCCGGTTGGGAACGTCGGCGTACCACGCCGCACCTTCGGCATCTAGGCAGATGCCGTCGGGAAAACCGTTGCCGAGATCGGCCCAGACCCTCCGGTTGGAAAGGCCACCATCGGCAGCGATGTCGAAGGCGGTCAGCCGGTTGGCGTGGGACTCGGCAACGATAAGCGTCTTGTTGTCAGGCGTCACCGCCATGCCATTGGCGAAGGCGAGGTTCTCAGCCACCTGCTGAACCGAGCCGTCAGGCGCGACCAGCACGATGGCGCCGGGGCCGAAATGCTGGCCGGGACCCGGAGCAGGCCCACCACCATTGACATAGATGTTGCCGCGTCCATCGACGACGATCTCGTTCCACGGGCTCTTTGATAGTTGTCTCAGATCGGCATGGGTGACCAATGTCCCGTCTGCCTCCTGCCTGAGGATCAGCCCTTCGCGGCCGGACACGACAAGCAGGCGCCCGTCCGGCAGCCAGTCAATGGAATAGGGCAGGGTGGCCGGCACGGTGAGCGCGATCTCGCTGTTGCCTAGGGCGTCAACGGCGATGATCTGGCCTGTGCCCCAGTTGCAGAACCACAGCCGGCCATCGTGCCAGCGCGGTGACTCGCCGAAGGCCAAGCCGTTCATCACCACTTGCACTTGCCTAGCTGCTGATTTCTGCATGGGCCGAGAACCTCCGGGTTTGCGCAAATCGTCATGGCCGAAAGGCCGATGAGAGGCGCTGTCTTGCCAAGGACGGGCGAGAGTGCTGCGTTCCGACAATCGCAATGAACATTTCCGGTTGATCACTTCGGCAGTCCGGATGCTGCTAACGGCATCCTGAAACGGCGGCGACCGCCACCCCCCGAGCGCTCTCATTGTCGCGTTGCGACCGCGGGGTGTTTCCGCTATTGAGGCCGGACTTGGAACCAAGGTTGCCCTCATCCCATGAGCCTCGTTGACACGATCAAGAATGCGTTCGTTCCGATCCATCGCGAGGGTTATCCCTTTATCGCTGCATTCGGCGCGGCGACGCTCTTTCTTGGCTATTTCTCCTCGACCCTGTTCTGGATCGGTCTCATCCTGACGGCCTGGTGCGCCTATTTCTTCCGCGATCCCGAGCGTGTCACGCCGATCGACGACCGGTTGGTTGTCAGCCCGGCCGACGGCATCGTTTCGGCGGTTGGCCCGGCAGTGCCGCCGCGCGAGCTTGGCCTCGGCGGCGGCGAAATGACCCGCATCTCGGTATTCATGAACGTCTTTTCCTGCCACGTTAACCGCTCTCCGGTGCGTGGCCGCATTTCCAGGATCGAGCATCGGCCAGGAAAATTCCTCAATGCCGAACTCGACAAGGCAAGCACCGAGAACGAGCGCAACGGGCTGGTCATCGAAAGCCCCAATGGAACGGTGGCCGCGGTGCAGATCGCCGGCCTCGTGGCGCGGCGCATCGTCTGCTGGGCCGAGCCCGGCGGCGCCATCGGCACCGGCGAGCGCTTCGGGCTGATCCGCTTTGGCTCGCGCGTCGATGTATTCCTGCCCTCGACCGCGACGCCGCGTGTCGCCGTCGGCCAGACCGCGGTTGGCGGTGAGACGGTGCTGGCGGAATTCGGCGGCGTTGCCGCAACGCCGCTCGTGCGGATCTCCTGACCGGTGGCCCCGCCGTTCAAGAAATTCGAGGCGCATGGCGGCGGTGGCCCGCGCATTCGCGAAATCCCGATGCGCATGGTGCTGCCCAATCTGGTCACGGTGCTCGCCATCTGCGCCGGCCTGTCCGGTATTCGCTTCGGCTTCGAGGGCCGCTTCGAGCCAGCGGTGGTGATGGTGCTGCTCGCGGCCTTCCTCGATGGTATCGACGGCCGTCTGGCGCGAATGCTGAAGGCGACTTCCAAATTCGGCGCCCAGATGGATTCGCTGGCCGATATCGTCAATTTCGGCGTGGCACCGGCGCTGGTGCTCTATGCCTTTCTGCTCGACAGGGCAGGTTCGCCGGGCTGGATCGCCGCGCTGCTGTTCACCATCGCCTGTGGGATGAGGCTTGCCCGTTTCAACGTGCTCGACGAAGAGCTCGACCGTCCGCAGTGGCAGACCGAATATTTCGTCGGCGTGCCGGCGCCGGCGGGTGCGGTGCTGGTGATGCTGCCGCTCTATCTGTTCTTCCTCAGGCTTGGGCTTGAACCCAGCCGCCTGGCAGCCTTCATTGCCACCGGCTTTACAATATTGGTGGCGTTCCTGCTGGTCAGCAGACTGCCCGTCTATTCCGGCAAGAGCGTCAGGATACCGGGCGACAGAGTGCTGCCGATCATCCTCGCAGTCGTCCTCTACGTCCTGCTTTTGATGACCTATCCCTGGTATACGCTGACGGCCTCGGTTGCCGGCTATCTGGTCTTCTTGCCGTTCAGCGTGCGCGCCTATTCGAGACGCGCCAAGCGCGAAGGCGAGAAGGTGCCGTCCTCGGATATTGGCTGACAGATTTGGTGCCAGTTCGCGTTGGGCCTGGCAGTGCATGATTCCGAAAAGGGTCGTCCGTTTAGACTCAGGACCGGCTCACACAGCGCGCGGCGCTGTGGAATGCACCTCAAAAACACCGGTTTCGGAACTTGCTGGGCGGCTAGACCGTTTGTGTTTGGTAGGTCCGTCTGAGCGGCTGCTCGTGGTACGTCATCTACGTCGCGCAAGCTGCCGCATCGGGCTCAGAACCATCGGAAACGAGGAGAAATGGCTGTCATCCTCATCGGCGTGTTACTGACTGTCGCCGGCCTCGTCTATATGGCGGTAGCAGCCATCATGCGCGGGCGGCTTAGTGAACCGGCCGCTGTCTCCACCGCGCCGGACAGTCCGACGCCTTATCTCGCAACACCAGGTCCGACCCTGGAGCCGCGGCGGCGCGGGCTCCGTTTTCTCGGCCTGTCGCAGAACTGGCCGGGCCTGCTGATGATGGCCGTCGGCGCCATTCTGCTGTTGTCGGTGGTGGTCTTCTAATGCATTCGCGCAAAAGTGTGCAGCGGTTTTGCGATAACGGCATGCATAAAAGCAAGAATCTAAAGCGTGTCGCACAAGGCCGGTCGAACGCGACGCGCTTTAGAGTTCTCGACAGCAAACCTCAGGCGGCTGCGCTCAGTCCCAGCCTCTCGAGTGCCAGCTTTCTAGTCGAGACATAGTCGGTCTTGCCGGAGCCCAGTACAGGGATCTCCTCGACCTTGACGATGTCGTTCGGCACCATCAGTTCGGCCGCGCCGGCTTTTTTGCCGAATTCGCGCAATTCGTGGGGATCGGCATTGTCGGCGGTGGTGACCAGAACGAGGCGCTCGCCGCGCCGCTTGTCCGGCACCGCTACCACGGCGTGATGCTCTTCCGGCCACAGCGACTGCACCAACATCTCGACCGCACCAAGCGATACCATCTCGCCGGCTATCTTCGCGAAGCGCTTGGCGCGGCCGCGAATGGTGATGAAGCCTTCGCGATCGACCGAAACGATATCGCCGGTGTCGTGCCAGCCTTCGAGCGGCTGCAACTCGCCAGGCCGGTCGCCGGTCATGTAGCCCATCATCAGGTTCGGCCCGTCGAGCCACAGCCGGCCGGCGTCGCTGATGCCTTCGACTGGTTCGAGTTTCATGCGCATGGCCGGCAGCAGCCGCCCGACCGTTCCATCGCGGCCGTGGATGGCGGTGTTGACGGCAACCACTGGTGCGGCCTCGGTCAAGCCAAAACCTTCGATGATCTCGGCCTGGAAGCGCTCGCGGTAAACCCGGCGCGTCTCCGGCTTCACCGCCTCGGCACCGGCCACGACGAAGCGCAGGCTGGAAAAATCGCCGTCCTTGGCGGTGCGGGCATAGTTGGCGAGGAACGTGTCGGTGCCGAACATCACCGTCGGCCGGACCTTGCGCGCCACCTCCGGAATAAGTTTGTAGTGGAGCGGTGACGGGTAGAGGAACAGCTTTACTCCGGTGACCAGCGGCAGGATGGTGCCGCCGGTCAGCCCGAACGAGTGGAACACCGGCAGCACGTTGAGCAGGATATCGGCCGGCGAGATGGTGATGCGAGCTTCCGCCTGCATCGCATTGGCAAGAAGGTTCCGGTGCGACAGCACCACGGCCTTGGGCGTGCCTTCCGAGCCGGAGGTGAACAGGATCACCGCCGGCTTGGCTGCATCCTGGCGCTGCAACGGCCAGCGCCACAGCAAGCCGGCTGCGGCCTTGTCCAGCACGGTCACGCTTGCGCGGACATCCTCCAGCCACAGCAGTTTCGCCCCGCCCTTTTCCACCGCCTCGACGATGTCGGCGAGGTTGGCCTTTTCGACAAAGGCGCGTGAGGAGACCACGGTACGGATCATCGCCGTGCGGATGGCGGCGGTGACGCTGGCCGGGCCGGCGGTATAGTTGATCATTGCTGCCACCCGCGCAGTCGACAAAAGTCCGACGAACGACAGCACGACGCCATTGGCGTTGGGCAGGAGCAGCCCAACCGCTTCGCCCGGCGCTGTTATTGCCTCGAACCGTCGGCCCAAAACCCTGGCGCCGATGAACACTTTCCGGTAGCTCAGGGCACCGCCAATGACGTCCTCGATTATTGGGTGCGAAGCGCCAACACGGTCGGCCGCATCGCGCATGGCGAGGAACAGCCCTCGGTCGAGATCACTGCCGAAAAGCCTGGCCTCGGCGAAGCGATCAAACAGCGCATTGGTGTTGGAGGCCTGATCTGGGTTCCGCGCCACCAGCTTGGCGATGGTCATCGGCTCCAGCGCGCTGATCGACAGCTGCGGAAACCAATGGCGCGGCGCCTTGTCCGCCGGCGTCAGCGAGGCCGGCAGGCTGCGTGCGCCGGCAACGAAGACCGGCACGATACGGGCGTCGGCCTGCATGGCGATACGGGTGATGGCGCGAAACAACCGAAACGACTTGACGTCTGGCTCGACCGCATCCGGCAGGTAAACGGCGAGCCGGCCCTTGCCCTTCAGCACCCGCACCAATCTGCGGCTGACGAAGACATGCTCGGCGTTGAAGGCGATGGTGCGGCCGAGCTCGCGCCACGGCTCCAGCCACGGCGATCTGGCCGAAGCCTGGTCGAGGATGTGCAGCGTGTCCTCCGGCAGCAGCGACAGCATCAGCGCCGGCTCGATGCGTGACTGATGCCAGATGACATAGATGACCGGGGTCACCGACCTGCGCGCAATCTTGATGCGCTCGTCGCTGATCCGGTAGGCGAGCTTGAACGGCACGTAGAGCAGCGCCTGGCTCAAACGCAGGCCGAGGCGGAACTTCTCCACCACGCCGATCAGCAGCCAGGCCGCGACAAGACCCGCAAGCAGCGCCAGTGTCAGGATCATCGCCGCATCTCCCAACGATCTCACGTCACGGCTCTTCAGTGGCCGCTTCGGGTGAGAACCTAGCCGAAGTTGGATCAACGTCAATGCGGCTCCATTTTTCCTTCTCTCCTATGTTTGATTCGGCTCGGCTGCCTATCGCAGCTACGCCGCTTTCATCCTTCCGCTGATGAAGCGGAATTCCTGCGTCTTGCCGCCAAAGCCATAGGCGGCCGCAGGCACTTCATGCACGAGGGCGTAGCTTTCCTCATGCACCTTACCCAGCAGCCGACCGAATGCCGCGAAAATTGCCTGCAGATACGCCTCCAGTTCGAGCTTGGTGTTGGTGCCGTCGACAACCTTGATGTCGAGCCAGGCCGTGTTGGTGCCATGCTCGGCCAGCGACTTGCCGCCGGCGAACCAGTGCTCGGGGTCGTGATAGGAAATGGCAACAGCTGTGATCGTCGCGTCCTTGCGCAGATGCGTGGCCGTCAGTTCGGTCACTTCCTTGGCAATGGCGGCGGACAAAGCGGCATCGGGCTTGCCGGTAACGCTGACATTGATGATCGGCATATTTCTTCTCCTCGGTTTCAAGCGGCGCCTCTTCGCCGTCGAGAAAATCATGCCATCATCCTTTGATCAAAAAAAATCGAATTGTTTTTTGATAAACACTTTGATAGTATCGAATTGTGCAGATGTTCGATCCCGACCTCCTCAAAACTTTCCTCGCTTTCGTCGATGGCGGTTCCCTGGCGCGGGCCGCGTCGATCGTCGGTCGCTCGCCGTCCGCAGTGACCGCGCAGATGCAGCGGCTGGAGGATGTTGTCGGCGAACCGCTGCTGGTGCCGCAGGGGCGAGGGCGCGGCCTGACGTCGGCAGGCGAGGATCTGATCGTTCACGCGCGTCGCATCCTTGCCGCGCACCGCGAGGCGTGGCTGGCCCTCAAAGGCGCGCACGCCGACGGGCGCGTCGCCATCGGCACCACGCAGGATTTCGCCGACAGCGGCTTGCCGCAGCTTCTCAGGGCTTTTGCTGTCAGCCATCCGCGCGTCAGGATCGAACTGCGCGTCGGCCGTTCCGCCGAACTGGCGCAGGCTTTGCAGGCCGGCACCCTTGATCTGGCCATTGCCATGCGACAGGTGCCGACACGGGACGAAGTCGGTGTGCTCAAGGAACCAATGATCTGGCTTTGCTCACAGAACGGGCTGGCCACCCGCCACGACGAACTGCCCTTGGCGCTGCTCGATCCCCATTGCGGGTTTCGCGAAGCGGCGACCAGTGCACTCGATGCGGCCGGCCGTCGCTACCGCATTGCTGCCGGCAGTGCCAGCCTTGCCGGCCTGCGCACGGCGGTGCACGCCGGCATCGCCTTGACGTTGAGGACGGCGCGCTTCGCGCATTCCGGCATCGTCGAGGCGCCGCGCGATCTTGATCTGCCGCCGGTGCCGGTCGCCGAATTCGCCGTCCGCTTGCGTGAGGATGCCGACCGGCCGGCGCAGGATCTGGCAGCGTTGTTCAGCGGCAACCTGGCCTTGGCCAATTGAGCCAGCAAAGAAAAAGCCGACCTTGCGGTCGGCTTCTAAGTAGGACGGGCCGAGGGGTTTGGGGGGACTTGGGGTGGCCCGTCGCAGCCATAATGCCTGAGCCCTATGATGGTTCCATGACTTTTCAAATTAATTTTCAGGACCGGATTTCTCGTGATCGGACCACCAACTCGCGCTCGGACGCGGCGAGGATTGGTCATGCATCCGCTGCGCGCTGCCTGGCCATCAGCCAGTCGCGGCCGGCGTGAGCGAACACCGCGCAAAGCACGATGGCGCCACCGACCATGCTGGCTGCCGGCGGGATCTCCGCCAGGAACAGGAAGGCAAACAGGATCGCGAATGGCACTTCAGCTGAACCCAGCAATCCGGACTCGGCCGCCGGAATAAGCCGGGTGCCCTCCGTCCACAGGATCGAAGCCAGCGCGAATGAGGCGCCGAAGGTGGCTAGAAGCACAGCGTCCCTGGCCGAGACAGCCAGCGGATCGGCGACGAACCAGCCGAGCACGAACAGAAGGAATGCCGACACCGCACCCGCCCACACCACCGGCGTGTCGCGGAAGGCGCGCACCATGATCATGTAGAGCGCGCTGCCGATCGTCATCAGCAGCGCCAGCCCGTCGCCGAACAAATGGCCGGTGCCGAAGCCGGACCAGACCATGATTGCCACACCGCATAGTGACACAGCAGCGGCCGCAAGCGTCTGCAGCCGGAACGGCTCGCGGACCAACAGGAGGGCCAGCAGCGCGGTGACGAACGGGGCCGTGGCATAGATGATCGCGACATTGGCGACAAACGTGAACTTGAACGCCGAGATAAAGGCGATGCTCGCGAGCGCGCCCTCGATCGCCAGCAGCCAGCCTCGCCAGCCGAGCCGCAAGCTGTCGCGACCGCCGGAGCGCTGGCGGCGCCATAGGACATAGAGACTGATCAGGATCGAGCCGACGAAGCCGCGCCAGCAGGTAATGGTCAGCGGGTCGGCATGGATCGATTTGGTCAGCACGCCGGTGAGGCCGAAAACGGCCGCCGATGCCGAGACCAGGATGATGCCGAGGGTACGCTCGCGGGCGCTTTCCACTGTGCATGGCATGTCCAGCGATCCCATCATCTCACCAGCCTACGCTGCCCTTCTTGACACCATAGCGTCAGCTTGAGGCGTCCTGCATCGAAAACAGCAGGTAGGCAGCCCCGATGAACAGGATTCCGGCAAGAACCCGTTCGCGGGTTTCCACGATGGCGATATCGGCCATATGTCCGGCGGCCTTACGAATGTGTTGCGAGAGACGGTGTGAAGGCGTTGGATGCTCCCCGTATCGTCAGGCTATACAGGCGAAACCCTGCCAAGCGCTACGCCAGTGGAGACTTGCGTTTGGGCAGACGGCATCGCCGTTAAGCAGCGAAGCCAGGCAACTATGGGAGAGAAACGAAATGGACGCGATCGCATTGAAGGCCATGCAGGCGCCGCTGAAGGTGGCCTATCGCGACGACGCCTCGCGCGCGCTGATTACTCTCCGCGCCAAAGGCTCGATCGACGACCAATCGATCGCCTGCAAGGTCGAGACAGGCAGGGCGATCGCCATTGCCGGGCTGCATCCGGCGACCGGCGGCACCGGGCTCGAACTCTGCTCCGGCGACATGCTGCTGGAGGCACTGGTGGCTTGCGCCGGCGTCACGCTGAAGGCGGTAGCGACGGCGCTGGAATTCAAGCTTGGGGCCGCCACGGTGGAAGCCGAAGCCGACCTAGACTTTCGCGGCACGCTTGGCGTGGCAAAGGATGCGCCGGTTGGCTTCCGCGCCATCCGGCTGACATTTGGCCTCGACACCGACGAGCCGCAGGAGCGCATCGATGCGCTGCTCAAGCTGACCGAGCGCTACTGCGTCGTGTTCCAGACCATCAGCCAGAAGCCGGAGCTGACGGTAAGCGCGCGACGCTGACGATCTCCCCCTCGAGGGGGAGATGTCGCCGAAGGCGACAGAGGGGGTTGTCTCGCGTGAACCGCCAACCGTTGCAGCAGGCCGAGCCCGGTCGGACCAACCCCCTCTGGCCTGTCGGCCATCTCCCCCTCAAGGGGGGAGATCACGCTGTCCTACTGCGCCGACGGCTCCTCGGCGTCGCCCTCGTCGGCGAAGGGCGAGGCGCTCGGCACGCACTGCACCGACCAGCCGGCCGGCGTCGGTTGCTTCTGGTATTCGGTTATGGCGAAGGCGCACTGTTCGCGGGTGTCGAATGTGCTGGGCAGCACGACCATGCCGCCTTGCGGGCCGGCGATCACCAGATACCAGACTAACGCTACGCTCGGTGCCGCCATGAGTATTTCCTCGCTCTGCTTGTTTTGGGAGTCGCACGATCCTAGCAACTCCGGCCCAGCGGCGAAAGCTGGGCCAAAGCGCGGCGTTAAGCCACGGCATCACAGCCACGTGACGTCGGGTCGTTTTGGTTCAGTTCACCGCAAAACAATAGAACAGGCCGTCGCCGCCGGTGCCCTTCAGCGCTTCCTGGCTGCAGCCACCGCGTGACGCATGCGAGGAATTCCACGATTTGGCGGCTGCCGAATCATCGAGGCCGGTACGATCGTGATGACCCATCATCGCCACACCTTCTGCTCCGCTCAGCGTCCAGTCGCCGCAGGTCTGGTCGGCTATTTTCGTGCCATCCGGCTTGGAGCCGGTCAACACGTCGTGCCGGTTGGGCGTGTCGCCGCGGCCGTTGACCATTTGGCCCTTTTCGTCGAGTGCCGTCTGTCTGCGACGACGCGGCGCCGATTACTGCAAGCAGCGCGGCGGCAGTCAAGAGAAGCAGCCTCCGCATATGGTCCTCCGTTTCTCGAATTGTGGCACCCGAACAACGTTGGTGCCGGCGCAATTCTTCCGGCAAAATGCGATATGTGGCTACTCCGGCTGCCGGTAGGCGACAAAGCGATTGTGCTTGGCCTGGAAGATCAGCCCGGTCTCCTTGAGCGTAGGGCTGGCCAGCGGCACGATACGCTTGGCGATCTCCGAAGGGTGCGGCAGTGTTTCAGGATCCTCGCCGGGTACGGCCTGCGCCCGCATCGCGGTGCGCGTTGCCCCGGGATCGGCGGCATTGACCCTGAGCGGCAGGTTTTCGGTCTCATGCGCCCATGAACGCGTCATGGCCTCGACCGCCGCCTTCGACGCCGCATAAGGCGCCCAGAAGGCGCGTGCGGAGTGGGCAAGGCTGGAGCTCAGCACGATAGCACGGCCGGCATCGGAAAGCCTGAGCAGCGGGTCGACCGAGCGGATCAGCCGCCATGTTGCGGTGACGTTGATGGTCATCACCTTCTCGAAGGTCTTGGCCTCGACATGGCCGATCGGGGCGATGACGCCGAGCACAGCGGCGTTGGCGACCAGTATGTCGAGCTTGCCCCAGCGCTCGTGGATGGCGCCGCCCAGCCGGTCGATCCCCGCCATGTCGGCAAGATCGAGCGGTACCAGCGTCGCCTGTCCGCCACCTGCCTTGATCTGGTCGTCGAGTTCTTCCAACCCGCCGACGGTGCGAGCAACCGCAATCACATGCGCACCGGCCGCGGCAAGCTCCCTGGCGACGAAATAGCCGATACCGCGCGAGGCGCCGGTGACGACCGCAACGCGGCCGGAGAGATCGAGGGGAGGGGTCATGAGCTATTCTTGGGTTGCTGGTCTAAGAACGACAGCTGAATGAAGGCAATCAATTGTTTGGCGGAATTCTCGTCAAGAGGGGCAAAAACCGTTGCATCACCACCAATGGCTTTGACGACGACATACTTGTCCTGAGTCTCCCTCGCCTCTCTAGCTTGGCAAAAAAGAAATCCATTACCGAGAGGCGTATCGATATCGACCTCAGATCTAATCTGATCTTTGAGCAAGGATTTTGCAAATGAGAGTGAATCCTTGAGGGCTTGCCATAAGCCTCGTCGAGCGCTCATGTCTTACCCCCGTCCGGATCGGAATTCTAAGACCCGCCCGCCGCCAGTAGCGACAGCGTGCGCACATTGTCGGAGCCTTCGAAGTCGGCAAGCCGGGTCGGATACTGGCCGGTGAAGCAGGCGTCGCAGAATTGCGGCTGCTCGTTGTCGCGGCCGGCCTCGCCGACGGCGCGGTAGAGCCCGTCGATCGACAGGAAGCCGAGCGAATCGACGCGGATGAACTCGGCCATCTCCTCCACCGACATGCGCGACGCCAGCAGCTTCGACTTTTCCGGTGTGTCGACGCCGTAAAAGCAGGAGGCGCGCGTCGGCGGCGAAGCGATGCGCATATGCACTTCCTTGGCGCCGGCATCGCGCACCATCTGGACGATCTTCTGGCTGGTGGTGCCGCGCACGATCGAATCGTCGACCAGCACCACGCGCTTGCCTTCGATCATGCGGCGGTTGGCGTTGTGCTTGAGCTTGACACCCATGTGGCGGATCGAATCGCCGGGCTGGATGAAGGTGCGGCCAACATAGTGATTGCGGATGATGCCGAGCTCGAACGGAATGCCCGCGGCCTGCGAAAAGCCGATCGCCGCCGGCGTGCCCGAATCCGGCACCGGCACGACGATGTCGGCCTCGACCGGACTTTCCTGCGCCAGCTCGGCGCCGATGCGCTTGCGCACTTCATAGACGTTGCGGCCTTCGACCGACGAATCCGGCCGCGCGAAATAGACATATTCGAAGATGCAGAAGCGGGTCTTCTGCGGCTCGAACGGGAACAGGCTTTCGATGCCCTTGCTGGTGACGACGACCATTTCGCCGGGCTTCAGGTCGCGCACGAAACGCGCACCGATAATATCGAGCGCGCAGGTCTCGGAGGCGAGAATCCAGGCGCCGTCGAGATCGCCGAGCACCAGCGGGCGGATGCCGAGCGGGTCGCGGCACCCGATCATCTTCTTGGACGTCATCGCCACCAGCGAGAAGGCGCCTTCGACTTGGCGCACCGCATCGATGAAGCGCGAATTCAGGTCGCGCTCCTTGCTGGTGGCAACCAGGTGCAGGAGCGTTTCGGTGTCGGAGGTGGAAGAGAAGATGGCGCCTTGCTTCTGCAGGGCGCGCTGAACGGTCATGGCGTTGGTGAGATTGCCGTTATGGGCGACGGCAAAGCCGCCATCGGCAAGTTCGGCAAAGAAAGGCTGGATATTGCGCAGACCGGCGCCGCCGGTGGTGGCATAGCGTGTGTGGCCGATGGCACGGTTGCCTTGCAGGCTGTCGATGACACGCTGCTTAGTAAAGGTGTCGCCGATCAGGCCGACATGGCGCTCGACATGGAATTGGGTGCCGTCATAGGAAACGATGCCGGCCGCTTCCTGGCCTCGATGCTGCAACGCATGCAGACCGAGCGTTACGATGGCTGCGGCGTCCTGCCGGCCGAAAATGCCGAACACGCCGCATTCGTCGTGGAAATGGTCGTCGGCTTCGGCGGAAAGCACGTCGTCTGCGTCTGCCACTGAGGCTGCCATTGGGGCTCAAGCTCCGCTAAAGTCGCCATATAAGGTCATAGCGCATCGAAAGCAACGCACGTCGTGCGGCGTTCACATGATCGACAGTCTTGAGCCTGGCAAGTCTGTCGAAATCAGTTTGCCGGCGCCGGGTTTGCAGGTGCCGGCGTCGCGGGCGCATTGTCGGCCGGCGGCGCATCGCTGTCGTCGGGTGCCGGAGCAGTGGTGTCGTCGCCGGCGGCAGGGGCTTCCGCTGCAGGCGCGTCGGGGGCCAGAGGCGTCTCGGTGGCCGGCTGATTCGGATTGAGCTTGTTGAGGATGGCGTTTTCCGGATCCTCGGGCAGCAGGCTTTCGAGCTTGGCGCCGATCGATTCGAGCAACGGCTTTGACTTGGCGTTGGCAATCCAGCCTGGAGCCTTGGCGCCGGCCAGCCAATTGAAGAAAAGCAGCGCGACAGCGACGACCAGGATGCCGCGCGCCGCGCCATAGAGGAAGCCAAGTGTACGATCGAGCGCGCCGATCCTGGAATCGATGATCCAGTCGGCGAGCTTCATGGTGATGACCGAAACGACGATCAGCGCGACAATGAAGACGATACCGGCGGCCGCCGCCATGGCGGCCTTTTCATTGTCGACATAGGGCTGAATGTAAGGCAGCACCGGCTTGTAGAAGAAGAAGGCGGCGGCCGCGGCGGCTGCCCAGGAGATGATCGACAGGATCTCGCGCGAAAAGCCGCGAACCATTGCGAGCATCGCCGAGACCAGGGTGAAGCCGACGAGTATTCCGTCAAGCAGCGTAATCGGCATGTTTTTCGCCCCACTCCGATCTCTTTTTCACGACTCGACGAGCCGCATCACTCTTGCTCGTCGGCGCGGCTGCGCCGAGAGCCGGCTATGCGCGCCACGAGATCGGCAAGCTCGGTGGGCTGGAAAGCGCCGGCTCCGATCCCCCCGACCCCATTGCCGCCAACAAGTTCCTCGCTGCCCAAGGGCAGAACCGCGCGTCCGAAACCCAGCTTTTCGGCTTCCTTGAGGCGCTGCTGCGCATGCGCAACCGGCCTCACCGCACCCGAAAGGCTGATTTCGCCGAAATAGACGCAATCGGCGGGAAGGGCAAGACCGGTGAGCGAGGAAACCAGTGCCGCCGCCACTGCCAGGTCGGCCGCCGGCTCCGAAATGCGGTAGCCGCCGGCAACGTTGAGATAGACGTCGTGCGTGCCGAAACGGACGCCGCAATGGGCTTCCAGAACCGCCAGGATCATCGACAGCCGGGCACCGTCCCAGCCGACGACGGCGCGGCGCGGTGTGCCCAGCGTCGATGGCGCCACCAGCGCCTGGATCTCGACCAGCACCGGCCGTGTGCCTTCCATGCCGGCGAAAACCGCGGCACCCGGCGACTTCGCATGGCGCTCACCGAGGAAAAGCTCGGACGGGTTGGCGACTTCCCGCAAGCCCTTGTCCGACATTTCGAAGACGCCGATCTCATCGGTTGGCCCGAAGCGATTCTTGACCGTGCGCAGGATGCGGTAGTGGTGGCCGCCTTCGCCCTCGAAATAGAGCACCGCGTCGACCATGTGCTCGACGACGCGCGGTCCGGCGATCTGGCCCTCCTTGGTGACGTGGCCGACCAGAACGATCGCCGCCCCTGTGGATTTTGCGTAGCGGATCATCGCCTGGGCGGCGGCACGCACCTGGGTCACCGTGCCGGGCGCCGAATCGGCCATATCGGTCCACAGCGTCTGGATCGAATCGAGAATGACCAGATCCGGCCGCTTGCCATCGGCGATGGTGGCGAGGATGTCCTCGACATTGGTCTCGGCGGCGAGCTCGACCGGGGTGTCGGCGACGCCGAGCCGCTGGGCGCGCAGCCTGATCTGGGCGACGGCTTCTTCGCCCGAGACATAGACGATGCGGTGGCCCTTTGCTGCCAGTGCGGCGGCGGCCTGGGTGAGCAGCGTCGACTTGCCGATGCCGGGATCGCCGCCGACCAGCAGCGCCGAGCCGCGCACGAAGCCGCCGCCGGTGGCGCGGTCGAGTTCGCCGATGCCGGAGACGATGCGCGGCGCGTCCTCGATGTCGCCGGAGAGGCTGGTCAGCACCACCGCGCGGCCCTTGCGTGCATTGCGCGTATTGGCCGGGCCGGAACCTATGCCGCCTGACGTGCCTTCCTCGACCAGCGTGTTCCACTCGCCGCAGGCATCGCATTTGCCGGCCCAGCGCTGATGCACCGATCCGCAATTCTGACAGATGAACTGGATACGGGACTTGGCCATCAGTTTATTGGTTCCAAGAGGTATTTGGAACGATCCCAGTAAATCGGCAAAGCATTTTCGACTGTATCGAAATGAGTGCGGCGCTGGCCGTTGCTCTGAGCCCAATTGTCGTATGCCGACCAACATGCATAGATGAACAAATTTACCGCCAAATCATTGTCTCGCCTGACTTCTTCATGCAGCGTTTCGAACAATCGCCTGAGCGCTAACGAGAGGCGGCGGTCCTGAAGCCGATGCATGAGAAGGAATGCACACCCGATCGCAGCGACAGACGTACTCTGCCGAGAGTCCCCTGACCAAAGTGCCAAAAGGCCCAGAAGATCATCGATGTCGCGAGTCGTTCCCAGCTTCCAAATCCGATAGAGGCCGGTCACTGCCGCGCTTCGCGTATAGTCTTCGACATGCTTGGCAAGGAATTTCCTCACCAATTCAACGTTCTCGGGCGTCGGTTCGCTCGAGTAGCAGAACACCAGCAAACCGGCGTGCGATTCCGTGCGAGAAATTGACCCGGCAGATCTCAAATATTCAGTGAGTTGCGCGCGTTCATCCTCGGAGATGTCATACTCTTCGAATTTTATCCTTTGGTAGATATCGCTAAAGTCCAATCGGCTGCTCCGCGACAATGCCTACTCGAACCGATCCGGCAAATGATGCTCTTCCGCAAGGTCCGAGAAGCGGGTGAATTCGCCCTGGAAGGCGAGGCTGACCGATCCCGTTGGGCCGTGGCGCTGTTTGGCGACGATGACCTCGGCCTTACCGCGCATCTCGTTCATCTCGTGTTCCCATTTGATGTATTCGTCGGTGCCCGGCTTCGGCTCGCGGTTCTTCAGATAATATTCCTCGCGGTAGACGAACAGCACCACGTCGGCGTCCTGCTCGATGGAGCCCGATTCGCGCAGATCCGAAAGCTGCGGGCGCTTGTCGTCGCGGCTCTCGACCTGGCGCGACAGCTGCGACAGCGCGATGATCGGCACCGCCAGCTCCTTGGCTAGTGCCTTGAGGCCGGTGGTGATCTCGGTGATTTCCTGGACGCGGTTTTGCGAGGATTTTGCGCTCGATCCCTGCATCAGCTGGATATAGTCGATAACGATGACGTCGAGGCCGCGCTGGCGCTTCAGGCGACGCGCGCGGGCCGACAGCTGAGCGATGGAAATGCCGCCGGTCTGGTCGATGAACAGCGGGATTTTCTGCATTGTCTGCGAGCAGGCGACCAGCTTTTCGAAATCCATCTCGCTGATCTCGCCGCGCCGGATTTTCGACGACGGGATTTCCGTCTGTTCGGAAATAATGCGGGTGGCCAGCTGTTCGGATGACATTTCGAGCGAAAAGAAGCCGACGACGCCGCCATTGGCCGCCTTGAACGAGCCGTCCGCCTGCTGCGCCGGGACATAGGCCTCGGCGATGTTGAAGGCGATATTGGTGGCGAGCGAGGTCTTGCCCATGCCGGGGCGGCCGGCAATGATGATCAGGTCGGACGACTGCAGGCCGCCCATGCGGCGGTCGAGATCGCGCAAGCCGGTAGCAACGCCCGACAAATGCCCGTCGCGCATATAAGCCGCATTGGCCATGTCGACGGCGGTCTTGACGGCATCGGTGAAGCTCTCGAAGCCGCCATCGTAGCGGCCGGTTTCGGCCAATTCGAACAGGCGCCGCTCGGCATCCTCGATCTGGTCGGAGGGCGACATGTCGACCGGCGCGTCATAGGCGATGTTGACCATATCCTCGCCGACAGTGATTAGCGCGCGCCGCGTCGCCAGATCGTAGATGGCGCGGCCATAGTCGGTGGCGTTGACGACGGTGACGGCCTCGACCGCCAACCGCACGACATATTGCGCCACCGTCATGTCGCCGACCTTCTCATCGGCCGGCAGGAAGGTCTTCAGCGTGATCGGCGTCGCGATCTTGCCCATGCGGATGAGCTCGGCCGCGACCTCGAAGATCTTTCTATGCAGCGGCTCGTAGAAATGGCCGGGCTTCAGGAAGTCGGAGACGCGGTAGAAGGCATCGTTGTTGACCAGTATGGCGCCGAGCAGCGCCTGCTCGGCCTCGATATTGTTCGGCGCCTCGCGATAGAGCGGTGTTTCCGCCACGCCGAATTTTCGTGCTGCCTCTGCCATGATGTCCCCGGTCCTGATCCCCGTCTTTCGATATCAGAACGAGACAAGTCGGTGATGACTTATCTGCATCAGTCCCCAACCAACCAACTTTGATGCCCACGATTCACAGCCAGGTTCTTTCGGTGGAAAGAATCTCGATTGACTCGAATCAAGATGGCGAGCCTAGCCGTTCTCAGGCGAGAACAAAACAGGAAAATAGCTGCCGGTCATTCCGGCAAGGCATCACCCCAATCCAGTCGCCGCGCGGCCTTGAACGTCTCGCCGTCGCGCTTGGTGAACAGTCGCTCGGCAGCACCCCCATCCTGTTCGCAAAGCTTCAGCAAGACCTTGCCGGAGCCCGACTTCGGCGGTGCGATCACTCGCGCTCGAGGCGGAGCGGCCGGATGGCGGGAGGCCGCGACAAAGATGAATTTCTCGTCCTCCCACGGCACCTCGGCATCCTTGGCCAGCCGGTGCAGGCGCGAGCGGGCGACGCGACGGGCGAAATGGCACCAGTCGGGAGCGACGAGCGGGCAGGGCGCCTCATGCGGACATGGCGCGAGCACATGCGCGCCCGCCTCGATCAGCTGCCGCCGCACGGCAAGAATACGCTGCCAGCCGGCCGGCGTGCCCGGCTCGACCACCAGCAGCGTGTCTGCGGTCAGCTGCCAGAGCCGGTCGACGAGTTTTGCCAGCGATGCCGGCGCGATCTCATCCAGCACATAGGCCGAAGTCACCAGCTCGGCCGGATCCAGATCGACCAGGTCGATGGTGATGTCGCCGGTCCGCCAGGCGGTCCTGGCCGTGATCGAATCCGCGGCAAGTGCTTCGCCGACCCTTCGTACCGCGGCGCCGGCCTCGAGTAGCACCGCCTGTTCGAGATCCGGCCAAAGATTGATTGTGGCCCAAAGCACCGTGCCAGGGCCGGCGCCGACATCGAGCAAGGTCTTCGGAGCATAGTCGGGCCGAGACTCGCCCACCGCATCGAGGCTGGCGCGAACGGCCGCATAGGTCGCCGGTAGCCGCGTTGCCAGATAGGCCTTCACCGCCATGTCTTCGGCCATGTGCAGGCGACCGTCGCGCAACTCTGCGCGGTAGCGGTCCGACAGCGTCTTTGCCGCTTGCTTAAGCATCGGCAACGGCACCTGTTCGAGAAGGCGGTCGACGCCTTGTCTAAGCGGGACGGGCAGTTCCATCGCTTACGCCGCCCGAGGTGCGAGCACGATGACCGAGGCGCCAACGATGCAGATCGCGGCACCGGCAAGGTCCCAGCGGTCTGGGCGCACGCTTTCCGCCAGCCACAGCCAGACCAGCGAGGCGGCAATGTAGATGCCGCCATAGGCGGCATAGGCACGACCGGCCGCACTGGCGTCGACCAGCGCCAGCAGCCACGCAAATAGCACCAGCGAGACGAGACCGGGCGCCAACCACAGCGGCGACTTGTCCAGCCGCCACCACGCCCAGAACGAAAAGCAGCCGGCGATCTCGGCAAGTGCGGCGGCGACGTAGAGGAGGTAGGTCATGAAAAAAGGTCCCGCGTTGACGAGACCTTTTTCAGCGTGCCGGCCGGCAATGGCAAGCGGCAATGGTGCAATCGCAGGCAGTCTACTCCGGATCCGCCACCTTGCGGCGGCGAGTGGGCTTGGCCGCAGAAGCCTTTTCACGACGTCCAAGATCGCGCATCTCCAGCGCCTTCTCGCAACTGGCCATGTAGTCGCGCGTCATCGGCAGCGTGTCGTTCTTCTTGGCAATCTGGATTTGGAAAATCACCAGATCCTGCCAGCGGAAAGCGGCTTCCGAGGCGGCAAGATAGAACTCCCACATGCGGCAGAAGCGCTCGTCATAAATCGCCTTGGCCTTGTCGCGGTTGGCGGCGAAGCGCTCGCCCCAATGCTTTAGCGTCTCCGCATAATGCAGCCGCAGGACCTCGATATCGGTGACGACGAGCCCCGATTTCTCGATGGCCGGCATCACTTCGGAGAGTGACGGGATGTAGCCGCCCGGGAAGATGTACTTGCGGATGAAGGCGCTGGTTGCCCACGGCACGCCGGAGCGGCCGATCGTGTGCAGCAGCATGACGCCGTCCGGCTTCAGCAGCGTCGCCGACTTGTCGAAGAAGGTGCGGAAATGATTGACCCCGACATGCTCGAACATGCCGACCGAGACGATGCGGTCGAAACGCTCATTGAGCTCGCGATAGTCCTTGATGTCGAAATGCACCCGGTTTTGCAGGCCTTGCGCATGGGCGCGGTCGGTGGCGACGCCGTGCTGCTCGGTCGACAGCGTCACGCCTTGCACGTCGACGTCGAACGCCTTGGCTAGATAGAGCCCAAGCCCACCCCAGCCGGAGCCGATATCAAGAACCGTCTGGCCGGCCTTCAGCCTGAGCTTGGCGGCGATATGGCGCTTCTTGGCCGCTTGTGCCTCGTCGAGCGTCATGTCCGGCTGCTCGAAATAGGCGCAGGAATATTGCATGTCCTCATCGAGGAAGAGGCGGTAGAGGTCGCCCGACAGATCGTAATGGCGCTGCACGTTGCGGCGCGCCCGCGACGCCGTGTTGATCTGCTGCAGGCGCCGGAAGGCGTGGCGCAGACCTTCGATCGCCTTCGACCAGGTGGCATCGATACCGCCGCTGCCCATGTTCTGGAAGGCAATCCGCATCACCCCCAGAACGCCGCCCTCGAGAATGTCGAGTTCACCGTCCATGTAGGCTTCCGGCACCGCCAGCATCGGATCGAAGGTTATTGCGCGCTCGGCATGCCTTGTCTTGATGTGCATGTGCACCGGCTCGCCGCTGCCGTCACCGAAAGTCACCATCGAGCCTTGCGGCCCTGTCACCTTGAGATTGCCTATGCGGACCAGGCGGTCGAGAACGCGTTTCAGCAGAATATTCATGACCAATTGTCCCCTCTCGGCCAGACATGCTGTCCTATTCTGCATCAAGATATAGGGGTTCGAAAAGTTCCATTTGGCATAAAAATGCCCGGGTACGAGGCCCGGGCATTGGTCCAGAATAGCGATTAGCCGGCGAATGCCGACGAATGACGATCAGCCGTTGTCTTCGCCGCCTTCGAACTCCGCATTCGGATCGAAGAAGTTTTCCGGCCGCGCATTATCGTTGATGTCCTCGCCGTAGATGGCTTCGGCGGTGGTCAGTGTTTCGCCCTTGGCCTGGCGCTCGGCTTCGTCGGCCGTGCGGGCAATGTTGAGCGTGATGGTAACCTCGACTTCCGGGTGCAGCGCGATCGCCACATTGGTGACGCCGATGGTCTTGATTGGCTGGTTGAGCAGGATCTGGTTGCGGTTGACCGAAAAACCTTCCGCCGTCACCAGCTCGGCGATGTCGCGCGTCGAGACCGAACCATAAAGCTGACCGGTTTCGCCGGCCGAGCGCACGGCGATGAAGCTCTTGCCGTCGAGCTTTTCTGCAATCTGCGCGGCTTCGGACTTGCGCTCCAGGTTGCGGGCTTCGAGCTGGGCCCGCTGTCCCTCGAACTTCTTCTTGTTAGCTTCGTTGGCGCGCAGCGCCTTGCCTTGCGGCAGCAGGAAATTGCGGGCGAACCCGTCCTTGACCTTGACGGTATCGCCCATCTGGCCGAGGCGGGAAACGCGTTCGAGAAGAATGACTTCCATGGTTTTGTTCCTTCGCTTGGGCGCTATCCTCAGGATCGGCGCCGAATTGTCTGGAACAGGTCAGGAAGCTGGGGCGTCATCGCCTGTGTCGCTGTCCTGCCTGTCGCGGCAGTTAGGATCTCTTGTCGAAATCCAACCCGGGATTTAGTGTTCGATCCGGCTACGCCCGTCGTGGCCGGTGAAAAAGCGGGCGGCGAACCGCCCGCCTGAAGTGTTAGCGGACCACGTAGGGCAGCAGGCCGAGGAAGCGGGCGCGCTTGATCGCCTTGGCGAGTTCGCGCTGCTTCTTCTGGCTGACGGCGGTGATACGCGATGGCACGATCTTGCCGCGCTCGGAGATGTAGCGCTGCAGAAGCCGCACGTCCTTGTAGTCGATCTTCGGCGCGTTGGCGCCGGAGAACGGGCAAGTCTTGCGGCGACGGTGGAAGGGGCGCCGGGTTGGGATCTGGTTGATGTCGACCATTATTCTGCGGCTCCTTCAAAGCCTTCGCGCGGACGGCGCGGGCCACGATCGGCACCGCCATCGCCGAAGCTGCGCGGCGGACGATCACCACGGTCACCGCGATCGCGGTCGCCGAATGAGCGCGGGCCACGATCGCCACGGTCGCGGTCGCCGAAGCCGCCGCGTTCCGAGCGCTCTTCGCGCTTCTGCATCATTGCCGACGGACCTTCCTCATGCGCATCGACCTTGATGGTCAGGAAACGCAGTACGTCCTCGGACAGACCCATCTGACGCTCCATTTCGTTGAGCGCGGCCGGCGGGCAGGTGATGTCCATGAGTGTATAGTATGCCTTCCGGTTCTTGTTGACCCGGTAGGTGAGGGACTTCAGTCCCCAGTTCTCGACCCGGCCGACGGACCCGCCATTCGCGGTGATGACGCCCTTGTACTGTTCGACAAGCGCATCGACCTGCTGCTGCGAGAGGTCCTGCCGGGCAAGAAACACATGTTCGTATAGAGCCATAGTATTCGTGCCTTTCTTCGTTTCTCTCCCGGTTCCCGGCGGCAAAAGCCTCTGCAACTTCTCTGACCCGCAATCCTTGCGAAGGCGGGGAAGAAAGGAGCATGACGAGACGGTCGAGAGCGGAGACACGGGAGGCGGAAGCGCTTCTGGCTTCACGCGAAGGTTTCGAAAAACCTCCGGCCCTCCGTTCAGCCCCCAGCAAGGACCGGCAGATTGCGGGCGTCTATACAGGAATTTGACCGCAAAGCAAGGCCAAACGACAGGGCAAACGGCCCTACCGTCCCAGAGCGCCACGGGCCTCGACGGCAAGGCTTACGGATTTCCTGAAACCGGACCTTAACCACCATGCGAAGTTCCAGCACCGGCGGGCGTGGCGGCAACCCGTCGTTCATCATGCGGATGCAAAAGCAAACAGTCTGTGCGAGGTCGGCAGCAAGGCGGTTTTGGGGACAAAAATGCTTTTCGACAAATTCTGCCGTTCGAAGAGCGGCAACTTTGCCCTGATGCTGGCGTTCGGGCTGCCTGCGGTTCTGACCGCCGTCGCCTTTGCCGTGGACGTGTCCACCTTGATGAGGGCCAAGGTCAGCTTGCAGAACGCGCTCGATGCCGCGAACCTTGCATCTTCGCATCTCGGCGACATCGAGGCTTCGCGCAAGGACGTCTTCGACCGCTACTTCCAGACCAATGTCGCCGGCCACAGCGAGTTGAGGAACGCCGAAGCGACGCTTACCGTGGAAAGGGGCCTCAATTACATCCAGACAAAGGCTGTCGCCATGGCGGACGTCAATTTGAACTTCGCCTTCCTGTTCGGCAACGACAAGCGCATCACCGTCGATGCCGGCGCCGTCGAATCGACCAATCAGCTCGAAGTCGTGCTAGTGCTCGACAATACCGGGTCGATGGCCAGCAACGATCGCATCGGCGCATTGCGGACGGCGGCGACGGCCCTGATCGATATGCTCGAAGCGGCGAAGTCGCCGACGCGCAGCGTACGTGTCGCGGTGGTGCCGTTCGTCACCGCCGTCAACGTCAAGGGCGAGGACTACGATCCGGCCTGGATCGACATGGCCGGCAAATCGCCGAACAATGGCGCCAATTTCCCCTTGGTCGGCGGCAAGCGCGTCAACCATATGGACCTGTTCAAGCAATTGGGCGTCGAATGGAGAGGCTGCGTCGAAAGCGCGGCCCGGAACCAACAATGTTTCCGACATTTCGCCCGACCAAAACAAACCGGACACCCTGTTCGTACCCTATTTCGCGCCGGACGATCCAGGTAACGCTAAAAATCCAACCAGCTCCTACGGCAATTCAGCGACCGGCTACAACAATTCCTATCTCGACGATACCGTTGTCACCGTGCTTCCCGGCCTCACCAGCGACATGGCGAAGTACAGTGTTTCGACGATGAAGCTGATCAACGACAAGAGAGGCCCACTGACTATCGGCCCAAACCGGGCCTGTCCGACGCCGATAGTGCCGCTGACCGATGATTTCGACAAATTGCGGAAGGCCGTCGGTGAGATGATCGAATGGAACGGCTCGGGGACCAATGTTTCGGAAGGCTTGTCATGGGGGATGCGGGTGCTCTCGCCGGAACCGCCTTACAGCGACGGCGCGCCGTTCAGGGCGTCAGGCACGACCAAAACGGTGCTGCTGCTCACCGACGGCGAGAATGTTGTCTATGGCGCGAAGGATACGCCACAGAAATCGGACTATGGCTCCTACGGATTCCTGGCCTCGGGTCGGTTTGGATCCAGCGACCAGACCGCGGCTGCGCGCAATGTCGACGATTGGACAACCAATGTATGCAACACATTGAAGAAGCAGGACGTACAGATATTCACAGTGCTGCTGCAGGCCGACACCGCAGCCAACCGCAAGCTCTACGAGGCCTGCGCATCGTCGCCGTCGGATTATTACCCGACCAACGACGTCAGTCAGCTCGAAAGCGTCTTCCTGAAAATCGGAAGCTCGATTTCGCAGCTGCACTTGACGAACTGAACGACGTCGGCCGCTCTCCCGCAGCCGCTGCTCAACTCGTGTGTGCAGCCACTTTGCCTGTGGTTTCGGGGAAGAAATCGGGCGCCGCATGGCGCTTGCCGAACATCATGTCGTATTGCAGCAGACGGAAGTCGCGGATTGCCGGATCGATCTCTTTCTGACGCGACCAATCGGGGGTGGCGTCGCCCCCGGGTGCCAAAAGCAAATTGCGGTCGATAACGCGGTAGCGCTCTCGCAACTGTCCGAGGAAGCCGGTGTAATAGGGATGGCTGATGCCGGCTGTCTTCAGGATATGGTAGGGCAGGAAGGACGGGCTGACGGCGCCCAGATCCTCGGCCGGGCCGCTGCGATTCGACCAGACGACCAGCGGCGTCTGGTGGTGTAGCAGCATCTGGTCGGCCGCCTCCTTGCGCGGCGCAACATTGTCCTTCAGGAAGCCGGTCTCGACGTAGACCGGCCCAAGCGGCGGCAGATGGTCGCCGAAGAACGCGATGACGGTCGGCCGCTCGCGTTTCTTCGCCCATTCGATCAGCCGCTCGAGGCCGCGGTCCGCGTCGGAAGAGCCTTCGGCATAGCTCAACAGCGATTCACGCGCCCATTGGCTGATCGGCGCCTGCACCTTGTGGGTCGGATTGTTATAGCGATACGGCTCATACGGCCCGTGGTTCTGCAGGCTGACGGCGAAAAAGAAGACCGGCTCGGCGCTGGTATCGGCTTCGTGGATGATCTCGTCGGTCATCGCAGCGTCCGACGCGAGCGGTCCGCGCTTCTGCATGGGCGGCAACGTCTCCTCGGACTTGAAGTCGTTGAAGCCGAAATCGGCATAGACAGCCCCCCGGTTCCAGAACCAGTTAGTGCCGGGATGGATAGCGCGCGCCCGGTAGCCTTGACTTTTCAGGAAGGTCGCCAGCGAGGGAGTCGGTGTCCGCACATATTGCTGGTAGGGAATGCTGCCCGCCGGCAGGAAGGCGTTGGAAAAGCCGGTCAGGGCCTCGAACTCGATGTTGGCCGTCATGCCGCCGAACTCGGGCGAGAACATGTAACCCGTGCGCAGTGCCCGCACATTGGGGATAGGGTCGGGCGTGATGGTGACGCCGGGTAGCTTGGTCGGATCCCAGAAGGATTCGCTCATGACGACGATGATGTCGGGCTTCTCGGCGGGTACCGAAGCCGTCACCTGCGGTTTGCCGATCGCTTCGATCGCCTTGCCGGAATAGCCGGGCGGCGCCGAGACATGCGCCATCGGGACGTTCAGCGCGAAGGCGAGCGCAAAACCGTTCGAGGCATAGTTTTCCTTCTGGTCCCACATGATCGGGATGATCTGCAGCCGGTCGCGTGTCCACGAGAAAGTGGCATAGTCCATGATGGAGACGAAGAAGGCGATCAGCGGCACCGTCAGCGTCAGCCGGGCAAGGCGGCCCTTGTGGCTGAGTGCCGGAACGCGGCGGCGCCATAGCCGCCAGCCATAGACGAGCAGCGACAGCCCGCCGACGATGCCGATCGCCAGGGCAATGGCGGTTCCCGGGCGATCGCGTACCAGAAGCGGCATCAGTGCCACGATCTGCCGGGAATAGAGGAAATCGGTCGGATAGAGCGGATCGCCGAGATACAGCGACTTCTGGTGGCCGACGAACGCCAGCGACAATGTCAGCGGCGCGACGATCATCAGGCTCTGATGACTGCGGCCGAGCACGGCGTCAAGGCCGATGAGGATCAGCGCAAAAATGATGATCGTGGTCCAGCCGGGTTTGAAAGGCTGCAGAAAGAAATCAATGGTGCCGGCAAAGTTGCCGCGCACGATCAGTTCGATGGCAAACACAAGGACGGCCGCAGCCAGCAAGCTGATAAGGCCATAGCGGATGACAGGCCATTTGCGCGCCGGCAGATAGCCGGTCGACGGATCGCCTTCAAGAAACTGGGGCGCCGCCTCGGCTGCGCTCTGCTTGGTCTTTGCCACTTCAATAGTTCCCCGGCCCGCAACAAAAGCGTCACTCGATTGTCATCGAACTGTCACGCAAAGCTTAGCGCCTGCGGCGGAAATAAGAAGAGCCAGCAAACAAATCGTGAGCGGTTTTCATCATGAGTGATCGCCAAAAAGCCTGCCGAAACAGGCACTCGGCCGATATTACGCGATCAAGGTTGGACTTGACTTGGCCGCACGCCTTGCGTCACAGGCAACGTGAACCAGCAGCTGGGAGCCGCCGATGGCCATCGCATTCACCTTTCCGGGGCAGGGCAGCCAGGCTGTCGGCATGGGCAAGGACCTCGCCGATACCTTTGTGGAATCGCGGCGGATCTTCGAGGAAGTTGACGACGCGCTCGGCGAAAACCTATCGAAGCTGATCTGGGAAGGCCCGGAAGAGACGCTGACGCTGACCGCCAACGCCCAGCCGGCGCTGATGGCGGTGTCGCTTGCCGCAATCCGGGCGCTGGAGGCGCGCGGCTTCTCCCTGAACGGCAAGGTCACCTATGTCGCCGGCCACTCGCTCGGCGAATATTCGGCACTTGCGGCCGCAGGTTTCGTTTCGGTCGCCGACGCCGCCCGGCTGTTGCGCATCCGCGGCAACGCCATGCAGGCGGCTGTGCCGGCCGGCGAGGGCGCCATGGCGGCGATCATCGGGCTGGAGCAGGCCGACGTCGAAGCCGCTTGCGCAGAGGCCGCCCAGGGCGCCGCCAAAGATCCCGCACAAGCCTTGGTTTGCCAGATCGCCAATGACAATGGCGGCGGCCAGCTGGTGATCTCCGGCGCCAGGCCAGCGGTCGAACTGGCGGCGAGGCTATGCACGGAGAAGGGCGCCAAGCGGGCGCTGATGCTGCAGGTCTCGGCGCCCTTCCATTCGGCATTGATGAAGCCTGCGGCCGAGATCATGCGGGAGGCGCTGGCCGCCGTGACGAAGAGTGCGCCGGTCGTGCCGCTGGTCTCCAATGTTACGGTGACCCCGACGAGCGATCCCGACGAGATCGCCCGCCGACTCGTCGAACAGGTGATCGGGCGCGTGCGCTGGCGCGAAACGGTGGAGTGGTTCGGCAGCAACGGCGTCGTGACGCTTTACGAAGTGGGCGCCGGTAAGGTGCTGTCGGGGCTGGCCCGCCGCATCAACCGCGACATTGCCACCAGCAGCATCGGATCGGCGGCGGAGGTCGAGACCGCACTTGCCGCCTTGGGTGACCACGTAGCTTGAATTCATCTGTGCTTGCCGCTACATGAATACATGTATCGCAACAAGGTGCGGCATGCCCACATCGATCCGCCTTTCTCCTGAAGTCGAGCAGCGCCTGGATTTTCTCGCGGCCAAGACTGGTCGCAGCAAGGCCTACTATCTGCGCGAGCTCATTGAACGTGGTCTGGAGGACTTGGAGGATTACTACTTGGCTGCCGAAGTCGTTGAGCGGATCAGGCGTGGTGAAGAAGACGTCATGAGAGCCGAGGACTTCTGGCGTGGCCTGGACGCTTGAATACGCCCGCTCGGCGCGAAAATTTGTCGAAAAACTGGATCCGCAGACACGTCACCGTATCCGTGATTTTATTGAAAACCGCATTGCCGTTCTCGACAACCCGCGTGAACTCGGCAAACCGCTGAAGGGCCCGCTCGCAACCTTTTGGAGATATCGCGTCGGGGATTATCGCATCATTTGCGATGTGCAGGATAACCGGCTCGTCATTCTGGTGGTAACCATAGGCCACCGCGGCGACGTTTACAGATAGCCGAACTCACCGGCCCGTATGATTGGCCAGTACGATTTGGGAAGAGGATAAAACATGTTCGAATTGACCGGCCGCAAGGCGCTCGTCACCGGCGCATCGGGAGGTATCGGCGAGGCGATCGCCCGGGTGCTGCACGGCCAGGGCGCCATCGTCGGCCTGCATGGCACACGTATCGAGAAACTGGAGGCGCTGGCCGCCGAACTGGGCGACCGGGTCAAGCTTTTCCCGGCCAATCTTTCCAACCGCGACGACGTCAAGGCGCTCGGCCAGAAGGCGGAGGCCGACCTCGAAGGCGTCGACATCCTCGTCAACAATGCCGGCATCACCAAGGACGGGTTGTTCGTACGCATGGCTGACGCCGACTGGGATAGCGTGCTCGAGGTCAACCTGACCGCCGTGTTCCGGCTGACCCGCGAGCTTACCCATCCGATGATGCGGCGCCGCCATGGCCGCATCATCAACATCACTTCAGTGGTTGGCGTCACCGGCAATCCCGGCCAGACCAACTACTGCGCCTCCAAAGCCGGTATGATCGGCTTTTCCAAATCGCTGGCGCAGGAGATCGCCACCCGCAATATCACCGTCAACTGCGTCGCCCCGGGCTTCATCGAATCGGCGATGACCGCCAAGCTCAACGACAAGCAGAAAGAGGCGATCATGGCGGCGATCCCGACCCGGCGCATGGGCACGGGCGCCGAAGTCGCCTCTGCCGTCGCCTACCTAGCTTCCAACGAGGCAGCCTACGTCACCGGCCAGACCATTCATGTGAATGGCGGCATGGCAATGATCTAACACTTGGGAAAACGCTTCATTCCGTCTTGGATGCACGGGATTTTTCGTGTAATGCCGCCCGCAACCCGGCGGTTCGGGCAAAAACCGGTCCTGTTCCGCTGCGTTTCCGGCAGGACCATCTTTCAGCTTGATTAGCGGCATTCTGCCCGCTAACGAAGACAGACAACCAAAAGACGAGGATGCCCAAATGAGTGACACCGCAGAGCGCGTCAAGAAGATCGTCATCGAGCACCTTGGCGTCGATGCCGAGAAGGTGACGGAGCAGGCGAGCTTCATCGATGATCTGGGCGCGGACAGCCTCGACACGGTCGAACTTGTCATGGCGTTCGAAGAAGAGTTCGGTGTCGAAATCCCGGACGACGCCGCCGAGACCATCCTGACTGTTGGCGATGCGGTGAAATACATCGACAAGGCCTCCGCCTGACGCTATTTGCAGTCATCACCGGGGAGGACCTGCGATGAGGCGTGTCGTCGTCACGGGCCTTGGGCTGCTTTCGCCGTTCGGCATGGGCTTCGAGCACAGCTGGAAGGAGCTTCTGACCGGCCGCAGCGCAGCCAAGCGCATCACCGAATTCGAGGTGGAAGACCTTGCCTGCAAGGTCGCCCACGTCATTCCGCGCGGTGACGGCTCCAATGCCACTTTCAATCCTGAAGCCGTTCTCGAGCCGAAGGAACTGCGCAAGATCGGCGATTTCATCCTGTACGGGATCGCGGCCGCCGACGAGGCACTCAAGGATTCCGGCTGGCAGCCGAAGACGCATGAGGAACAGTGCGCCACCGGCGTGCTGATCGGTTCGGGCATCGGCGGCATCGAAGGCATCGCCGAGAATGCGATGATCCTCAAGGAACGCGGTCCGCGCCGCATCAGCCCATTCTTCATCCCTGGCCAGATCATCAACCTCGTCTCCGGTCAGGTCTCGATCCGGCATGGGCTGAAAGGCCCCAACCATGCCGTCGTCACCGCTTGCTCGACCGGTGCGCACGCCATCGGCGATGCCGCCCGGCTGATCATCTGGGGCGATGCCGACGTTATGGTCGCAGGCGGCGCCGAAGCGCCGGTGACGAGACTGTCGATCGCCGGGTTCGCCGCTTGCCGCGCGCTCTCCACCGAGCGCAACGACGCGCCACAAACGGCCTCACGCCCCTATGATCGCGATCGCGACGGCTTCGTCATGGGCGAGGGCGCCGGCGTTGTCGTGCTCGAGGAGCTCGAACACGCCAAGGCCCGCGGCGCCAAGATCTATGCCGAGGTCACCGGCTACGGTCTGACCGGTGACGCCTATCACATCACCGCGCCTGCCGAAGACGGCGACGGCGCTTTCCGTTGCATGACCGCGGCGCTGAACCGGGCGAAGCTGACGCCGGCCGATGTCGACTACATCAACGCGCACGGCACCTCGACCATGGCCGATACGATCGAACTCGGCGCCGTCGAGCGGCTGGTCGGCAACGCCGCCTCGAAGATATCGATGTCGTCGACCAAATCGTCGATTGGCCACCTGCTGGGCGCGGCTGGCGCTGCCGAGGCGATCTTTTCGATCCTCGCCATTCGCGACAACATCGCGCCGCCGACCATCAATCTTGACAATCCGGAGCGCGAAACGGCGATCGACCTGGTGCCGCACAAGCCGCGGGCCCGGCAGATCGACGTGGCGCTGTCCAACTCCTTCGGCTTCGGTGGCACCAACGCCTCGCTCGTCTTCCAGCGCTACAATGGCTGACCGCTCTGCCGGTTTCCGTCTGCCGTCAATTTTGCCATATTCGCCCCTACTCTGCCCGAGGGGATTCGTCGCAAGATCAAATGGTAGGGCGCTATGAACACAAATCCGGCCGATAACGGGGAATTCGGGCAACGGGCAGCAACGCCCGGCCCGATCGTGCCGAAGACGGCCAGCGAGGCGTTGCGGCCCGAGGCCGGCACGCCGCCGCCGAAGCGCTCGCGTGCCTCGCGCAGCCAGTTCGTCGTGTTCATGAACTTCGTCATCTCTTCGGTGATGCTGATGGTGCTGGCGGCAGGCGTTGCGCTGTATTTCGGCAAGCAGGAGTTCAACGAGCCCGGCCCGTCGGCCAATGGCGACACTTTCCTGGTCAAGCCGAATAGCGGCGTCCAGGAGATCGCCGACCAGCTTGAGCGGCGAGGGCTGATCAGCGACGCCCGCATTTTCCGCCTTGGCGTGCGCGCCTTCGGCAATGATTCCGCCCTGAAGGCCGGCGAATACGAGATCAAGCCGCAGGCGTCGATGCACGATATCATGGAACTGCTGAAGAGCGGCAAGTCGGTGATGTATTCGCTGACTATCCCCGAGGGGCTGACGGTCGCGCAGGCGCTGCAACGGATTGCCGAGCAGGACGCGCTGACCGGCGATATGCCGTCGACCACTCCACCTGAGGGCAGCCTCGCCACCGACACGCTGCGTTTCACCCGCGGCGCAACACGCCAGCAGATGGTCGACAAGCTTCTGGCCGACCAGAAGAAGCTGGTCGACGAGGTCTGGCAGCGCCGAGCGCCGGATTTGCCGATCGCCAACGTTGAGGATTTTGTCACCCTAGCCTCTATCGTCGAGAAGGAGACCGGCAAGGGCGATGAACGCTCGCGCGTAGCCGCCGTCTTCCTCAACCGGCTGGCCAAGGGTATGCGGCTGCAGTCGGACCCGACCATCATCTACGGCCTGTTCGGCGGCAAGGGCAAACCCATCGACCGCCCGATCTATCAGTCGGACATCCAGAAGCCGACGCCCTACAACACCTATCTGATCAACGGCTTACCGCCGACGCCGATCGCCAATCCCGGCCGTGCGGCGCTGGAGGCAGTCGCTAATCCGTCGAAGACCAGCGATCTCTACTTCGTCGCCGACGGCACCGGCGGGCACGTCTTTGCCTCGACGCTCGATGAGCATAACGAGAATGTCGCTCGCTACCGGGCACTGCTGAAAAAGCAGGCGCAGGACGCCGCCAAGGCCGGGGCAACCAATACCGGAGCCGACACGCCGGCGGGAGCCATCGTTGACGATGCGGGCGCCACCGCCGCCCAGTAGGGCCGGACGCCATCAGGTTGGCCCTGTGCATGTCCGGGTGGATGTGCAAGGGCTGCTATGGCATTGAAATTCACATGATCCTGTCCGGAGAAAATCGCTCCGGCTTGAGGGGCATTCGGCAAAGGGACGCACGGCTACATGAACTTGCAGAGCATGACCGGTTTTGCGCGCAGTGTCGCCGAACACGACGGCACTTCGATTGCCTGGGAAGCCAAGTCCGTCAACGGCAAAAGCGTCGAGGTCAGGCTGCGGCTGCCGCAAGGTTTCGACCGGCTGGAGCCGGCCGTCCGGCAGACGGTGCAAAAGCGTTTTGCGCGCGGCAATTTCCAGATGACGCTGACCATTGGCCGCGCCGCCGGCGCTCAAGCGCAACCCGTGGTCAACGAGGCTTTCCTGAAGGATCTGGCGGGCTTGGCCAAGCGGCTGCAGGAGCAGTTCGGAGTAGCCCCTGCGGCGGCCGACGGCCTGCTTGCGCTGCGCGGCGTCCTCGACATTCCCGAAACCATCGAAACCGAAGAGGCGCGCAGTGCGCTCGATACCGCAATACTGTCGGCGCTGGAAGCAGCACTGAACGGGCTGCAGCAGGCGCGCCAGGGCGAAGGTGCGGCACTTCGTTCCCTGCTGTCCGGCCATATCGATGCCATCGAGGCGCTGACGCTGCGGGCCGAGGCCGATCCATCACGCGAACCGGCCACGATCCGCGAAAGGCTCGCCGAGCAGATCCGCCTGTTGATGGACGCGTCTGCCAACCTGGACGCCAGCCGGCTGCATATGGAAGCGGCGTTCCTGGCCACCAAGGCCGACATACGCGAGGAAATCGACCGGCTGAAGACACACGTGGCGTCGGGGCGGGCACTGCTCGCCGGCGGTGGCGCCATCGGCCGCAAGCTCGATTTCCTGGCACAGGAATTCAACCGCGAATCGAATACGCTGTGTTCCAAGTCGAATGCTGCCGCGGTCACCGCCATCGGGCTGGAACTGAAGGCGGTCGTCGACCAGTTTCGCGAACAGGTCCAGAATCTGGAATGATCCCGATGCCAAGCCACATGACTGCCAAGCCCCATGACCGCTAGGGATGTGGGTTCCCGCATTCGGCGCCGCGGGCTGATGCTGGTCTTGTCGTCGCCGTCAGGCGCCGGCAAGTCGACGATTGCGCGCAATCTGCTGGAGAGCGATTCCAGCCTGGAATTGTCGGTCTCGGTCACCACGCGGCCACGCCGCGGCAGCGAGATCGAGGGCGTCCATTACCACTTCCGTACCATGCGCGAGTTCGAGCGGCTGCGCGATTCCGATGCGCTGCTCGAATGGGCGGAGGTGCACGGCAATTGCTACGCGACGCCGCGCGAGCCGGCTGAACAGGCGCTGGCCGAAGGCCGCGACATGCTGTTCGACATCGACTGGCAAGGCGCTCAGCAACTCAAGGAGAAGATGCGCGCCGACATCGTCTCGATATTCATCCTGCCGCCATCGATGAAGGAATTGAAGGCGCGGCTGAAGCGTCGCGCCGAGGACCAGGAAGCGGTGATCGAGACGCGGCTCAAGAACGCCCGCAACGAGATCGAGCACTGGAAGGAATATGATTTCGTCATAGTCAACGACGATCTCGACCGCGCTTTCGCCGAGGTGCGGGGCATCGTCACGGCCGAACGGCTCAGACGCGATCGCCGGCCGGGCCTGTTCGATTTCGTCTCGGGGCTGCTCGACGAAAAGACGGATTGATCAAGGCGCTGTCCCCGCGACCAGGATCAGATTGCGGCTGAGCGCGGCGTCGCGCAGTTCCAATGCCGCGGCATATTCGGCGGAGCGGTACCAACGCCGCGCCGTGTCCATGTCGGGGAATTCCACGATGATCAGCGGCCCGGGAGACCAGTCGCCTTCCAACCTTTCCACCTCGCCGCCGCGTACCAGATAGCGCCCGCCATGCTGGGCGATGGAGGCAGCCGCGCTGGCGCGATAGGCTTCGATAGCCTCTGCGTCACGGATCGTGACGTCGGAAATGACATAGGCGGCCACTGTTTGTCTCCGGGCAGGGTTTGTCCGGCTATCTATGCCATGAGAGCGGAAATTCCACGCGGACGCTTCCCGGCATCACACCGCGTTGGTCAGGCGAACGAATTCCTCGACGCTGAGCGTCTCCGCACGCCTGGTCGGATCGATGCCGGCGCGGGTGAGCAGTGCCTCGCCGCCGAGGCTTTTCACGCTCTGCCGCAGCATTTTCCGGCGCTGGCCGAATGCCGCTTCGGTGACGCGGCTGAGCCGTTTCACCTCTGCCGGCAAGGGGTTGGCACGCGGCACAAGATGCACCACCGAGGACGTCACCTTGGGTGGCGGCGTGAACGCCTGCGGCGGTACGTCGAAGGCAATCCTCGCCTCCGTCCGCCAGCCGGCCAGCACGCCGAGCCGACCATAGGCCTCGCTGCCGGGGCTGGCTGCAATGCGTTCGGCGACCTCGCGCTGGAACATCAGCGTCATCGATGTGTAGAACGGCGGCCACTCGGTGACGGTCAGCCAGCGGATCAGCAATTCGGTGCCGATATTGTAGGGCAGGTTGGCAACGATTTTCGCCGACCCGCCGCTTCCCGGCACTCCTTTTGCAAGCGCTGCAAAATCAGCTTTCAGCGCATCGCCGGCTACGATCTCGAGCCGACCCGGATAGTGGTTCGCGATCTCGGCCAAGGCCGCCAGGCAGCGCTCGTCGCGCTCGATCGCGACGACCCGCCGGGCGCCGTTGAGGAGCAGGGCACGAGTCAGCCCGCCCGGACCGGGACCGACCTCGATAACCGTAACGTCGCTCAGGTCGCCGGCGGTTCGCGCAATCTTGCTTGTCAGGTTAAGGTCGAGCAGAAAATTCTGGCCCAGCGCCTTTTTCGCCTGCAGCCCATGGCGCTCGATCACCTCGCGCAGTGGCGGCAGGCCGTCTATGCTCATCGGGCTGGGCTCATCAGGCGGGCTCATCGGGTTAAGGCCATCGAATTTGGCTGATTGGGCTCAGGGCCTACGGCCTTTTCCCGGTATCGGCAAGAACGCGAGCGAGTTTCAGCGCTGCAATCAGGCTGCCGGCACGGGCGATGCCCTTGCCGGCGATGTCGAAGGCGGTGCCGTGGTCGGGCGAGGTGCGGACGAAGGGCAGGCCGAGCGTGACGTTGACCGCCTCGTCAAACGCCAGCGCCTTGGCCGGGATCAGCGCCTGGTCGTGATACATACAGAGCGCCACGTCGTAGCCGGCGCGGGCGCGAGCATGAAACAGCGTGTCGGCCGGCAATGGCCCGAAGGCGTCGATCCCTTCCTGCCTCAGCCGGTCGACTGCCGGGCGCACGATCCGCTCGTCTTCGGTGCCCATGGTGCCGCCTTCGCCGGCATGCGGGTTGAGGCCGGCAATGGCGAGCCGCGGCTTGGCAATTCCGAAGCGGTTCGCAAGGTCGGCGGCGGTGATGCGGCCGGTGGCGACGATAAGGTCCGTCGTCAGCTCTTTCGGCACCTCGGCCAGCGCGATGTGGATGGTGACCGGCACGGTGCGCAGGTCCGGTCCGGCAAGCAGCATCACAGGCGTCACTTCGGTGCCGGTGTGAAGCGATGCCAGATGCGCCAGATATTCGGTGTGGCCGGGAAAGCGAAAGCCGGCGTCGTAGAGCGGCTTCTTGGCGATGGGGCAGGTGACGACCGCGGCAGCGCGGCCAGCCAGGCAGTCGGCAACGGCGCGGTCGATCGCCTCGATGATGCCGGCGGCGTTGGCTGGATCCGGGCGGCCGGGACTGTCGACGAAACGGGCAGCAAGCGCCACCACCGGCAGCGCGCGCGAAAACACCCCCGGCGCTAACGCCGGCGTCGTCTCGGCAATCGCGATATCGGTGCCGAGCCTGTGCGCCCGCGCGGCAATCAGTGCCGGATCGGCAAGGAGATAAAAAGACGGAACGCCAGCGCTATCGCGGGCCTGCCAAGCAGCGATGGCGATGTCCGGCCCCACGCCGGACGGATCGCCGACGCTCAACGCCAGCGGAAGCTCTGCGTCAGCCACGGCGCTTCGACTTCAGCGCTCGATTATGCGGGCTTTCTTCCGCAACTCCTCGACATATTTCTTCGAGAGTTCGTCGGCGTTCTTGTCGTTCGAACCTTCACTCTGGAACACCATCTGCGCGGCTTTGTCGTCTGACACTTCGCGCGACGAGCAGATGCCGATGAATTCGACACCGCGGTCGGTTTCGCGCGTCGTGGTGGCGCCGCCGACCTTTGTAGCCTTTATCTGCTCGGCCCAGTCCGCCGGCAATTGGGGCGCCAGCACCCGGCCGAGATCGCGAACGGTGACATCGATCAGGCCCTTGGCGAATTCGCGGGTGGTGTTGCAGCCGTTGAAGCGGGCGCGCATGGCATCGGCTTCGCGTTTGCGCTTGGCCAGCGTCGCGGTTCGCTCGGCGGCCGGCACCACGAAGATGACCTGCTGCAGCATGTACTCTGTGGCGCTCGGTTTGCTGCCGCCTTTTTCGAGCATGCGCTTGACGAGGTCCTGCTCGCTCATTGCGCCGCCACCGTCTCCGGAACGGGAACGCGCGGTCAGCGCCTGGTTCCAGGCCATCTGTGCCCGGATAAACTCCTTGAAATGCTCCTTGGTGACGCCGGATTGCGCCATCGCGCCGTCAAGCTGCTTGAGCGGCATCTTGTTGCTGGTGGCGAAACGCTGATAAGCGGCATCGACCTGCGCGTCGCTGATGCGGATGCCGAGCCGCCGGGCTTCGGCCAGACGCAGCGTCTGGTCGATCATTTCCTGGCCGGCATCGCCCTTTCTGTGCTGCAGGCGCAGGAAAGCGGCCCGATGCTGGATGTCGCCGGTGGTGATCGGTATATTGTTGACGACGTATTTGATCTCGGTGGCGAAAACTGGCCGCGTCACCGCGGTGGTCGAGAACGCCACCAGCAGCGCGAACCCTGCCGAAAAGAGGTATTTCCTCATCGAAAGCATCCCAATTCCATCCCGATTCAGCCGAACCTATCCCAGTTCAGGCCGTCAAAATTCGTGCCTGCTCTATGCGGCGAAACAATGTCGTCCGCCAGCCGCCCCGTTGCCGACCGCTGCCCGTTATTGAATGGTGTCGATGGAGCGTTGCGACGAGCCGAAATCGCCGAGCGTGCGGAACGACAGGTTGAAGCCGACGTTCTGCGATACTTCCTTGGTGTTCAGGTCACGTCTTTCCGAAAACGTCATCAAATAGGTAAAGCACGAATCACTATAGGCAAAGCCGACCCCGTCCTTGACCAGAACGCTCTGCTCCAGATCATATGTGCCGGTGCCAAAGACGCGCCAATTCTCGGCAAGATGTGTCGAGGCGCCGAGCGTAACCTCATGGCGATCGGTCGAGAAGCCATAGAGTGGCTGCGCCTGGATGAAGGCGTATTTGGCGCTCAGCGACACCGGCAGGCCTGAAAAGGCGGCCTTTACCTCAGCGCGGCGGATCTCGAAGCTTTGCTCGTCGAAACGGCCGCTGACCGAGCCGGAAAACCCGCTGGGGCTGTTGAAGCCGACAAGGCCGACATAGTCGGAGGTTGCAGTTTCAAGACCTGAATAGGCGCCGACATTGACCAGGTCCGGCGTGCCGAACGAGTTCTGGCCGCCGAGCTGGTAGGATTGGCCGAACACCGCATTGGTGCCCCAGCCATTGTCATATGCGCCGGAATAGCGCAGCCCGACATTGGCGCGTGTGCCGCCTTCCATGCGGTCATAGCCCGAGAATTTGTCGCGCTCGAACAGCGTCGTGGCGTCGAAGACGAAGCTCTGGGCGTCCTCGTTGGGGACCGCCAGCCCGCCGACATATTGCTCGTTCGGACGCATGAATACCTGCGCCATCGGTTCGAAGACATGGCTGGAACTGGTCATCGAAAACAGCACCGGCCAGCGCATCTCAAGGCCGGCGGTCGCCATGTAGCGGGCAAGCGATGAACGCATATCGTCCTCGACGCCGAGATTGGTCGCCATCTGGTTGACGGCGTCGAGCGAGGCCGAGGAGGCGTTGACGTAGCCGGCGTCGCCGCGCAGCGCCAGGAGCGGTGTCAGCAGCAGCCCGCCATCGGTGGTGAAGGTGCGCTTCCATTCGGCTTCCGCGGTAAGGCGCCCGGATTGACCGTCGATGCCGCGGACGTTGTTGACGGACGAAGGGATGCCCGAATTTGCAAGAGCCGTATCGAGCCTGTCGCGGTCAATGACCCGCGCGTTGACGTCGAACGACAGCTGCCCGCCGGCCACCGGCATGTCGGGGATATAAGCGTAGTCGAGCGAGGGCAGCACCCAGGGCTGCTTGGCGGCGCGTGCAGTCGGATCGCTGGCGAGCGTGTCTTCCTGAACCTCGAAGTGCATGGCGCGCACGTCGAAGTAATTGCGATCGTTGAGCCCCGTCAGGTACACCTCGGAGCGGTGCACGCTATCGTTGAAGCCATCGATGTCGTAGGTGCGCGCGAAATTCTTGTCGCTCTGCAGCAGGATGTCCCAGCCGAAGTCCCAGCGCGGGTTGATGGCGAACTGGCCCTGGGTGCCCATCATGCCGCGGAACCTGTTCGGGTCGCCTTCGGTACCCGAATTCACGTTGTGGCCATTGTCGTCGATGAAGGCGTCGGGATTCTCCTGCCGGATGCCCGCAATCTTCAGGCTGTACTGACCGTTGTTGAAGCGCTGCCTCCACTCGGCCTCACCGAGGAAACCTTGCTTGGTATAGCCGCTGCCAGTGACAGTGAGATCGTAGGTCGGCGAGAGCGCGAAATAATAGGGGACTTTAACACCGACGCCGAGATCGCTCTTGTAGGCGACGCCGGGGATCAGGAAGCCGCTCTTGCGCTTGACCGTTGGGTCGGCGATCTCGAAAGCCGGCAGATAGGCCAGCGGAAAGCCGAAGAACTCGAAATTCGAGTTCTCGAAGCGAACCGTCTTCTTCTCGCCGTTCCAGATGATCTTCCTGGCCTTGATACGCCAGGTCGGCGCTTTGTCGGGCTTGTCCTCGCACGGCTCGCAGGCGGTGTAGACGCCATTGTGGAACGTCGTCAGCACGCCGCCCATGCGCTCCGCGCTTTCGGCGGCGAAATACGCCTTGTCTATGGTCTCGACCCGCAGCGCGTTGACGAAGCCGTCGGCGAAATCGTCAGTGATGTCGGCATGCTGCGAATAAATTTTGGTGCCGTCGCTATTGACGAGTTCGACATTGCCGCTGGCGACGAGGCGTTTGGTGTTGCGGTTGTATTCGACCCGCTGGGCGACGAGACGGTTGCCGCCGTAGTCGATCTGGACGCCGCCGACGGCCGTCACTGTCTGCTTGTCGTTGTCGTAGACCAGCGTATCGGCTGCCAACAGCATCTGCGTGCCGCTCGGAACCTTCGTTGCCAGCTCACTGACGTCCTGGGCGAAAGCCGGAGCAACCGGGGCGGCGCTGGCAAGCAGGCATGCCAAGGCGCTCGCCGCAGAGAGGCGTGCCAAACCGGCGTGCCTATGGCTGCGCAAAACCGCCTCCCTCACTAGCCGTCTTCCTTGTATAGCAGGAATGTCACCCCGAAGAACATAGCCACGACAACCGGGACCCAAGCCGCTACGGCAGTGGGTACGAATCCCGCTACGCCGAATGCCTTGACCAGCACCGAAACGACATAAAGCAGAAAGCCGGCCACGATGCCACCCAGAATCATCGTTGCCGACTGCCCCATCCTCGCAAATCGCATTGATACCGTTGCCGCAATCAGCGTCATCGCGACAAGCAGGAAGGGCAGCGCAATCAGGGAATTGAACTGCATGGCGAAGGCGTTTGCCTTGAGGCCGAAGGAGCGGGCCACTTCGATCTTGCCGGGCAGATCGTAGAAGGGAATGGTCTCAGGGCGCGCCAACCGCTCTTGCACGAATTCCGGCTTGAGATTGGTCGGCAGCCGATCGCTAGGTAACGACTGGATGGTACCGTCCCGGAACACCTTGACGTCCTGCAATTCCCAGTAGCCGTCCCGCAAAAAGGCGCGCGCCGCATCCTTGCGCTCGATGATGTCGCCTTGCGGGCTGAAGCTGAAGAAGACCGCGTCGGCCATCTCCAGGCCTTGATTGAGAATGGCGCGCGCGCCGATGATGGTGTCGCCGGCGTTGGTTTTCTGCCTGATCCAGGGCGCAGCATCGGCCGAGACGCTGTTCGACTTGCCCGAACGGAGCTGGGTCTCGATCTCCTCGGACCAGGAATAGGCGTGCGCGGCTACCGGATTGATGACGCCGACCGACAAGGCTCCAAACAGCAGCGCCCCGATGCAGCACGGCAGCAGGAATTGCCATGCGGAAACCCCGGCGGAACGGGCAATGACCAATTCATATTTGCGGTTGAGCGACACCAACGTCGCCATCGCCGAGAACAGGCCGACGAACGGCACCGTCTGCAGCATGATCATCGGCATCCTGAGCCCCGAAATGGCGAACGCAGTTGCGTAGGTGAAGCCCGGCACGCCGGTCGTGCGGCCGGAAAGCTCGGTGAAATCGATCAGGAACACCAGCGCCAAGAGGCCGATGAAGAACCAGATGGTGATCGTCACATAGCGAAAGAAGAAGTACCGACCCAGAGTCCAGCCCATCAGCCGGCCCCCTGCCCGGATGCGCCACGCCTGGCAAAACGGAGCTTGATGGCGCTCCAGCCGTCACTGAAGCGGCCGGCAAGATTGGTTATCCAATCGGCCCAGGCAACCGGCAGTTCCATGGTCCGGTTGGACACGATGAACCAGATGGCGATCGCCGATGCCACGATCGGGACGCCGTAGACCATATAGGCATATTGCGGCACCTTGTCGGCCTTGCCGGCGGCAAAGAACCCGAGCCAGCGCACGAACAGTGCGATCGCGATTGCCGTGATCAGCGGGTGCACACGCGCCTCGCGATGCGAGCGCGCATCTCCGGCAACGGCGAGCGCGATCAGCGCGAAGACGAGCGAATAGGACCACTCGGAAAAACGCTGGTTGAGCTCGGCCAGGTACCTGTTCGGCTTTTGCTGGTACATCTTGTCGTTCGGACTTGGATTGAGCAGATACTGGGTCGTCCGGTCCTTCGGCAAAAGCAGGATGTCAGATGATGCCGACATGAAAGCGGACAAGTCGAAGGCGTAGGAGGTGAACCGGATCACCGAGAGGTCGCCAGTCATGGTTTTGCGATGGATGACGCCGTCATTCATCATCAGCACCTTCTCGTCGCCGCGTTCGATGATGCTGCCGGTCTTGGCGTAGTAGATGAGATTGACGCCTTCTTCGCGCGAATCGGCGACGAAGATGCCGCCGAGACGGTTGTCGGGAAGCCGTTCGCCAACCTCCAGGAACAGGCCGTCATCGATCTTACGGAAGGTGCCTTCCTGGATGATCAACGACAACAGATCGGCACGCGACGACGCAATCAACTCGCGGTTCTTCTGGCGTGCGTAAGGGTCGACGCCATTGTCGACGGCGAAGGAAAAAACGCTGGCTGCAAGTGCCAGAAGCATGATCGGCCTGACGATGGTCCAGCGTGAAGCGCCGGCGGCATTGATGACGGCCAGCTCCGAATCCGAATTCATCACGCTGAGTATCTGGGCGACCGCGACCACCAGGGCGAACGGCACGACGATCGGAACGATCGTCGGGATGATCAGCGCTGCGACTTCGAAGAAGGTGAGGGCCGACTGACCGCTATCGGTGACGAGGTCGATGCGGGCGAGCACCTGAGTCGTCCAGACGATCGCCAGCGTCCAGACGAGCGCCAGCGCGAATACCGCGAAAGCACGGCGCATGATGTAACGTTCAACGACCTTCATGAAGGCTTTTCTCGGCGATTTCGAACGGCATCATGCCTTGGAACAAGGTAGTCGTCCGGCGCCGGCTGCACAACTGGCTCAGTTTGGCGGTTCGATCTGGGTTCTGTCCCGGATCGCAAAATCCGCTGGGCCGGAGTGTCGGCGGCAATGGATAAGAAAGAGCGAACATTGTTGGTTAACAACAGGTTGCGGCGGGAAGCGGGGCCGTGCCGCGACGAATCGTGGATGGTTCGATATCGCATATGGGAGCGATTTCGGCCAAAGTCTTGTCAAATGCGGCAAAACGACCAAATGTCGCGCCGGTCGCGACCGCCGCGACATGATAAGACGGGTCAGGATCTGTGAGCCCCAGCATGGAAGCGGAAAAATTGCGCGGTCAAACCGGTCGGGAAACGATCTTTGACGGCGCGATCGTGGTCGGCGCCGGCGCAGCCGGCCTTGCCGCCGCCCACGCCTTGATGAAGGCCGGCGTACCGACGCTCGTCCTGGAAAAGGAGAGCCGGCTTGCCGAACCCTGGCATCGGCGGCACCAGCGGCTGCACCTCAATACGCATCGCGATCTCTCGACGCTGCCCGGCGTCGGCTATCCCGCAGGCACCCCGGCTTTTCCGCATAAATCGGCCGTCATTCGCCATCTGAACGATTTCAGCCAGGCGCATGGTCTGCCGGTCGCATTCGGCGTTGCCGTTGAAGAGATCACGTTCGACGGCGATCACTGGACCGTGCGGACGAACTCCGGACGTCGTCTGGCGCGTCATGTCGTCGTCGCCACCGGGCGCGACCGGCAGCCGTTTATTCCCGCGTGGAAAGGCATGAAGGATTTTGCAGGCCGGATTATCCATTCGGCCGATTTTGGCGAGGCGAAGGACTACGTCGGCAAAAAGGTGCTGGTCGTCGGAGCCGGCAATTCGGGGTTCGATGCACTCAATCATCTTGCGAATGCAGATGCCCAAAGCATCTGGCTGTCGGCCCGCAACGGCCCGTCGCTGCTGCCGAAACGCATCGGCAAGGTCGCCGTCCACAGGCTTTCACCGTTAATGGCGAGCTTGCCGGTGCGGCTGGCCGATGCGGTGATGGCGACAACCCAGCGCCTGGTTTTCGGCGACTTGACGAAATTTGGGCTTCCGCCGGCTCCCACAGGCGGTGCGAGCCGTCTGAGCGCCGACTACACCGCGATCGCAGCCGATGACGGCGCGGTTCGCGCCATCAAGGCAGGCACGATCGTGGTGCTGCCACCATTGCGGGAATTTACCCAAGACGGCATCGTATTGAATGACGGCAGGTTGATCACGCCCGATATCGTCATTGCAGCGACCGGCTATCGCACCGGTCTGGAGCAGATGGTCGGCAAGCTCGGCGTTCTCGACGGCAAGGGCGTTCCGCTTTTCAACGGCGGCGATGCCGATCCGAAATTGCCCGGCCTGTGGTTTACCGGCATGCGGCCGAGCATTCGCGGTTGTTTCGCCAACGCCCGCATTCAGGCCAGGACGATAGCGGCGCGGATTGTCAAGCAGCGATAATGAGCCGGACTATGCCGACTGTTCCGCCCGCAATAGACACGCCTTGTTGAAAGGTGCTCGAACCGAAAGGTCAATGGTCATGACGCCAGTCAGCATTCGCTACATGGTCGATGATGTCGCCGCCTCGATCGACTTCTACTGTGGACATCTGGGCTTCGCTGTTGAACAGGACGCGCGACCGGCTTTTGCTTCCGTCACACGCGGCGCTTTACGGCTCCTTCTAAGCGGCCCCGGCAGTTCGGGTGCACGGGCGATGCCGGATGGCCGGCAGCCGGTGCCGGGAGGTTGGAATCGCATCCTGTTGGTGGTGCCGGACCTGAAAGAAGAGGTTGCGCGCCTCAAGAGTGCTGGACTTGTCTTTCGCAACGATATCATAACGGGCGTCGGCGGTTCCCAGACGCTGCTCGAAGACCCATCGGGCAATGTCATCGAGCTGTTTCAACCCGCCGCTCACTGACGAACGTTTCTCGCAATAATCCAACTCACTTCCCCGAAAGCAGGACATGATGAATTCGAGACCTTCGATCGCCTTTGCCAAATTCGCCGCGCCCAAAAAAGGCAGCGTTTTCGTTCTGGTGGCCGACGAGGGCGGCCTCAGCGATGCCGCCAGGGCTTGCGATCCGGCAAAGACCCTCGAGCGGGCTTTTCCGGTCGCCGACTTCACCGGCAAATTCGCCAGCCTGGTCGAAGTGCTGGCACCGGAAGGGACATCGCTCGAGCGGCTGGTGGCGGTCGGTGCCGGCAAGGGTTCCAATCTCGATGATTACGCCTGGCTGAAGCTCGGCGGCACGATTGCCGCGTCCTTTCGCAAGGCAACCGAAGTGGCCGTCGTGCTCGATCTTCCCGGTGCGGCCGTCAGCGGCAGGCAAGCCGTTCAGCTTGCAGCGGGCATCCTGCTGCGCAGCTATTCCTTCGACAAGTACAAGACCAAAAAGAACAATGGTGACGACAAGCGCGAGCCAAAAAAGCCGGTCAAGGTGACTATTCACACCGCCGATCCGGCAGCTGCAAAGAAGGCCTTCGCCGATGAAGCGGCGGTGATCGACGGCGTCTTGCTGGCGCGCGATTTGGTCAATGAACCGGCCAATGTTTTGGGACCGGTGGAATTCGCCGCCCGCATCGCCGAACTGGAGGCGCTCGGCGTCACGGTCGAGATCCTGGCCGAGAAGGAGATGAAGAAGCTCGGCATGGGTTCGCTGCTGGGCGTAGCGCAGGGTTCGCCGCGTGGCGCCCGCATCGCGGTCATGCGGTGGGACGGCGGCAAGGCCAAGGAAAGCCCGGTCGCCTTCGTCGGCAAGGGCGTCACCTTCGACACCGGCGGCAATTCGATCAAGCCGGCGTCGGGCATGGAGGACATGAAGGGCGACATGGGCGGCGCTGCTGCCGTCACCGGGCTGATGCACGCGCTGGCCGCGCGCAAGGCGAAGGTCAATGTCGTCGGCATTGTCGGGCTGGTTGAAAACGCCGTCGACGGCCACGCTCAGCGACCGGGCGACATTGTCACCTCGATGTCGGGCCAGACTATCGAAGTGCTCAATACCGACGCCGAGGGCCGCCTGGTGCTGGCCGATGCGCTCTGGTACTGCAACGACCGCTTCCAGCCGAAATTCATGATCAATCTGGCGACGCTGACCGGCGCCATCATGGTCGCGCTCGGCCAGCATTATGCCGGCCTGTTCTCCAACAATGACGAGTTGGCGGACCGGCTGACGGCGGCCGGACAGGCGACGCAGGAGCGGGTGTGGCGCATGCCGCTCGGTGCCGAATACGACAAGCTGATCGATTCCAAGAATGCTGACATGAAGAACATCGGCGGCCGCCATGGCGGCGCCATCATCGCCGCGCAGTTCCTGCAGCGCTTCGTCAAGGACACGCCCTGGGCGCATCTCGACATCGCCGGCACCGCGATGGGCGCGCCTTCCAACGAGATCAACCAGTCATGGGCTTCCGGCTTCGGCGTCAGGCTGCTCGACCGGCTGGTGCGCGATCATTACGAGCAATGAGCGGCTGGGGCGGGACTCCGACAATGTAGACTGAACGCATGGCCGAGATTCTGTTTTATCACCTGACCGAATCGACGCTGGAGGATGCGCTGCCCGGCCTCCTGGAGCGCAGTGTCGATCGCGGTTGGCGCGCCGTGGTGCAGACCGGCACCGAGGAACGGCGCGACGCGCTGGACCAGCATCTGTGGACTTTCCGGGACGATTCATTCCTGGCCCACGCAACGGATCGCGAAGCCCATCCCGCCGAGCAGCCGGTGCTTCTGACCGTCGGCCCCGACAATCCGAACCAGGCGCAGATACGCTTCCTGGTCGATGGGGCGGCGCCGCCGGAGCTTGGCGGCTACCAGCGCGCCGTGTTCCTGTTCGACGGCCACGATGCAGCCCAGCTAGAGGCGGCACGCACGCATTGGAAGACAATGAAGGAGGCCGGCCACACCGTGACCTACTGGCAGCAAACGCCTGACCGGCGCTGGGAACGCAAGGCTTAGAGAATTTGCCGGCAAGGGAATCACTGGCGCCGCAAGAGTGCGATGACAAAAAGATGGACCGCCGGCTATTCAGAAGACCGGAGCAAGCTCGATGCCGCCCGATGAACGAACGCCAGGCATGCCGATAGATGCCGCACTTGTTCGCCGGCTGATTGCCGCGCAGTTCCCCAAATGGGCGGACCTGCCGGTAGAGACGGTCGAGCCTGGCGGCTGGGACAACCGCACGTTCCGGCTGGGCGACAGCATGTCGGTGCGGCTGCCGAGCGCTGCCGCCTATGTCGCCCAGGTCGAGAAGGAGCATCGCTGGCTGCCCCGCCTGGCGCCTCACCTGCCTCTGCCGATACCCGTGCCGCTGGCCAAAGGCGCGCCCGGGGAAGGCTATCCATGGCCTTGGTCCGTCTATCGCTGGCTTGGCGGCAGACCGGCGGCTGGTGGACTGATTGCCGATCTTACCGAGTTCGCCCGTTCGCTGGCCGGCTTTCTGGTTGCGCTCTACCGGATCGACGCTGCCGATGGGCCACCGGCAGGGCAGCATAATTTCCACCGCGGTGGCCGGCTTTCGGTCTACGACGCCGAGACCCGAGCCGCGCTCTCGGCGCTCGGCGGCCGCATCGACAAGGCCGCCGCCGAGGCCGTGTGGGCGACGGCCCTTGCCGCGCTATCGCAAGGGCCGCCGGTCTGGGTCCATGGCGACGTCGCCTCGGGCAATCTGCTCGTCGAAGATGGCAAGCTCTACGCGGTCGTCGATTTCGGTAGTTCGGCTATCGGCGATCCTGCCTGTGATCTGGTGATCGCGTGGACGGAATTTTACGGCGAGAGCCGTCAGGCGTTCCGCGACGCCATTGCCCTTGACGAGCACAGCTGGGCGCGCGCACGGGGCTGGGCGTTGTGGAAGGCGCTGATCGTCGCTTCGGGACATGACGGCAACCAGCGCGAGGCGGAAAAATCGTGGCGGGTCATCAATGAGGTGCTGGCGGATCACACAAACAGTCGGAGCGGGAAGGCTAATTCAGTCTGAACGCGTCCCGCTCTAATAACGAAAGCATTACTGCCCGCCCATCTCCTTCCTGAACGTATCGAAATCGACCTGCATGCCGTTGAAGATGGTGCTCCAATGGCGGGTCAGCGCTGAAACGGCGACCGCCTCCTGGATCTCCTCGTCGGTGGCGCCGGCGCGCTTGGCGTCCTGCGTGTCCGACCAGATACAGTAGTTGCACGGGATTTGCGCCGCCACCGCCAGCGAGATCAGCGACTTGACCTTCGGCGGCAGCGCCGTCTTGTCGCTGAGCTGGATGGCCTTGACCTCGGCCCATGCACCGGGCAGACCGGCTTTCGGGAACTGCTTTACGAAACCGGGCACCCCGCCCATGGTCGACTGGATGTCCTTGACGGTCGCGTCATACTCATCGGCATAAGAAGGAGCTGCAGCCAGGGTCAGCACACAGGTGGCGGCGAGCAGGCAGGCGCGGCGGATGGAAGAATGCGTTGATGAAAGAGTACGATAGGCAGACATGACATTCTCCTCTGGCGTTTGTTTGCCTTACGGTGTAAGGTAATGTCAAAATGAACCTTACAGCGTAAGTTGTCAAGCGGCACCATGGACACATCGATCAAAAAAAAGCGACTGCGCGGCCGGCTGTCTTGCGAGATGATCGAGGATGCGGCTTTGAAGGTTATCGAGAGCGAGGGCCTCGCCGGGTTTTCGATGCGCAAGCTGGCGGCAGAACTCGGCTGCGAGGCGATGAGCATCTATCACCACTTTCCTTCGGTGGCGCATCTCTTCGAAGCCTTGGTGGATCGGCTGATCGGCTCCCTCGAAATGCCCGACGCGGACCTCCCTTGGCGACAAAGGTTACGCATTGCCGTGCAGGATTTCCGCCGCGTCGCGCGTGAGCACCCGGCCTTTGCCACGTTCCTTGTAACCTACCGGATGAATTCGCCGACCTGTCTCACTTGGCTGAACGGCATCCTTGGCGTGTTCGAGGCCGGCGGCTTCGGACCGGAACTGGGCGCGCGGCTGTTCCGCACCACCGGCTATTATCTGATGGGTGCCATCCTCGACGAGACTGCCGGCTATGCAAAGGGGCCTTCGGCCGTGACCATCGTCAGCGACGAGCAACTGGCGCAGGATTTTCCAAAAATAGCTGCGGCCGGGCGTTATTTCGGCACCGCCGAATTCGACCGGACGTTTGATCTCGGCCTTGACATGCTCCTGGACGAAATGGAGAACGCCCGCGACTGCGCCAGCGCGCCGAACACCGGGTCTTGACGTTATGTGCTCCCTGTTCGCCCTGATACTGCTCATCGGTACCGGCATCGGCGTCGTCTATCCCTGGGCGATGACCAATTTCTCCGGCCGTGAGATCGGCACCTGGCGGGTTTACGACCAGGGCCGGTTCAAGCCGGTGACCGTGCCCCTGAGCGCACGCGACGGGCCGCTACGCGTGCTGGTCGACCTTACGGCGAGAGCCGAGCGCATCGTCTCGCAGCAGCGCACTGTGTTGACCCTCACTGCCGCCACCGGCGGCAGGACGGTGCTCGCCTCGACGCTGCAGTTCAATCACTCCGACAATCCGCGCCAGGTCAGCCCGCAACTGCCGGACAGGATCTTTCGCGACGAGGCCGGCCTGATCCCGACCGTTACCCCTGGTTCCTACATCTTCACCGTCGGTCCGGGCGACGCCGAAGGCATTCCGATGCGGGCCGTCGATCTCGTCCTGCGCTCGGGTGCCGGCGAGGTCGACCGCCGGGCGCGCCCGGTCGGTTTTTCCCTGATGGCGGCCGGCCTGGTCGGGCTGGTGCTGGCATTCCGTTTCGGCGGCCGCCGGCCGGAAAATCCAAACTCGCAGCCGCCACCGCCGCGCTGGGGCAGGGGCTCCAATTGAACTATCGCCACGCCTACCATGCCGGGAACTTCGCCGATGTCGTCAAGCATGTCGTGCTCAGTCGGCTGATCGAATATCTGAAGCAGAAGGACAAGGCGTTTCGGGTCATCGACACCCATGCCGGGATCGGCCGCTACGATCTGTCCTCGACCGAAGCGCAAAAGACCGGCGAATGGCAAGGCGGCATCGGCCGGCTCGTCGATGCGGCCCTCGATGCGCCGGCGGCGGCACTGCTGTCACCGTATCTTGAAGCCGTAAATTCGCTCAATCCGGATGGCGGCGTGAAAAAATACCCGGGTTCGCCGCTGATCGCCCGGCACCTGATGCGCAAGCAGGACCGGCTGTCGGCAGTCGAACTGCACCCTAAGGATGTCGTCAGGCTGAAGGCGCTGTTCGACGGTGACTTCCAGACCCGGGTGATCGAGCTCGACGGCTGGCTGGCGCTCGGCGCGCATCTGCCGCCAAAGGAAAAGCGCGGCCTCGTGCTCATCGATCCGCCTTTCGAGGAAGAGGGCGAGTTCGGTCGCTTGGTCGACGGGCTGCAAAGAGCCCATCGGCGCTGGCCAGGAGGGATTTACGCGCTGTGGTATCCGCTCAAGGACCGCAGGGCGGTCGCCGCCTTCCGCAAGGCGCTGAAGCAGACGGGCATTTCGAAGCTGCTCGACATCGGTTTTGAGATCAGGCCGGACGCCGTCGAGCCGAGCCTCGACGGCTGCGGCATGGTGGTGGTCAATCCGCCCTTCACGCTGGAAGGCGAGTTACGGACGCTGCTGCCGGCGCTGCACCGGCTGCTTGCACTTGAGCAGCCGTCGCATTGGACGCTGGACTGGCTGGCGGGAGAGTAGTTTGAGGCGCGGCCCTGCCGTTCCGTCAGCGCAACCATCGTCACCACAACCACGGTCGCTACAACCGCTTGACCGCGCGTCAGCGAATCCGCACAGTGCACGCAGTCGACCTTGAGAGGCTGCCATGACTCGCTTCGCCCAATCCGCCCTTGCCGCACTGCTCGCCTTTTGCACGCCGCTGGCCGCGCCTCTTGGCGTCACCCAGGCAGTCCAGGCGGCCGACCTTGCAATCTATACCGACGAGGATAGCGGCGTCTGCGGCGAGGCCTGGGTGCTGAACAAGATCACCGACCGCTTCTCCTATCAGGTGCATCACGTGCCGCATCTGCCCGATGTGCAGATCGTCGACTTCCAGCGCATCCACCAGCATCGCTATCTGCCGGCCGACGACACCTGGCCGATCGGCCGCCGTTATTGCGGCGCCACCGTCAGCCTCTCCGACGGCGGCGCCCGCACCATCTGGTACCTGATCGAGGAAGGCCAGGGTTTTGCCTCGATCGGCGACAATGTCGAATTCTGCGTCTCGGGCTTCGACCGCTGGATGGTCTACAACGGCCGCTGCCGCGTCCTGCGCTGATCGCACTCGCTGATTCCGACTTTTTAGCACCGGCCACCTGATCGACCGTCACCGTTTCCATGCGGCGCAGCATTCGCGGGAAGCGCGATCTGCTGTCACGAGTTTGCGGGGAAACAGCACCACATGGATTCGCTTGTTTATACTGTTGCTCTCGGCGCGGTCGTTGCAGGCTTCGTCCAGGGGCTTTCCGGGTTCGCTTTCAGCCTGGTTGCCATGTCGATTTGGGTTTGGACCGTGGAGCCCCAGCTTGCTGCTGCCATGGCGGTCTTTGGGGCGCTCACCGGTCAGATCATCGCTGCCGTCACCGTCCGCCGGGGTTTCGATCTCAGGCTTCTGCTGCCCTTCCTGATCGGCGGGACCATAGGGATTCCGGTCGGTGTCGCCATCCTGCCCTTGCTGGATGTGCAGTTGTTCAAGCTGGTCTTCGGCGCGCTGCTGGTCGTTTGGTGTCCCTTGATGCTCTTTGCGCGTCGCCTCCCTCCCATCACGGTCGGGGGTCCTGTTGCAGACGGTGCAATAGGTCTGGTCGGCGGCATCATGGGTGGACTTGGCGGCTTCACCGGCCCGGTTCCAACGCTGTGGTGCGTGCTGCGCCAATGGGAAAAGGACAGGCAGCGTATTGTCATCCAGAATTTCAACCTTGTGACCCTCTCCATGACGATGGCCGCCTATCTTGCGGCCGGAAAGATCAAGCTCGAAATGCTGCCGATGTTTGCCGTCGTCGCGCCGGCGATGTTGATACCGACACTCCTTGGCGCGAGACTCTACATCGGCGTTAGCGAGGCGACTTTTCGAAAGATCGTCCTCACACTCTTGGCCGCATCAGGTGCGGCATTGTTGGCATCGTCCTTGCCGCACCTCATAAGCCGGGTTTGAACGACACACAGAAATCCCGACTTCCGCCGTGCCATGCGCTATCGACCGATGCGGCCTGCTCCCGATAGGTAGGCGCAGATCAGGTCGACGAGTTGCTTTTGCAGCTCCGGCGCGGCGAGCATGTTCCGGCGTGCCGCATTGTGGATCACACCTTCGATCGCTGACGACAGCACGCGCGCCACGGTCTGCATGTCGGCGCCTTTCCTTGGCTTGCGATAAGTGGCGACAGCAGTCGCATAGTGATTGAGGTATTGCGCCTGGAACGAAGCATGGGCGGCCCTGGAGCCGCGATCGCCCGGCGTCTCGTCGAGCAGCACCTGGTGTAGTGTCGGGTGAATGCTGTGCGCCGCGATCATGCCGCGCACCAGCTCCTGCGCGAATTTCCTGAGCGGCTTTTGGTCTTCCGCCGAATCGCGAATGACCGACAGCACATGATCGAAGTGACGGCGCCGGACGGCAGCGAGCAGGGAAAGCTTGTCGGGAAAATACTGGTAGAGCGTGCCGATGCTTACACCTGCTGTCTCGGCAACCTTGTTGGTGGTGAAGCCGGCCCACCCCAGCCCGCTCAGAACATGAGCCGCCGCCTCGATGATCGCCTCGACGGTTGCTCTGGAACGCGCCTGGCGCGGCTGTTTGCGCATGCGCGGATGCGGTTTTGCAATGCGAGTAGACACGTTCGCCCATTCTCCTGAAAATATAAACAACATACTCGCATTTCCGGAAAAGGACACCGACCATGAATGCGCTCGCTCTGCTTCGCAGCCTGTTTGCCTATCAGGCCTGGGCCAATGACGAACTGCTGGAAAAGCTCGCGAGTCTCGACCCGCATGTTCACGGCAAGGAACGGCAGGCCGTGATACGGCTCGTCGATCACAGCCATGTGGTGTCGCGGATATTCTCGGCGCACCTGGTTGACGCAAGCCATGGCTACTCCGCCGACACCACCGAGGACACGCCGGCGTTCGACGAACTTCGCGCCGCGGTCGCAGCGACCGATCGCTGGTATCTCGATTATCTCGAAACCGTTTCGTCGCGGCAGCTGTCCGAGCCCGTCGCATTCGTGTTCACCGACGGGGATAAGGCATTGATGTCGCGACAGGAAATGCTGACCCACGTCGTACTGCACGGCGGCTATCATCGCGGTGAAGCGGGGCGCATCCTGGCGCAGATTTCGGTCATGCCGCCATGGGATACCTTCGCCGTCCATCTCCACAGGGCCGAGCCTTCGCGCCGGCTGCAGATAGGCCGTGAGCCGCTCGGCGCCTGAACGGCCAAGCGCTTTCGATCACGGTCGGCTCGACCGGATCTATCGACGGATATCCTGTCCTTCAGAAATGCGAGCTGTCTGCTTACTTTCATCGCGTCGTGCAAGATAGTGCAGCGGCGTGCTCGTCGCGTTGCTTCCTACTTACCTGTAGTTTATCGTTTCGGACAAGACGAGGCGGGCGACCGCCTTCGCTCTTGACAATGTTCGCGCCGAGCGTCGGACGTTGAAGCGCAAAGCTGGTCGAACAGGTCATGAGCTTGACGAGAAGACCGGTCGAGATAGAGCGACCAGAATTTCTGTCGCAGAACTTCGCTGCGGGACACAAAGATTCGCAGCCGATTTTTGCGCGGGTAAAATGGTCGCGCGCTCGCCGTAACCGAAACTTAAGCTACAAAAATCATTCTAATGCTTCGCTGGCTAGCAAGCCGCGAGTCAGATATGCAATGCGCGCCGGGTCAATAACGGCCGTCGGCACAACGGAAGGGGCATGATATGGCTAAGCAGTCATCCAAAGCGCCGGCATCCAAGGCACCGGCAAAGTCACCGGCAAAGAAAGCACCGGCAAAAGCAGCCGCGGCAAAGGCCGCAACTGCTGTGAAGAAAGCAGCACCCGCGGCCAAAGCGAAGGCCGCTGCGCCTAAGGCAAAAGCAGCGCCGGCCAAAAAGCCGGCCGCCAAGGCCGCGGCAAAACCAGCCGTGAAGAAAGCAGCACCGGCCAAGGCAAAAGCAGCACCGGCCAAGGCCAAGGCTGCACCGGCAAAGAAGGCGGCACCGGCCAAGAAGCCGGCTGCAAAGGCCGCGGCGAAGCCCGCTGCGAAGAAGGCAGCACCGGCAAAGGCCGCCGCTGCGAAATCTTCTGCAGCAGTGAAGAAAGCAGCGCCCGCGGCCAAGCCGAAGGCAGCGCCCGCAAAGGCGAAGGCCAAGAAGTAGTCGCGGTCCTGCTGTCGCAGGGGACAGTACTCAAGACAGCCAGGGCGGGATGCCGGACAGGCGCCTCGCTTCTTGGTTGACAGTCGGGCAGGACCAGAAAGAGGCGGGAGGAAGACGTCTTTTCGCAGCTCCCAGGACTTCGCCATGCGGCGAAGTCCGGTGGGATATTCGTGGCTGCCAAAACCAACCTTCGGTGCAAGGCCGAGTTGGTAGTTGCTCGGATCTGGATTGTCCGACCTGCTCGCGTCTGCCGCCGCACCTCCGGCTCATCGCATCCGAACGCGAGACTATGGCTGCACGCTGGCGGCGCGGTTTTCCGCCTCTGGCCGTTGATGAACCCTGCATGATCGGTCAACAGTGCCACGCACGAGCCCCTGTCGGAATCGATTTTCGGTAAGGGTCATGCGCGAAGTCACAATGCTACCGCGTCCTTTTGCGCGTCCAACAGGACGTATGGAGCTGTAGCCGACAAACAGGAATCGACAATGCCCAGACTGCTCTACGCGTCTACTTCTCCCTATAGTTCCAAGGTGCGCATGGCAGCACTTCATGCCCGCATTGCGGTCGATCTCGTGCCGATAAAGACCGAGGAAAGGCCGGCCGAACTGATCGGCGCCAATCCGCTCGGCAAGATCCCGGTGCTGGTGCTCGATGACGGCCGCTCGGTCCACGACAGCCGCGCCATCACCCAGCATCTCAACCGGATGTCGAAGAACGCATTGTTTCCGCGCAATCCCGACAAGCGCCTTGAGGCGGAGGTGCTGGAGGCATTGGCCGACGGCATCTGCGACTGCGCGCTGTCGATGGTCTATGAGCGGCGCACACGGCCGGAAGAGATGGTCTACCAGCCTTGGCTCGAGCGCCAGTGGACGAAGATTTCGGCCGCGCTCGATCTGCTCAACGCGAACCCGCCGAAGCTGCCGAAGAAAATCACCCTCGGCCAGATCGCACTGCGCGCCTGCCTCGGCTATCTCTCGCTGCGCTTCGCTGGAAAATGGGAAAAGGGCCGCGGCCGGCTGACGCGCTGGGCGGCACGCTTCGACGAGAAATTCCCGGAGCTGAAGCCCGCCATCCCGGCTTGAGGACAAGCGGTCTCAACCGATGCCAACAAAAAAAGCCGGGCGCGAGGCCCGGCTTTTTCGTGTCGTGGCTTGGACGACTTAGAACTTCATACCGACGCCGAAGGTGACGCGATTGTCGGTCGACTTGACCTTGCCGATACCGTCGAAGTCCTTCCTGCCGAAGTCCGTGTAACGATACTCGACACGGCCGAACACATTGTCGGTGATCTTGATGTCGGTACCCACGCCGGCTGTCCAGCCAAACTGCGTGTTGGTGTCGCTTACGCCGGCAGCTTCAATCTTCTGGTTCTTCAGCGCGCCACCGGCGGTGCCGTAGAGCAGGATGTCCGGGGTGACAGCGTAGCCGAGACGGGCACGCAGCGAGCCCTCGAAGCCACCCTTGGCCTCGATGCCGGCATCGTCGCCCTTGACGCCGTTGTAGCCGATATCGGCTTCGGCACCGTAGACGAAGTTCTCCTGCTGCCAGTTATAGCCGCCGAAGACACCGCCGACAAAACCCTTGGTGTCGACGTCGACGCCAATGTCTTTGGCTTTGGCGTGGCCAGCAAAGCCGTAGCCGACGCTCACACCGGCATAGGGACCAGCCCAGGATGCGACCGGAAGTTCTGCGATCGGGGCAGGTGCCGGCGGCTCTTCCTGAACCACGTCCGCGGCATAGGCGGTTCCGCCGAGGGCGAACAGCCCAAACGCCACCGCGAGCGGTCGCGCAAATTTAAGATTGGCTTGCATTGTTCTTTACTCCTTAAGCCACAGGACACAGGCTTGTTTTTTCATGAGCGCCCTCAACCCGTCCGGGGGGTGAAACGGATCCGGCGTTCAACGGTTCCAAATGTCGTGTCGAAATGCGGCTGAAGCGAACCTGAACTTGGGTCATTACCTGGCACGAATGAGGCAGAACCTTGACGTTGCATCTTCGCAACAGCGAATGTCAGCAGGTTCGCCGTGCTGCACTGCACACGGCTTGGTGTAAGGGCTCCAGCGCCCTATATTGCGGGCGGGCTGGCCCGAATTCCGGTCGAGCCAAAACGCCCACCGGCCACTTTGCCACAATCCTGCCCCAGGTGGAAATGGGATTTAACGCTTGGCGGGCCATAATTTGCCGGCGCGATCCCGGCAGGTCGGAATCGGCATCGGATTAAGGATTGACAGATGAGCAAGGTCGCCGCGACGGCACTGGTGACGGGCGGGGCGAAGCGGATCGGCAGGGCGATCGTCGAAGATCTTGCCGCGCATGGTTTTGCCGTCGCCATTCATTGCAATCGCTCGCTGGCCGAGGCGGAGGAACTGGCGGCCCAGATCACCAGTGGTCATTTTGGTCGACATGGCCGGGCCGCAGTGATTGCTGCCGACCTGACCGAGATGGACGCCGTCGGCGACCTGGTCGGTCGCGCGGCGGCGGCGCTCGGGCCGGTGTCGCTGCTGGTCAACAACGCCTCGCTGTTCGAGCACGACAGCGTTGAGGATTTCGACTGGCCGGCCTGGGATCGCCATTTCGCCATGCATGTCAAGGCGCCGGCGCTGTTGGCGCAGACTTTCGCCCGGGCCTTGCCGCAGAACAGTGAGGGGCTGATCGTCAACATGATCGATCAGCGCGTCTGGCGACCGACGCCGCGTTATTTTTCCTATGCGCTGTCGAAGTCGACCTTGTGGGCGGCGACCGAGATGATGGCGCAGGCGCTGGGTCCCCGCATCCGTGTCAACGCCATTGGTCCTGGCCCGACCTTGAAGAACACGCGCCAGCACGACAGCGATTTCGATGCCCAGATTGCCGGGCTGATCCTGAAACGCGGCCCGGAATTGCCGGAATTCGGTGCCACTATCCGTTATCTCTGGGCGGCACGCTCGGTCACCGGCCAGATGATCGCGCTTGACGGCGGCCAGCATCTTGCATGGCAGACGCCCGATGTGACAGGCATGACGGAATGAGCCCCATGGACCAGAAACAAAAAACGCGCGGTGGCGCCGACGACCTGCCGCCCGAAATCGACCTCGAGGACGAGGCGGCCGAGGAAGTCGTCGAGCCTGCAGCCAGCGGTCCGGACGTTACCTTCACCGCCATCGACTGGACCCCGCATGCCGGCGACGCCGACGGCATGGTCGGCGCCGAGGTGATCCAGACGCTGGTAAAGCGGCTGCCCAATGCGCCCGGCGTCTACCGCATGATGAATGCCGCCGGCGACGTGCTCTATGTCGGCAAGGCACGCAGCCTGAAGAAGCGGGTCACCAGCTACGCGCAAGGCCGGTTCCACACCAGCCGCATCGGCCGCATGGTGCGCGAGACGTCGACCATGGAGTTCGTCGTCACCCGTACCGAGATCGAAGCGCTGCTGCTTGAAGCCAACCTCATCAAGCGCTTGCGGCCACGCTTCAACGTGCTGATGCGCGACGACAAGTCGTTCCCCTATATCCTATTGACCGGCGATCATGTCTCGCCCGGTATTTACAAGCACCGCGGCGCGCGCTCGCGCAAGGGCGATTATTTCGGCCCCTTCGCCTCGGCCGGCGCAGTTGGCCGTACCATCAACTCGCTGCAGCGCGCCTTCCTGCTCAGGAGCTGCACCGACTCCTTCTACGAGAACCGCACCCGGCCTTGCCTTTTGTTCCAGATCAAGCGCTGCGCCGGCCCGTGCACCGGCGAAATCTCGCACGGCGACTATGCAAGGCTTGTCGCCGAGGCGAAGGATTTTCTCTCCGGCCGCAGCCAGAAGGTGAAGACGGAGATCTCCGCCGCCATGCAGCAGGCTTCGGAGAACCTCGATTTCGAACGCGCCGCCATCTATCGCGATCGGCTGGCGGCGCTGTCGCATGTGCAGAGCCATCAAGGCATCAATCCGCAGACCGTCGACGAGGCCGATGTCTTCGCCATCCATCAGGAGGGCGGCCAGGTCTGCATCCAGGTGTTCTTCTTCCGCACCGGCCAGAACTGGGGCAACCGCGCCTATTTTCCCAAGGCCGATCCGGCGCTCGAAGCCGGCGAGGTGCTGGGATCGTTCCTGGCGCAGTTCTACGACGACAAGCCGACGCCGCGCACCATCCTGTTGTCGCATGGCGTCGAGGACCAGGACTTGCTGGCGGAGGCCCTCTCCACCCGCGCCGGCCGCAAGGTGTCGATCTCCGTGCCGCAGCGCGGCGAGAAGAAGGACCTGACCGACAACGCGCGGCAGAACGCGCGCGAGGCGCTCGGCCGGCGGCTCGCCGAAACCTCGACCCAGGCGCGGCTGCTCACTGGCTTTGCCGAGACCTTCGGCGTGGAAAAACCGCCGGTGCGCATCGAGGTCTATGACAACTCGCACATCATGGGCACCAACGCCGTCGGCGCCATGGTCGTCGCCGGGCCGGAAGGTTTTGTGAAGAACCAGTATCGAAAGTTCAACATCCGCTCGACCGAGATCACGCCGGGCGACGATTTCGGCATGATGCGCGAGGTGATGCAGCGGCGCTTCTCGCGGCTGTTGAAGGAACATGGCGATGCCCCGCAAACCGAGGGCGCGGACGAGGCGGGCCCTACCGGACCGGGCGACGATATCGAGGACGCCGGCGGCTTCCCGGCCTGGCCCGACGTCATCCTCATCGACGGCGGCCAAGGGCAGATGACGGCGGTGCGCAAGATCCTCGCCGATCTCGGCATCGAGGACCGCGTCGTGGCCATCGGCATCGCCAAGGGTCAGGACCGTGATGCAGGCCGCGAACGCTTCTTCGTCAAGGGCAAGGCCCCATTCTCGCTGCCCGTACGCGATCCGGTCCTCTATTTCGTCCAGCGGCTGCGCGACGAGGTCCATCGTTTCGCCATCGGTTCGCACCGCGCCCGCCGCAAGAAGGAGATGGTCAAGAGCCCGCTCGACGAGATCAGCGGCATCGGCCCCGGCCGCAAGCGCGCGCTGCTGATGCATTTTGGTACGGCCAAGGCGGTCAGCCGCGCCGCCGTCGAGGACCTGGTCAAGGTCGACGGCATTTCCGAGCAGGTGGCGAAATTGGTCTACAATCATTTTCACGAGAGCTAAGCCCCTATTGCCGATATTTCGGCTGGCTAATCGATTCTGGCCTGTTGACCCCCCACATTCGCTTCTGATTTGACTAAGCAGGCAGAAAGAGTTCCCAAAACATGGCTCAGCGCGCGTTCAACCTGCCCAACATGCTCACTTATGCCCGCATCCTGGCGGTGCCGCTGGTGGTGCTGTGCTTCTTCCTGGAAGGGCATCTGAAATCGAGCGACTTCGCGCGCTGGTCGGCGCTCATCATTTTCCTGCTCGCCTCGATCACCGATTACTTCGACGGCTATCTGGCGCGCGCCTGGCAGCAGACCTCCAACATCGGCAAGATGCTCGACCCGATCGCCGACAAGCTGCTGGTCGCCACTTGCCTGCTGCTGCTTGCCGCCGACACCGACCGCCATGCCGGCATCGCCGGCTGGTCGCTATGGGCGGCGATCATCATCCTGTGCCGCGAGATCCTGGTCTCGGGCCTGCGCGAATATCTGGCGGCCTTGAAGGTTTCGGTGCCGGTGACGCAGCTCGCCAAATGGAAGACCACCATCCAGATGATCGCCATCGCCTTCCTGCTGGCAGGTCCCGCCGGCGACAAGATCTTCCCGCTGACCACCCAGACCGGGCTGGTGCTGCTGTGGATCGCAGCCCTGGTGACGCTCTACACCGGCTACGACTATTTCCGCGCCGGCCTCAAGCACATCATGGACGAGTAACATGTCGACGAAGCTCATCTATTTCGCCTGGGTGCGCGAGCGGATCGGCAGACCGGAGGAGGACGTCGACCTGCCGGCCGGCATCGAAACGGTCGCCGACCTGTTGCGCTGGCTGAAATCGCGCGGCGAGGAGTACGAGAACGCGCTGCAATATCCTGACGTGATCCGCGTCGCCATCAACCAGGAACATGTCGAGCACCGCGAGAAGATCGCCGGCGCGCGCGAGATCGCGCTGTTCCCGCCGATGACCGGTGGCTGAACCATGTCCGCGGTGGTGCCGGTCGTGCGCATCCAGGCGGAGGATTTCGACGTCGCCGCCGAGATCGCCAGGCTGACCAGGGGTCGCAACGACATCGGCGCTGTGGTGACCTTCTCCGGCCTTTGCCGCGACGAGCAAGGCAGGCTCTCCGCGCTCGAGCTCGAACATTATCCCGGCATGGCGGAAGCCGAGATATCCCGCATCGCCGGCGAGGCAATCGAGCGCTGGCCACTGCAGGGGCTCACCGCGATCCATCGCCACGGCAAGATCGCGCCCGGCGAAAACATCGTGCTGGTAGTGGCGGCTTCCGCCCACCGGCAGGCGGCGTTCGAGGCCGCGAATTTCCTGATGGACTATTTGAAATCACGGGCGCCGTTCTGGAAAAAGGAACACCATAGCGACGGTTCCGAAGGCGGCTGGGTCGACGCCAAGGAGGCCGACGACAAGGCGGCGAGCCGCTGGAAGCAGCCGCCGTCCAAATAAATCCCTGCGACAGCCATCCCATACCCGGCCAGCCATTCATTGACCGCAATCCTGCGAGACCCTTCGCCGGAAGGGGAGCAGGATCATGCTGGACAGGATTGCCGAGTTCTTCATCTTCGGACTGGTGCCGCTGGCCGTCGGCATCCTGGCCATTCCGGATCATTCCGCGGCTGCCGAAAAGACCCTCAAGGGCGAGGTGATGTATCGCGAGCGCATCGCGCTGCCGCCCAATGCCGTGCTTTCCGTGCAGCTTGCCGACGTGTCGCTGGCCGACGCGCCGGCCGCAATCATCGGTGAGCGCAAGGTGGTGCCGGCCGGCCAGGTGCCCATCAAGTTCGAGATCAGCTTCGATCCGCGGGTGATCCGGCCTGATATGACCTACGCGCTGCAGGCGCGCATCACTGTCGACGACCGGCTGCTATTCGTCACCGATACGCGCCATCAGGTCGACCCGCTCAGCGACGCGCCACAGACCATCATGCTGAAAATGGCGGCGCCGAGCGATGCGCCGGCGGCAGCCTCGGTGTTCGGCCAAAGCTGGCTGGTCGAATATATCGACGGTGTCGGCGTGATTGCCGAGCCGCGGGCGACATTCCGGATCAGCGAAGCCGGCAAGGCCGGCGGCAGCGGCCCTTGCAACGTCTATTTCGCCACCGCCAGGATAAACGGCTCGACGATCGCTATCAGCGACATCGGCTCGACCTTCAAGGCCTGCGCGCCTGAGGTCATGGCCGAGGAAAAGGCGCTGTTCGAGGCGCTGGCCAAAGCAGCATCCTACCACGTCGACGCCGGCAAGCTTGTCATCATTGACAGCGGCGGCCGCGACATTCTGCGCTTCAACGCCGCGAGCTAGCGCATCACCCAAGCCGATTACTCTCTGCGGCAGCTGCATGCCGATCACGTTGTGTTTCAGCGGGAATAGGCCGGGCAGGGGGCGCGTTAGTTCTTCATAAATGGCGGGTAAGGCAAAAGGGACGTTTGTCCCTTCGTTGAAGCCGCCAGAATGGCTGCGGCTCGTTCTGGCCTTAACTCAAAGGAGTCCAGACATGAAAACGCACACGCTTATCCTTGCCGCCACCGGTGCATCGCTCCTTGCCTTTACCGGCCTTGCCAAGGCGGACGACCATCTCGTCAATGCTCTTGACCACGGTCTCAAAGCGGACAGCCAACCGTTCCAGACCAACAAGGCCGGCCATAGCGGCGATCTCGCACCGGGGCAGGGCAGCCCGTTTTCAGGTGAAGAGACCAAGACCCCGTCCACCGACACGGAAGCGGCGAACGAACATGCGAACGTGAAGGAACGCGAGGCGAAATAGACTGGCAGAACCCGCCGCTAGGGGGCGGCGGGCGAGATCTATCGGGCGACGACCGTCTACACCAGGCATTGTCAATTTGTCGCGAGTTTGAATACCGCGCCGTAGTGGTAGGGCGGTATGTCGACCAGCTCGGCGAGCTTGAACCCGCTCGCTTCCACCGACGCGGTGGTCTGTTCGGGTGACAGCCTCAGCTCGGTCTTTGGCCCGCGCGGCTCGCCCAGGACCGTGGTCTGCTCGCGCGGCTGCTGGTGCCAGTTGACGATGGCAAAACGACCGGCAGGGCCAAGCGTCGCGCGCACGGCGCGGGCAAGCCGCGGCCGATCCGGAACGCCGTGGAAAGCGTTGGCGATAAAGACGAAGTCGACGGTTTGAGGCACCAGCCTGGCGAGTTCATAGGCGTCGCCCGCCAAAAACTCGCAATTGCTCGCGCCTCCTTCGGCCAGCCGGCGCCGGGCGACTTCGAGCAGATCGGCATCGATGTCGATCGCAATGACCTGACGGGCGACCCTGGCGATTAGCAGCGTGAACCAGCCGTCGCCGCAGCAGAGATCGACCACGTCCGTGCCGGGCTTCATGCCGACTGCCGCCAGGACACTGGCAGGCTCGGGCCACAGCGCTTCCCACCAGCCGCTGGTTGGCATTTCGGTGCCTTGGAAGAAACCGGGAATGGTGCTGGTCATGGCCTGGTCGGCTCCATTGTCGGGACCGCGTTTGATCCGCCCCTCCGAGCTTAACGCACCCGTGACCCGTCGAGGAGCCTGAAGCTGAAAATGTCCGCTACTGCATGTCGCGCAAAAGTGTGCAGCGGTTTTGCGATAACGACACGCATCAAGACAAGAAACCTAAAGCGCGTCGCATGAGGCCGGTCGAACGCGACGCGCTTCAGCAAAAAAGGCCGGCGTTGCGCCGGCCTCTTTGATGGGGTTCGGGATGCCGGCTCAGCCGACGATCTCGGTGTCCGAGAACCAGTATTTGATCTCCTGCGCGGCGGTTTCCGGCGCATCGGAACCATGCACGGAATTCTCGCCGATCGAAAGCGCGTGCAGCTTGCGAATGGTGCCTTCGGCGGCGCTTGCCGGATTGGTGGCGCCCATCACTTCGCGGTTCTTGGCAATGGCGTTCTCGCCTTCCAGCACCTGCACGATGGTCGGGCCCGACGACATGGACTCGACCAGCTCGCCGAAGAACGGACGCTCCTTGTGGACGGCATAGAAACCTTCCGCCTCGCGGCGGCTCATCCACACCCGGCGCGAAGCGACGACGCGCAGACCGGCATCTTCCAGTATCTTGGTGATAGCGCCGGTGAGATTGCGACGGGTCGCGTCCGGCTTGATCATGGAAAAGGTGCGTTCGAGCGCCATGGGATCGTCCTTGTGATGGAGAGTGGAATTGAGGGTGGCGGGCTCTATACAAGCCGCCCGCCGCCTTGCCAAGGGGAGGCCGGCGCGGCGCGCATTTCTGCGCTGGGGCGGCGGACTTTCAAGTCGAACCATGCCGCCGCTCCATCTTTTTGCTGAGCATCGGATTTTCCAGAAACCGGTACTCACTTTGGGTCCGATCGACTGGCCGCCCTATAGCGCGTCGTCGCCAGCCTGAGACTACGTCGTCATAACTGCATCTCGATCGTCAGGTTGGCCGTGTCGCCAGCCCCGAGGCCTTCGCGAACCCGCACCGCGGTCTTGATCGGCAAGAGCAGGCTGCCGGATTTCTTGTCGGGAAACAGCGATGTCCGCCATCTGGTCTGGCCGACGACGGCTTCCACGCCAAGCGAGCCCCAGGGCCTTGCCATCCCCACCATCGCCGTCTTGATCCGGGCTCCAAGCTCCGGCGGCAGCGTCACGAAATGCCAGCCGCCCTTGCCCGGATAGACCCAGATCTCGGCCTGCACGTCGCAGCGAAACATTCAATGCCCTTCCTCAGATCAAGGCCGTCACGACTGGCCTTGCCACGGTCTCTTGTTGGCGATGCTGACGATCGGCGAAATCATCCAGAATATCCATTCTGCCCTGCAAGGGAGGAGCGCAAAGAGGATGGCAGCGCCGCCGTTGCACTACCGCCTTATCACGATCGAAGCGCGCCGGACCTCCCAGCCTTCCCGTTCCAGTTCCGGCACGCTGTGGTTCTCGCTGGGGTAGCCGACGCAGAAATAGCCGATCAGCGTCCACTCCGCCGGCACGTCCATGATCGTCGCCACCTCGGCCGGATCGAGGATCGAGACCCAGCCCATGCCTATTCCTTCGGCGCGCGCCGCCAGCCACATCGTGTGGACCGCCATGACAGCGGAATAGTCTATGGTGGCTGGCATGGTCAGGCGGCCAAGCCCATGCCCTTGCTCGGTTGCGCGGTCGGCGAAAACCGCAAGCTGGCAGGGCGCCTCATTCAGGCCGGCAAGCTTCAGGCGCGAATACAGGGCGGCGCGTTCACCGCAAAAGCTTTGGAGTGCCTCCGCGTTGCAGCGCTCGAAGCAGGCCCTGACGGCGGCGCGGCATGCTTCGCTCTCGGCGACGACGAAGCGCCAGGGCTGGCTCAGCCCGACGGACGGTGCGGCGCTGGCAAGCTCGAGCAGCCGCTCCAGCGCTCCATCGGGGAGCGGCGTCGGCTTGAATCGCCTGACGTCGCGCCGCCACAGGAAGAGGTTGGCGAGCGCAGCGCGAAAATCGGCCGGGAAATCTGGGTTTGCGGTCATGGCGCGCTGCCTTTGTTGTGATTGCCCGGTTCGCCGGATGTTCGTCTTGTTTGCTTCGATCCAGGCGCTGATGAGGCGCTTCGAGCGACACTTCGTCTACCCGCATTGTCGCATTTCGCCGGCTGGCAACTTTCAGCTAAGGCCGGACGACGTCCCTGCCGGCAACGCCGTGGACCTCGATCGGCAAAACAAAACCCGCCTCGGCAGGCCGGGCGGGGCGTCGGTGCGAATCATCACCATATCGAGATTAGTAGCATAGCTGCCGGCACAAAGCAAGAACAAAATGTGGCGCATCCGATGAAAACTGCCGATTTCACCCCTCAAGGGGCCTCAAGGCGGGAGATCGCTGCCGCCGCGACGTTGCGGCCGAGGCCGCCATGCAGATCGAGGCATCGTTCGAACCATTGCGCCACGACATCGCTGTCGTCGAGCAGCCGGTAGGGCGTGGCGATGCGCGCCCATTGCAGCGCGCCGAAAACGATGTAGTCGGCAAATAGCGGCGACCGGCCGCCGATGAAGGGCTGATAGCCAAGCATCGAGCGCAGCGGCTCCAGCGAGGCGCGGAAGCCGGCGAGCCCGGCGTCGCGGGTGGCGTAAACCGCCTCCAGGCGCTTGCCGAAGCGCTGCTCGCGGTTCTGCCGGAAATAGGCGGCGTTTGCCTCGTCCTGCATGGCGTGCAGGTCCAGTATCGCAGCGGTGGTGACGTAGGGATGGATGGTCAGCTGCGACCAGCGTTCGATGAAGCGCGCCGTCGCCTTACCGCCGTCGCCGGAAAACAATGTCGGCCGCTCGGGATAGGCCTCCTCGAGATAGAGCGCGATAGCGAAGGAATCGGCGACCACCGTCTCGCCGTCGCGGATCACCGGAACGAGCTTCGAGACGCCGCCTTCCACCTTCGGCACTTCAAGAAAACGGGTCGGCACGCTGCTGATGTCGAGCCCTTTGTGAGCCAGCGCCATCGCCGCCTTCCAGCAATGTGGGCTGAATGGGCGGGCGGCGTCGCGTCCGACAAGGTCGTAGAGCAGAATGGTCATTGGCGGCAGCGTCCTTGCAGTCTAACTATGGCCGAAACAGACCCGCGCGAAACAGGGTCTCGCAGGTCGAGAGAAAATGAAACAGCATTTCAGGATGTTTGCGGCCTACAATCAATGGGCCAACGGCCGCATCTACGATGCCGCCGCCGATCTCGACGAGGAAGAGTTCGACCGCAATATCGGCGTCTTCTTCGGTTCGATGATGGGAACGCTCAACCACCTCCTGGCAGCCGACCGTATCTGGATGAAACGCTTCACCGGCGAGGGCGACGCGCCGGCAAGGCTCGACACGATCCTGCACCGCGCCTTGCCAGGCTTGCGGCTGGCGCGCGAGGCCGAGGACAAACGGATCATCGACTGGGTCGACGGCCTGAGCGACAAGGCGCTGTCGGGCCGCTTCTCCTACATGACCGTCTCGGATATGCGCACCGTCTCGCAGCGGCTGGCGCCGGCGCTCGACCACTTCTTCAACCACCAGACCCACCACCGCGGCCAGGCGCATGCGATCCTGACCATTCTGGGCAAGCCAAGCCTCGGACTGGACCTGACGATGTTCCAGCGCAGCGAGGAGGGCAGGGCTTTCGCCTGAACCTGGGGCGGCTGGTGAAGCGGACGGTGGATAGAGGACGATCTGCCGAGATTGCAAAACGCGCCGAAACATTTTATGGAGCGGATGGTCGTGAGGGCGGCCGCTTCAGCAGCATTCAGCAGCAACAGCGAGAATTGGCACGCATGCCCGATGAACCCTTGCGCCTTGTGGCGTTCTTCGCCGTGGTCTTGGCGCTTCTCAACTCCGGTTATTATTTCCACCAGGGCGACATCGTCGCGACCATCTATTTCATGATCGGCGCCATTCTTGTGACTGCGGTGACCCGGATGAGTATCAGAAGGCAGCTGATTTAGGATCCGCCGGGCCAGCACTGGTGACCGGAATCCGGCCGGCCATGATGACGAAGAGTCTTGTCAGGCGGCGTAGCCGCCGAGGCCCCGGGCGACCGGCTTGACCGAGACTGCCGGCTGGGCGGCCGGCCAGAGGATACCTGCCGTCACGGCGAAGGTGATCAGGGCGTCGCGTGCCGCTTCGGCCGAGATATCGCCGGCACGTGCCGCCTCGCAGGCCTTTACCGCGGCGCCATAGCTCAGCCGGCGGCGCGAAGGCGGGAACTCGGTCAGGAATTCGTGCATCTCGGAGAACGAAGCGATCGTACGCTTGTAGCCGGCGCCAACAGTTAGGGCGACCGGGGTGGAAAACGTCCTGTCGTGCATTCTGGCCTCTCGAATGGGCGGAGGTCACGGCGGACGCCGTTCTCCGGTCTGGGGGTCGGGCAGAAACGCGGATCACGGCGCGAGGTTCCATGTTGCCGGGATTGTTTTTTCGCCGGCTCCGGGAGCGGTCGCCGGGCGAGCAGCGCCGACGTCGAGGCGGGTGCCTATTTCCACATGCCGCGCATGCGGGCGCCGAGGTCGACACGCACCTGCGGCTGGCGGCGCGGATCGTCTCTGGCCTGGACGCTGGCCCATGCCACCTGCTCGAAGGCGCCGAGGATAGAGCGCGGGATGAAGCGCGTGCGCGAGGCATAGACATGGCGGTCGCCGCGCGCCGCCTGGCCGTGGACGAAAAAGCGATGCGGCATGACCAGGTGCAGGCTGTCCTTGGCCCGCGTCATCGCCACGTAGAGCAGCCGCCGCTCCTCGTCGACGTCCTCCTTGCTGCCGACGCCGAGATCGATCGGGATGCAGCCGTCGACGGTGTTGAGCACGAAGACGTTCTTCCACTCCTGGCCCTTGGCCGAATGGATCGTCGACAGGATCAGATAATCCTCGTCGCGGTGCGGCGGGCCGGCTTCGTCGCTGGTCGCGTCCGGCGGATCGAGCGTCAGCTCGGTGAGGAAGCGCTCGCGCGAGCCATAGCCGGAAGCGATCTGCTCGAGCTGCAGGAGGTCGGCCCGGCGCGTCGTCGCATCCTCGTGGATGCGTTCCAGATGCGGCTCGTACCAGAGCCTGACCTGCTCGATGTCGGCCGGCCATTTTTTTGCGCCGGCGCGCAGGCCGCAATAGAGCGCGACAAAGCCCGGCCAGTCGTCGGCGGCCCGCTGCGGCGGCCGGTAGCGGGCAAGCCCCATCGTCTCGTCGAGCGACGTCGCCATGGTCTCGACGATCGCATTGGCGGCCGAGGGGCCGATGCCGGGCAGAAGTTGCAGCACGCGAAATCCGGCGACGCGGTCGCGCGGGTTTTCGGCAAAGCGCAGCACGGCCAGCACGTCCTTGACGTGGGCGGCATCGAGGAATTTCAGCCCGCCGAACTTGACGAAGGGGATGTTGCGGCGTGTCAGTTCGATCTCCAGCGGGCCGCTATGGTGCGAAGCGCGAAACAGCACGGCCTGCGCTTTGAGAACGGTGCCGGCCTCGCGTTCGGTGAGTATCGCCTGGCAGACATAGCTCGCCTGCTCGGTCTCGTCGCGCACGCTCACCAGCTTCGGCTTTTCCGCTGATTTGCGCTCGGTCCAGAGATTTTTGGTGAAACGTTCCGAAGCTTCGCCGATCACCGCATTGGCGGCCGCCAGGATGGTCTCGGTCGAGCGGTAGTTGCGCTCCAGCATGACGACCTCCGCCGGCTGCGCGAACTGCTTGGGAAAATCCAGGATATTGCGCACTTCCGCGGCGCGGAACGAATAGATCGACTGCGCGTCGTCGCCGACCACCGTCAGCCCCGATCCGTCGGGCTTGAGCGCCGTCAGGATCGATGCCTGCAGCCGGTTGGTGTCCTGGTACTCGTCGACCAGCACATGGTCGAAACGTGCACCCAGATGCGCGGCGATTTCCGGCTCGCCGGCCATCTGCGCCCAGTAGAGCAGCAGGTCGTCGTAATCGAGCACGTTCTGCCCCTGCTTGGCCTCGACATATCGCGCGAACAATTGCTTCAGCTGTTCGGCCCAGCCGGCGCACCACGGGAACACCGAACCCAGCACCTCGCCGAGCGGCGCCTGTGCGTTGACCGCGCGCGAATAGATCGCAAGGCAGGTGCCCTTGGTCGGGAAGCGGGCTTCGGTCTTCGAAAACCCAAGCTCGTGGCGGGCGAGGTTCATCAGGTCGGCGGAATCCTCGCGATCGTGGATGGTGAAGGCCGGATCGAGACCGATCTCCAGCGCATAATCGCGCAGCAGCCTGGCGCCGATGCCGTGGAACGTGCCGGCCCAGCTCAGCGCATCGGTAATCACCGAGGCATCGCGCCCCAGCACCTCGCCGGCGATGCGCTCGACCCGCTTGGCCATTTCCGCTGCGGCACGGCGCGAAAATGTCATCAAAAGGATGCGGCGCGGGTCGGCACCCCTGACGATCAGATGCGCGACCCGGTGCGCCAGCGTGTTGGTCTTGCCGGAGCCGGCGCCGGCAATGACCAGCAACGGTCCGGCGATCTTGCCGTCGCCATGTTCGACGGCAAGCCGCTGCTCGGCGTTGAGCTTCGCCAGATAGGCCGGCTGGAAGGACGAATCACGGGCGGCGAGGTTCATCGCCCATCAAGCATCGTTTCTGCTTTGTTCGCAACGGTTTGCGGAGCCGGAATAGGGCCCGTGAGCGAAGAAGCCTTGCGGGCAGGCCTGTCGACTAACGCTCGGGCTCGACGCCCATCCTTGCCGATTGCCGCCGCAGCGCCTCGCGATCGTCCTGCGGCGGTGGCAACAGCAGCGGATCAAAATCGTCGGGCACCTCGTCGATCACTTTCTTGGCGACGCGATAGGCAACATAGACGATTGCCCCGGCGATGAGCAGACGGATCATGCCTTCCTCCATTGATTGTGGAGCAACCGGAGACGCGGCATTTTGTTCCCAGGCCCCTTGGCGAATGCAGGAACGACACCGGCCGCGCAACCAAATCGCCGACGCCTCGTTGTCGGGCGAGAGGAGACTGCGATGAAAAAGCGCTCAATCCTGCTGCTTATGGCAGCTCTGACTGTTGCGGGTTGCGACAACAATATCCAGCCGACCAAGGCCCCTGGCGACACGGTCGATCAGAACCCGCAGGTCGACAAGAATCCGGTGCCGAAGTCGACGACCGGCGGCGATCAGCCCGGCACGCCGCCGAAACAATGACCGCCTCAAATGGCGTCGGCGCCGGTCAAGGAAGGTGGCCGGCGCCGCTTGGGAGGAAGCTGATGGCGCCGGCCAGGCGGAGATCAGGCCCGCCGCACATCCAAGGATAGCCGAGTCTTTCCGCAGCGTCATGGTCGATAGCGTACAGACGGCACGCCCCTGTGGACAAACCTGCCGGCCACAGCAGCATTTGTTCATCACATAGTTCGTTCTTCCCAAGGAACAAACCGGGCTCCTGCGTGTTTGGATGTCGATCGGACGCTCCCAAGGCCGCCGTTCACGAAAGAGCCCGCTCTCCTTGTCCCCCCTCAGGATAGCGGGTTCTTTTTGCGTTTTGCGGGAAGTCGCGGCGCGGCGGGCTGACTTGCTTGCCGGTTTTCGCGCCTTATGCGGCGAACCGGGGCTCAAGCCCTTGCGAAGCATGGTTGTCCCGTGCAAAAGCCCGGCCATGCTGATCATCAACGACCTTTCGCTCCGCATGGCCGGACGCCTGCTTCTCGACCATGCCTCACTGACCTTGCCGGCCGGCAGCAAGGCTGGCCTTGTCGGCCGCAACGGCACCGGCAAGACGACCTTGTTCAAGGCGATCACCGGCGATCTCGCCTCCGAAACCGGCTCGATCAGCCTGCTCAAGAACACGCGCATCGGTCAGGTGGCGCAGGAAGCGCCGGGCACCGAGGAGCCGCTGATCGAGATCGTGCTCAAGGCCGATCTTGAACGGAGTGCGCTGCTCGAAGAGGAAAAGACGGCGACCGATCCGCACCGCATCGCCGACATCCACATGCGGCTGGCCGATATCGATGCGCACTCGGCCGAGTCACGCGCGGCCACCATTCTCGCCGGCCTCGGCTTCGACGATGCCGCGCAGCGGCGCCCGGCCTCGTCCTTCTCCGGTGGCTGGCGCATGCGCGTCGCGCTGGCCGCCGTGTTGTTTGCCGAGCCCGATCTGCTGCTGCTCGACGAGCCGACCAATTATCTCGATCTCGAAGGCACGCTGTGGCTGGAAAACTACGTGTCGAAATACCCGCACACCGTGCTGCTGATTTCGCACGATCGCGACCTGCTCAACCGCGCCGTCAACTCGATCGTCCATCTCGACCAGAAGAAGCTGACCTTCTGGCGCGGCGGCTACGACCAGTTCGAGCGCCAATACACCGAGCAGCGCGAATTGCAGGAGAAGGGCCGCGTCAAGCAGGAAGCAGCGCGCAAGCACATGGAATCCTTCGTCGAGCGCTTCCGCGCCAAGGCGTCGAAGGCGAGGCAGGCGCAGTCGCGCATCAAGGCGCTGGAGAAGATGAAGCCGATCGCCGCGATCGTGAACGACACGGTGCGGCCGTTCTCCTTTCCGGAGTCGGTGAAGTCGGTGGCCTCGCCGATCATTGCGCTGAACAACGTCAACGTCGGCTACACCGAGGGCGAGCCGATCCTGAAGAAGATGACGCTGCGCATCGATGCCGACGACCGCATCGCGCTGCTCGGCGCCAACGGCAACGGCAAGTCGACTTTCGCCAAGCTTTTGGCCAGCCGGCTGAAGCCGGAGACCGGCAGCATGACGGTGGCGCCCGGGCTCAAGGTAGCAATCTTCGCCCAGCACCAGCTCGACGACCTCAGGCCGGACGAAAACGCCTATGAGCATGTCCGCCGGCTGATGCCGGAAGCGCCGGAATCGAAGGTGCGCGGTCGCGTCGCCCAGTTCGGCCTGACCACCGAAAAGATGAACACCGCAGCCAAGGACCTGTCCGGCGGCGAGAAGGCGCGGCTGCTGATGGGACTGTCGGCCTTCGAGGGGCCGAACCTGTTCATCCTCGACGAGCCGACCAACCATCTTGATATCGACAGCCGTGAATCGCTGATCCATGCGCTGAACGATTTTCCCGGCGCGGTCATCCTGATCTCGCACGACCGCCATCTGCTCGAAGCGACCGCCGACCGGTTGTGGCTGGTCAAGGACAGCGCGGTTAATCCGTATGACGGCGATCTCGAGGATTACAAGACGCTGGTTACCGGCGTCTCCGGCGACCGCCGCGGCAAGCGCGAGGCGGACAAAGCGTCGAAGGCCGACCGCCGCCGCGATGCGGCCGCGCGCCGCGCCGCCTTCGAGCCGCTGGCCAAGGAAATCCGCGCCACCGAAGCGCTGATGGACCGCCTCCGCAAGCGCATCGACCTGATCGAGGACGAACTCGCCAACCCGGCCGTCTACGAAAAGGACCCCTCGACCGCGACAAGGCTGGCCAAGGAGCGCTCACAACTTGCGCAACAGCTGGCCGGCCATGAGGAAAAATGGCTGTCGATGTCGGCGGAGTACGAGGAAGGCACGGCGGAGTAGGAGAGCGTAATCTCCCCGCTCGTGGGTTCCCGCCAGCCTGACAGCCATTTGGAGCCGCCGGTCGTTGGAGTTTGATCAAGAGCGAGTCACACCGACGACGTAGCGATCCTTCACGCCCCCCTCTGTCCTGCCGGACATCTCCCCCACTTGGGGGGGATTGGCTCGTCATCTGGCCCTACACCTGGTTGTCCAAAGCAGCTAGTTTGACCCCATGAATCAGCATGCCAAGCTCAAAATCGGCCATTCGGCCTGTCCGCATGATTGTCCGTCGACCTGCGCGCTCGAGGTCGAGCTGCTCGACGCCAGGCGCATCGGCCGCGTCCATGGCGCCAAGGCCAACAGCTATACGGCCGGCGTCATCTGCGCCAAGGTCGCCCGCTATGCCGACCGCGTCCATCATCCCGACCGCCTGCTGAAGCCGCTGGTCCGTGCCGGCGCCAAGGGCGAGGGCACCTGGAAGGAATCCAGCTGGGAGGCGGCGCTTGATCTCGTCGCCGAAAAGTTCATCGCGGCGGAGGCAAAATATGGCTCGGAGACGGTCTGGCCCTATTACTATGCCGGCACGATGGGTCTGGTGCAGCGCGACGGCATCGAGCGGCTCAGGCACGCCAAAAAATATTCCGGCTTCTTCGGTTCGATCTGCACCAATCTGGCCTGGACCGGCTGGATGATGGGCGCCGGCGCGCTGCGCGGCCCCGACCCGCGCGAAATGGCGAAGTCCGACTGCGTGGTGATCTGGGGCACCAACGCCGTGGTCACGCAGGTCAACGTCATGACCCACGCCATCAAGGCGCGCAAGGAACGCGGCGCCAAGATCGTCGTCATCGACGTCTACGAAAATGCAACGATGAAGCAGGCCGATCTCGGCCTGGTGCTGAAGCCCGGCACCGACGGCGCGCTGGCCTGCGCGGTGATGCACGTGCTGTTCCGTGACGACATGGCCGACCGCGCCTATCTGGAACAATACACCGACGATCCGCACGGTCTGGAAGCGCATCTCAAGACGCGGACGCCGCAATGGGCGGCAGACATCACCGGGCTTTCCGTCGACGAAATCGAGACCTTCGCCCGGCTCGTCGGCACGACGAAGAAGACTTACTTCCGCCTCGGCTACGGCTTTTCGCGGCAGCGCAACGGTTCGGTCAACATGCATGCCGCGGCCTCGATCGCTGCGGTTACCGGCTGCTGGCAATATGAGGGCGGCGGCGCCTTCCATTCCAATTCGGGCATCTTCAAGCTCAACCAGGAACTGCTCGAAGGCACACGGATGCGCGATCCCTCGATCCGTCATCTCGATCATTCGCGCATCGGCCCGGTGCTGACCGGGGCTGAGGATGCGCTCTATGGCGGCCCGCCGGTGACGGCGCTGCTGATCCAGAACACCAATCCGGTGAATGTCGCGCCGGAGCAGCGGCTGGTGAAGCAAGGTTTTCTGCGCGACGATCTGTTTTCCTGCGTGCACGAGCAGTTCATGACCGACACCGCCAAGCTCGCCGATGTGGTGCTGCCGGCGACGATGTTTCTCGAGCATGACGACGTCTACAAGGGTGGCGGCAACCAGCACATCACGCTGGGGCCGAAGCTGATCGAGCCGCCGGAAGGCCCGCGCACCAACCATTTCGTTGTCGAGGAGTTGGGCAAGCGCCTCGGCGTTGCCAACATGCCGGGCTTCGGCCTGACAGAACAGCAGCACATCGACATCATCCTGGGCAAGCGCGGGCTGGGCAGTTTCGACAGTCTGAAGGAAGACAAATGGGTCGACCTGCAGCCGGATTTCGAGGCCGCGCATTTCATCACTGGCTTCGGCCATGCCGACAAGAAGTTCCATTTCCGCGCCAACTGGACCGGGCAGGCAGCGCCCAACCGGCCGCCGAAAAGCATGGGCCTCTTCGGGCCTGTGCAGCGGCTGCCGGAATTTCCCGATCACGTCGACCTGATCGAGGTGGCGGACGCGGCGCACCCGTTCCGGCTGACCACCTCGCCGGCGCGCAATTTCCTCAATTCGACCTTTGCCGAAACGCCGGTATCGCAGGCAAAAGAGCGCCGGCCGGAGCTGCTCTTGCATCCCGATGATGCGGCGGCACTCGGCGTCGCCGACGGCGGCCGTGTCGAAGTCGGCAACCAGCGTGGCGAAGTGGTGCTGCACGCAAAACTGTTCGACGGCATCAAGCGCGGCGTGGTCGTCGCCGAAGGCATCTGGCCGAACAGCGCCCATGAGCGCGGCGAGGGCATCAACGTGCTGACCGGCGCCGATGCGCCGGCGCCCTATGGCGGCGCCGCCTTCCACGACAACAAGGTCTGGCTGCGCCCGGCGGATTGAGCGTCGGAACGATATCTCCATCCGGCCGTTTTCGCGTGGCGGGTGGAGGCATTGTCATGGCAGAAGTGTTGCCGGCGCCGGATCCCATCGGAAGGACACTGTCGTCCGGCGAACTCGTAACCACGATGTCCCACTTTCATCGCGCCGAGATTGCGCGCATGGCTGGGTGGCGCGACCGCCTGGACCGGACGAGCAACTGGGCGATAACCGTTGTCGCAGCCATGCTGTCCGTTTCGCTTTCGACAGCCAGCGCTCACCATGGCGTGCTGCTGTTTGCCATGCTGCTTGTTCTGCTGCTGCTGTGGATAGAGGCCCGCCGATATCGCTTCTTCGACTTCTATCGGGCTCGCGTGCGCCAGTTCGAACGGCACTATTTCGCGCAGATATTCTCGCCGCAGCCGGACTTCGCGTCCGATTGGCTGTTGATCGTCGGCGAGAGCCTGCGCGCGCCGAAATTCCTGATTTCGCAACGCGTGGCTTTGGCGCGCCGCCTGCGTCGCAATTACATTTACATGCTGCTGATTCTGCTGCTGGCCTGGATCCTCAAACTGTCGACCCCCAGTCTTCTGGCCGAAGGCGTCCGCATCGGCTTCGTCGGGTCGATGCGTGAGGCCGTCACCAGTGCTGCCCTGGGTCCCGTTCCTGGTGGCGCCATCGTCGTGCTGGTCGCCGTCCTCTATGCAGGCCTGCTGGTGACAGCCTTTCTGACAGAGAGCGACGACGGCGAACTCTCCTTCGGTGACGTCCACGTCTAGCAACGCAACGCCCTGTCGCGCGTTGTTGGACACGTGCATTGGGCGATGGGGGTTTCATGGCTTGGCAGGCTCCGACACGTTCCAGCCTGACACTGCTGGTTTGCGCTTTCGTCCCCGCGGGCGCGGCCTGGGCAGCGGAGACGCTCGTTGCCGGTACCCGGGCCTCCGGCATGGGTGGTTCGGGCGAAGGCGCTTTCGTCGCCGAGATCGTGCTTCTGCTGCTTGTTGGGCGCGGCCTGGGCGAAGTGCTGCAGCGTTATGGCCAGCCGGCAATCATGGGCCAACTGATCGGCGGCATCCTGCTCGGTCCTTCGCTGTTCGGCTGGCTGTGGCCGTCGGCCCAGCACCTGATCTTTCCCAGTGATCCTGCGCAAAAGGGCATGATCGACGCCGTCTCGCAGCTCGGCATCCTGATGCTGCTTTTGCTGACCGGCATGGAGACCGACCTGCGGCTGGTGCGCCGGGTTGGCGCGGCCTGTTTTTCCATTTCGGCGACCGGCGTCGTGGTGCCCTTCATCTTCGGTTTCGCGCTGGCGCAATTCCTGCCGGACGCATTGCTGGCTGACCCGACGCAGCGCACCGTCGCCGGGCTGTTCCTGGGCACCGCGCTGTCGATCTCGTCGGTCAAGGTCGTCGCCATGGTGGTGCGCGAGATGAACTTCATGCGCCGCAACCTCGGACAGGTGATTATTTCCTCGGCAATCATCGAGGACACGATCGGCTGGCTGGTCATCGCCGTAACCTTCGGCATCGCCACCAATGGCAAGCTACAGTTCGCGCCGCTGGTGACCACCATCGCCGCGGTGGCACTGTTCATGGTGTTCTCCTTCACCATTGGCCGCCGTCTTGTCTTCACCTTGATCCGCTGGACCAACGATCAATTCCGCAGCGAGTTTGCGGTGATCACCATGATCCTCATCATCATGGGAGCGATGGCGCTGATCACCAATTTGATAGGCGTCCATACCGTGCTGGGGGCGTTCGTCGCCGGCATCCTGGTCGGGGAATCGCCCATCCTCTCCAGCCATATCGAAGGCCAGCTTCGCGGCGTCATCACCGCGCTGTTCATGCCGATCTTCTTCGGCATGGCGGGGCTTTCCGCCGATCTCACAGTTCTTGCCGATCCGACGCTTGCCATGCTGACGGGCGCTCTCGTGGTCATCGCCAGCATCGGCAAGTTTGGCGGCGCCTTCATCGGCGCCAAGCTCGCCGCCATGTCGTTCAAGGAAGCAATCGCCGTCGGCAGTGCCATGAACGCGCGCGGCTCGACCGAGGTGATCGTCGCCAGCATCGGCCTGTCGATGAACATCCTGTCGCACAATCTCTTCACCATGATCGTCACCATGGCCGTGATCACCACCTTGGCCATGCCGCCGATGCTGCGCTGGGCGCTCGGCCGGCTGCCGGTTGGGCACGACGAGCAGCAGCGTGTCGAGCGCGAGGCGTTGGACGAATACGGCTTCATTTCCAGGCTGGAGCGGCTGCTGGTGCTGGTCGACGACAGCAGGATCGGCAAGTTCACTGCATATCTCGCCGGACTGGTCGGCGGAGGCAGCGGCATGCCCACCACCTTGCTTCGCCTGCCCACCACCTTGCTTCAGCCGAAAGACGGCCGAGTTGACAGGCCGACCGACAGCAAGGGACAGGAGCGCGCCCTGCAGGAAATCAAGAAGGGTGCAAAAAAGAGCGCCCGGGCGGTGAAACGGATCGAAGATACGCTTGTCGACAAAGTCCACCTGACGGCCCGCACCGAATTGGAGGCCACGGGTGAGACGATCGCCGAAGAGGCCCGCAAGGGATACGGCCTGTTGCTGGTCGGCCTGGACAATGTGCTGACCGCCGATGGCGCCTTCGCGCCGGCCCTCAACGACATTGCCGCAGGATTTGACGGCCCGCTTTGCCTGGTCCTGAACGGCGGCAATGCTGGCGAAAAGATGCCGACGCTGAGGGCCGGCACCAGCATTCTCGTCCCCGTCAACGGTACCCAGGTGGCGCGTCGCGCCGCCGACTTGGCGCTGGCGCTGGCCCGTCCAAACCGGGCGCGGGTCAAGATACTTTACGTCTCGCAAAAGGCAGCCAAGGGCCGCAGGTCGACATCGGTGTCGCATAGCCGCGAAGAGGCCGTCCTGAAAGACATCGCCGACCTGGCGGGCCGCTACGGCCTGCATATCGACACAGCGTTCCATACCCGCGTCACACCCGACAAGGCGATCACCCGGGAGGCGGCCAAAGGCGCGGCGATCGTTGTAATGGGCGTCACCCAACGTCCGGGTGAGGACCTGTTCTTCGGTGAAACCGCCGGCGCTGTTTTAGCCGCCTGCAACTGCCCCGTCGTGCTTCTGGCCAGCGCGCGGCCCAAGCACGACGCCGCTGGCGCTGAGCTGGCAGCGTGAATTTCACGGCGCATTGATCCGTCGGCAGGAATGTCGATCGAGCCTCTGAAAGCGCTGATCAGCCAAACGTAAAAGAACTCGAAACGAACGGTTTGGTTCTGTTGACAGAGAGTACGGGGTGGTCCGAGCGACGCGAATTCCTCCCGAGGCACGCCACTTGACGGACAGACTAAAGAACTACCGGAGTACCCGAAATGACCAAGCTCGCTCTTACCGCCGCCGCCATCCTCGTTGCCACCGGCACTGCTTTTGCCGGCAGCGACCATTATGGCTCGGACAACGTCAACCAGCCGGCCGCTGCTGCTGCTGCCAACGTCGACAACACCTTCACCGGTTCGATCCGCAAGCCAGTTACTTCCGAGCGTACCGGTGCCAAGATAACCTCCGAGTCGGTGGCGCCTGAATCCGGCCAAGGCATCTGGGGCCGCTGATTATCACGGCCCGCAACACAAAGAGCGGCGGGCTTGGCCCGCTACTCTTGCTTTCGCGTATCAACGGGCGTGTGCGCCGAATAGCATCCTGCGCCAATCGAATACGTTGATCTGCAGGTTTCATCTGTAGCCACAATCTCGGTTGCTGAAATCGTCCAGCAACGTGCACATCGGAAAAAGCCGGGTGCGTATTCGTCGGCGCGGACAGCGCTCTCATCTCGAATGCGTCGAAAGCAACGACAACTCACGAATGACCAGTACACTGGAGTACCTGAAATGACCAAGATTGCTCTTACCGTCGCCACCATCGTCCTCGTCGCCACGGGCAGCGCCTTTGCAGGCAGTGATCACTATGGTTCGGACGGCGTCAACCAGCCGGCCGCGCCTGTTGGCAACGCGCCTGTCGGCACCATCGACAGCGGGTTTACCGGTTCCATCCGCAAGCCGCTGACGGCCGAGCACAACGCCGTCGACACCGAGGCGACGACCCGGTTCGGCACTGATCAACCCGTAGTGCCCCAATCTGGCCGGGGCAACTGGGGCCGATAGTTCCTCAAACCCCGGAGCACGAAGAGCGGCGGGCTTGGCCCGCCGCTTTTGTTTGTGCGAAGCCGGGTTTGGCCGAAAGGTCGGCGATCCCCCGGCCTGTCAGGCAGTCCCTAGCGAAGATCCTTCGGCCAAATGCAGTGCGTCAGCCGGGCGCTGCCGAAGGTGAGACCGGCCCAATCGCCATCGACGTCGAACCGAGCCAGGGCCGCGGTCGGGAATTTTTCCGCCAGTTTTTTCAGCGCCGCTTCATCAGATCCAGCCCCGGCAAGACCGCGCGCGAACTCCTCCAACCCGGGATTGTGGCCAAGCACCAGCAGCGTTCCGGTCCCCGCCTTCACTTGCCGCACCTTGGCGAGGATGTCCGCCGCTGCTGCCTCGTAAAGCGCCTGGGCAGATTTGGCCTGCACCTTCGCCGGCAATTCCGCCGAGACCAGCCGCCATGTGTCGCGGGTGCGCAGTGCCGGCGACACCAGCGCCAACTCCGGCAGCCAGCCGCGCCGGGCCAGTTCGCGCCCGACCAGTGGTGCTGCCTTCAGCCCGCGCGCGGACAGCGGCCGGTCGAAGTCGATGAGGTCGGGATCGTCCCAACTCGACTTGGCGTGACGCAGGAGCAGCAGTTGCTTCATGGATTCAATTCAAGTCCAAGAGATGTCCGGCTGAAAGTCTTTCCCATAGCCGCCGCCATGTTTTGTGCCCATGGCGGTATCAAAACTCGCCCAAAGCGCACCAAAGATGAACAGGCCTACATGCCGTTCATCTTTATCCCATCTGACCAAAATGTCTGCTTCAGTGATGGCCCAATCGCCCGATCGAAGGTGAATTGCACCGACGACGGGACCTACTCGTCCGTCCTCGATCCGACAGAGATAAAAATATGCCGTGGCACTTTTCGGATCGTCCGCCTCGTCGTACTCGAAGACGCCGGCGAGATCACGCTTTGTCCGGATCGCGCTGTCGAAAACGTCCATTGATCTATTCTGTCATTCCCCGGCGATTTATTGGCCGTTTCTGCGGACCCTCACGGCGTGATCCGCGCCAGGTGCTCGAGATCGGTCTCTTCGCGCAGCGGGTCGGGCGCGATCACCACCGACGTGGCGTTGTCGGCATCGTCGGCGAAGCGCGAAAACACCGTGCGGCCGCCTTCCATCCGCGCCTTGCCTTCGGCGACTAGGCCCAGCGCCAGCGGATAGAGCTGGTGCTCGGCCTTGAGCACGCGCGCGGCCAGCGTATCCTCATTGTCGCCGACCATCACCGGCACGGCGGCCTGGGCGATGATCGGCCCGTCATCCATGTCGAGCGTGACGAAATGCACCGTGCAGCCATGGATGCGCATGCCTGCGCGCAGCGCCCGCGCATGCGTATCCAGCCCCTTGAAGGCAGGCAGCAGGGCAGGGTGGATATTGATCATGCGGCCCTGCCACTTCTCTACGAAGCGCGCGCCGAGGATGCGCATATAGCCGGCCAGCGCGACGATCTCGGCGCCGAACGACAAGAGGGCCGCATCGATCGCCTCGTCATGCGCTTGCTTGCTGGCATAGTCGGAGCGCGAAATCACTCTGGTGGCGATGCCGCGCGCCGCGGCGATGCCAAGGCCGGCGGCATTGGCGCGGTCGGAGATGACGCCGACGATCTCGGCCGGATAGGCCGGGTTGCTCGCCGCCGCAACCAGCGCCGTCATGTTGGAGCCGCGCCCCGAGATCAGTACGACCGTCCGTTTCCTGGTCATAGGCCAATCGAGCCCCGATAGATGACGCCGGCATCGCGGCGCGGCACGATCTGGCCGATCGGCGTCACCGTCTCGCCGGCCTCCTGCAGAACGGCAGCGACCTGCGCCGCCTGGCCGGAGGCGACGACCAGGATCATGCCGATGCCGCAATTGAAGGTCCGCATCATCTCTTCCGGCGCGACGCCGCCGGTCTTGGCCAGCCACGAAAACACCGGCGGCACCTCGATGGCGCCGAGATCGAGCTCGGCCGAAAAATCCTTGGGCAGAACGCGCGGGATATTTTCGGGAAAGCCGCCGCCGGTGATATGGGCTAGCGCCTTGATGCCATGCGTGTTGCGGATCGCCTTGAGGATCGACTTGACGTAGATGCGCGTCGGCTCGAGCAGCGCCTCGGCCAGCGTCGCCTCGTCATTGAACGGCGCCGGATCGCCCCAGCCAAGGCCGCTTACGGCGACGATGCGGCGGACCAGCGAAAAGCCGTTCGAATGCAGGCCCGACGAGGCGAGGCCGAGCAGCACGTCGCCTTCGACGATGTCGTCGGTCGGCAGCAGCTGGCCGCGTTCGGCGGCACCGACGGCAAAGCCGGCAAGGTCGTAATCCTTGTCGTGATACATGCCGGGCATTTCCGCCGTCTCGCCGCCGATCAGCGCGCAGCCGGCCTGCCGGCAGCCGGCAGCGATACCGCCGACGATCGAAGCACCCTGGTCGGGATCGAGCTTGCCGGTGGCGAAATAGTCGAGGAAGAACAGCGGCTCGGCGCCTTGCACGACGATGTCGTTGACGCACATGGCGACGAGGTCGATGCCGATCGTATCGTGCTTGCCGGCATCGATGGCGATCTTCAGCTTGGTGCCGACGCCGTCATTGGCGGCCACCAGCACCGGATCGGTGAAGCCGGCGGCCTTGAGGTCGAACAGGCCGCCGAAGCCGCCGATCTCGCCATCGGCGCCCGGCCGGCGGGTGGCGCGCACCAGCGGCTTGATCTTCTCGACCATGAGGTTGCCGGCATCGATGTCGACGCCCGCTTCGGCATAGGTGAGCCCGTTCTTGCGCTTGCTCATTTCCGGCGCCTGCTCATCTGTTGCGCTTGCCTGTCGCTGGTTTCATTCGCTTGCGGGCTCTTCGCATGAACGGTTTTGCCCCGCAAGGCAAGCGCGTGATGATGGTGTTTCAGTTGGATAACGGCGGAACCGGGCGTGATACACTCCAACAGTAAAAAGAAATCCCTGCCAGAATTGCGGCGAGGCCTCCGACGATGGCAAGAGACCTGATCTCACCGTCGAAGGGCAGGGTCCCATACGAGAAGCCGGCGGCGATCAAAGCCGCCGCGGCAGTCCACAGACCTGGCTTTGCAGCGACTGACCTTGAGAAAACGAACGCGACGACAGCGGCGGTCAGCCAGAGGGGCCAAGAGACGACCACGCCTACGGCCAGATAAAGAGCGAAGGTCGAAAGAAGATCCTGCGCTGCCACGTTGCGGTGCGAGGCTCCGAAAAATGCGAAGACCAAAAGACTTTCCGTCAGTCCGGCCAGATAACAAAGCGTTACTCGCCAAGCGATTGTGATTCTCTGCGCCATCGTCATTCAGCAGTGGGGAAATAGGCTGTCGCTTCACGGGCTCTTCGCATGAACGGCCGCACCTCGCAAGGATGACGGCGGGATCAGACGGTCTTGGCTCGACAAAGGAGTGGACAGTCGCCCAAGCTGCCCCCCTTATGGACGCCCCTCTCGTTCCGCCAGAACCATGTCGACGCGGTCGAGTTGTGCCTTGGCGTAGCCGCTCAGCGCTATTCCGCCATTGTTCGTTCGAATCCAGTGCACAGCCTGCTTAACCCGCTCGTAGTGCCCAAGTTCGATTTCGCAGGCAATCAGCGCGAGGATTCGAACTGCGAAGGGCTGTGTGAATTCGTAAGGTTTGTCGAGCAACTCGCTATGTCCGGCGACGTAACTGGCGAGGTCCGGGTTCTGAGCCCTGATCCGTCGCGCCAGCTCGACATATTTCCCCAGCAACCTATCTATGCTCGTCTGGTCAAGGTGCTCAAAGTAACGAGCATAAGCTTTCAGCTCATTGTTAAATATCGTTTCAGGATGAAACTGCGACAGTCCGGGCCAGATCCATTTTTTGCCGTACAGCCTTTCAAGCAACGGCCTGACGGTAAGAAAGTCCAGGTAAACGAGCATGTTCAAATGAACATCGCCATGGCTTGCAGTAAAGGCCTCTTCGAGAATCAGGCTGATATCGTCGCTCCGGTCGACTTCGAAGACGCCTTTCCGGATGCGGCGAAAGCCATGTCCCGTCATGAACGTATCGAGATACTTACGCACTTCGCCAACGGCCAAAGACAAGGTTCCACTCCCTCTCTGTTGCGCATCGTGCCTTGCTAGCGGCCTATTAGTCCATCCAAAGCGCGCCTTGTTTCCTAACGGCCAAAGGATAGCGCGCTTCGGGCTCGCTTCCATTTGGTTAGTTCAACGCTGGCTATTCTTCACGCCCCTCTGCGTTGATTGCAAATTGCGCGGCGAAAGCCCGGATATAAGCCGGCCGAGCTTCCCCGCGCGCTACATAGGCAGCCAAGTTTTGATATTCGTCCAAAATGCCTGACATTCTTAGTCGCAGCAGCACCGATACCATCAATAAATCGCCTGCGCTGAACGTATCATCGAGCCAGTCGGCGACGCCCAAGTGGGCCGAGAGTTTGTCCAGCCGAGCGCGAACACGGTCCTTTACCAACGGCAAGCGCTCCTCGCTCCAAGGCTTGTCACGTTCGAATATTCTTGCCGTCGTTAATTCGAGGATCGTCGGCTCGACGGTGTTAAGTGCGGCAAACATCCACGTGATCGCACGCGCGCGGGCATTGCGATCCTTCGGCAGCAATCCCGCATGCTGCTCAGCAAGGTGAAAGACGATCGAGCCGGTTTCGAACAGCGAGAGAGAACCTTCCTCATAGGTGGGGATCTGGCCGAAGGGATGGATGGCCAGATGGCCAGGCGCCTTCATTTCTGCGAAGGAAACAAGACGAACCTCATACGGCTGCCCCACTTCTTCGAGCGCCCAGCGAACGCGCGTATCGCGCGCCAGTCCCTTGCCGCCATCGGGCGATCGTTCAAATGCTGTGATAGTGATTGTCATCGCGTCCGTTTCCTTGCTGGGCAAATTTCCTCGGCTTCCTATCGTGAGACGAATGAGCCTCCCCGAAATCGACATCGGTCTTGACCTATTTCATTGCTGGCGCCCTCGTGGGGAGATTGGCAGCTTCTGTGTCGCTTCTCACTTGCCGTAACCCTCCATCTCCATCATGTATCGACAAACAAGAGCGACGGGATATGCGTTTGACCATCCCCAACATGATCACGATCATGCGCTTCGTGCTGGTGCCGGCCGTGGTGCTGGCCATGCTGCAGGAACGCTGGGACTGGGCCTTTGCCGGCTTCCTCATTGCCGGCATTTCCGACGGCGTCGACGGCTTCATCGCCCGTCATTTCAACCAGTTTTCCAGGCTCGGCGCCTATCTCGATCCGATGGCCGACAAGCTGCTGCTGGTCTCGGTTTTCGTGGTCCTGGGCTTCAGCGGCGAACTGCCGCTGTGGCTGGTCGTTACCATGGTGTCGCGCGACGCACTGATCGTCTGCGCCGTGCTTTTATCCACCGTCATGGCGCATCCGGTCGAGATGAAGCCGCTCCTGGTGTCGAAGGCCAACACCGCGATCCAGATCGTGCTGGCGGCAGTGGTGTTGGGCGAACTCGCCTTCGACATCCGTCTCGATCCGCTGAGGCCGGCCCTCATATTGCTGTCCGGGGTCTTGACCGTGGCTTCGGCCGCGGCCTATCTCGTGGCTTGGCTGAGGCATATGAGCGGCTATGGCGAAGGCTCCACACCCGGCACCTGAACACGGGGCACCTGACCACCGGGCACCTGACGAACGGTCCATCGACGCCGAGGCCGAAGCCGCGGCAGCGGAGGCTGCGGCATCGGCGTCGTTTCGCCGCCAGATCCGCTTCTGGCTGGTCAGCGCCATCATCCTCGCCGTCTTCCTTTATGTCTTCAGCGGCATCCTTCTGCCCTTCGTTGCCGGCATGGTGCTCGCCTATTTCCTCGATCCTGTGGCCGACCGGCTGGAGCGCCTCGGCCTGTCCAGGCTGATGGCGACGGTGGTCATCCTCATCGCCTTTATCGTCGTCCTGGTGCTGGCCGTCGTCATCCTGGTTCCGGTGCTCGCCTCGCAGATGGCTGATTTCGCCAGCAAGCTGCCGGACTATCTGACCCGGCTGCAGGGCCTGATCACCAGCTTCGACCCGAAATGGCTGGAAGAAAAATTCGGCGTCGACGCCAACGGTCTGCGTGAAGGCTTGAACTCGCTGCTGACCTCCGGCTTCGGCCTCCTGACCACCGTCTTCACCTCGATCTGGAGCTCCGGCGTGGCGCTGGTCTCGGTGGTCAGCCTGTTCGTGGTGACGCCGGTCGTCGCCTTCTACATGCTGCTCGACTGGGACCGCATGGTGGCAATCGTCGACAGCTGGGTGCCGCGCGACTATGTCAAGACCGTCAGGGCGATCGCCAGGGACATCAATACGGCAACCGCCGGCTTCGTGCGCGGACAGGGCACGCTGTGCCTGGTGCTGGGCGCCATGTATGCCACCGGCCTGACGTTGACGGGCCTGAATTTCGGCATCCTCATCGGCCTGTTTGCCGGGCTGATCTCGTTCATCCCCTATGTCGGCTCGCTGACCGGCCTGGTGCTGGCCGTCGGCGTCGCCTTCGTCCAGTTCTGGCCGGACTGGACCATGATCGCGGCGGTGGCCGGCGTGTTCTTCGTCGGGCAGTTCATCGAGGGCAATATCCTGCAGCCGCGGTTGGTCGGCAAAAGCGTCGGTCTGCATCCGGTGTGGCTGATGTTTGCGCTGTTTGCCTTCGGCGCGCTGTTCGGCTTCGTCGGCCTGCTGATTGCCGTGCCGGCTTCCGCCGCCGTTGCCGTTCTGGTGCGTTTCGCCATCGCCCGCTATCTCGAATCGCCGCTCTACAAGGGCCATGCCGACGAGCCGGTGCCGCCGCTGCAGGTGCGGCGCCGCGGGGGCGCGCGCGGTTGAGCCAGATGCCGGACAAGATCGATCCGCCGCGTCAATTGCCGCTCGATCTAGGCCACGGCACCGGCTATTCGCGCGACGAGCTCGTCGTCTCCAGCACCAACAGCCAGGCGGCGGCGCTTGTCGACCGCTGGCCGGACTGGCCGTCGCCGGTTGTCGTGCTGGCCGGGCCGGCCGGCTCGGGAAAAACCCATCTGGCCTCGATTTGGCGGACCCGCGCCGACGCCGTGAAAGTGGAGGCCGGCCGCATCGGCGACTGCATCGAAAACCTCGGTGCGCATCCGGCCCTGATCGACGATATCGATGCCGAACCGATCGATGAGCACGGCCTCTTCCACCTGATCAACGCGGTGCGCGGCGCCGGCTCGAGCTTGCTGTTGACGGCGCGGCGCTTCCCGTCCGCCTGGGGCGTCAGGCTGCCCGACCTGGCGTCGCGGCTGAAGGCGGCGGCTACCGTCGAGATCCACGAACCCGACGATCTTCTGCTGGCCGGCGTCATCACAAAGCTGTTCGCCGACCGCCAGGTCGAGGTCGAGCCGCATGTCGTGCAATATCTGGTGCGCCGCATCGAGCGCTCGCTGGCCACTGCCATGCGCGTGGTCGAACGGCTCGACCGCACCGCGCTCGAGCGCAAGACGCCGATCACCCGCGCGCTCGCCGCCGAGACCGTCAGCGCCATGGACGAAGGGCAGGGCGAGTTCGAGATTTAGAGGATACAAAATGACGTCTGAATTCAGTGCATACGACATCATTGATCCGTTTCTGATGTCGTGGGCAAATCGGCACGGAATACGGGTCGCCACTAAATATCGCGACGACGATGTCCGTTCTATCTGGGTTTACGACAAGAATGGCAATCGTCGTGCTCAGTTGTGGCTCAATTTGCCTGACGTCAACGGCAACGTAACCATTGTGGCGTCGGTGCTGGATCCTAAAAGCGCTACACAATGGGGTGCCAGAGAGGAACGCCACGCGTCTCCCGAAATGCTGCAAGCCGCCCTTGAAGAACTACGGCCAATGGTTTTTGGCTGGGCCGGGGAAGGTGCATATACCTAGTTCTTACCTCGGCCGGTGTCTCATTTCGGGAAACAAACCTGGCATCTGTCTTGCACCTGACAGCTTGCCGGCTAATCCCGGTCCTGATTGCGTATCAAATCAGGTAGTAGGCTCGCCGGGAGATGGGGCGGTTGGGGTTCTCTTCCCGGCGAGCTTGCCATATGCGGCGATCCGACCAGTCGCCTTGAAGTGTGATTTTCTCGCCAGCTGATAGCGATATTCTCAACGCTGTCGGTCTTGCCTGGAAATAATATCGGCGACGTATTTTGATCGAGAGCCGTCCCACCCGCAGGCCGTGCATCGGTCGCTTTCGAAATTATGTTCGCAGTTTGGATATCCATAGAGCAGAGATGCGCATTCGGCACATAGACTGGCCATTGCGCTGCTGTCGGAAAAATATGTGCTGCCGCACTCATCGCAGGTCGCGATTGGTCGGTCCGTCATTGCTCTAGCCTCGCTACCGTTTCAGACCGATCGTCTCCCCCAAGCGCCGCTTGTTCCACGCCAAAGCGCCGGCGGTAATCGCCAGGCACGAGGCCGGTTATCCTGGCGAATACCTTGCGGAAGGAGCCGGGATCGTCATAGCCGACCTCCCAGGCGATCTGGTCGATCGATCGCATCGTGGTTTCCAGCATCTCGCGCGCCTTGCCGACGCGCAGGTGCTGACAATATTCGGTCGGCTTGAGGCCGGTGGCGCTGCGGAAGCGCCGCAGAAAAGTCCGCTCCTCCAGCCCGGCATGCTCTGCCATGGCGCCGAGCGTCACGTCGCGCGCGCCGTTCGCCTGCAGCCAATGCTGCACCTTGAGGATCGCTTCGTCGTCATGGGTCAATCGCGGCGCAAACGGGCTGTAAAAACGTTGCTCGCGGCCCGGCGGATCGATCAGCATGAAACGGGCTGTGTCCATCATGACGGTTGACCCGAGCACCCGGTCCACCAGCTTCAGGCCGAGATCGGTCCAGGCCATGTAGCCGCCGGCGGTGATGATATCGCCATCATCGATAACCAGCCTGTCGGCGTCGAGCAGGATGTCTGGAAAGCGTAGCGCCAGCGCGTCGCGATAAGCCCAGTGCGTCGTCGCCGCGCGACCGGACAACAGGCCGGTCTCGGCAAGCACGAAGGCGCCGGCACAGACCGAACCGAGCGTCGCGCCTGCCGTGTGGCGATCCCTGAGCCAGCCGGCATAGGGCGCGGCTGCTCCCCGAGCGATCGGATCTCCCAAGGTCGGCGGGAGGATAACCATGGCTGGTTCATTGTCGGCGCCGGGGTCGCTGTCGAAGGTGCGGACTACGGTGTGGCCCGCGTCCTCCAATTGCCAATGACTGACGCGAAGCCTCGCCGCCTCGGGCGACCGCTCGACAGCCAGCCGGTTTGCCAGCATGAAAAGATCGGTCAGGCCGAGCACGGCTGCTTCCTGCACGCCGGGATACAAGACAAGGCCGATTTCGATCAGATCACGCGCAGCCGTCATTTGTCAGTTTTGCCACGTTGAATGTCCGTTTTGCCAATGCTCACCCTGGCCGCACTGTTATAATTTGTCCAGCTGAAGGGGGCTAAAAGCTTCCCTGTTACCCCCAACTTTTCCATCAAGGAGTAGGACGATGAGCACATTCACCACCCATGACGGCACCGAGATTTTCTACAAGGATTGGGGCAAGGGCCAGCCGATCGTGTTCCATCACGGCTGGCCGCTGAGCTCAGACGACTGGGACAACCAGATGCTGTTCTTCCTCGAAAAGGGCTACCGCGTCATCGCACATGACCGCCGCGGCCACGGCCGCTCGTCGCAGACCGCGACCGGCAATGAGATGGACACCTACGCCGACGACGTTGCGGCGCTGGCGGCGCATCTCGATCTCAGGGATGCGATCCACATCGGCCATTCGACCGGTGGCGGCGAGGTGGCCCGTTACGTCGCGCTTTATGGCGGTGGCGGCCGCGTTGCCAAGGCGGTACTGATCGGCGCCGTGCCGCCGATCATGGTCAAGACCGACAGCAATCCGGGTGGCCTGCCGATCGAGGTCTTCGACGGCTTACGCGCCGCTTTGGTCGCCAACCGCGCCCAGTTCTACAGGGATGTGCCGGCCGGCCCGTTTTACGGTTTCAATCGCGAGGGCGCCAAGGTCTCGCCAGGGGCTATCGACAATTGGTGGCGCCAGGGCATGATGGGCGGCGCCAAGGCCCATTACGACTGCATCGAGGCCTTTTCCGAGACCGACTTCACCGACGATCTCAAGAAGATTGACGTGCCCGTCCTGATCATGCATGGCGACGACGACCAGATCGTGCCGATCGCCGATTCTGCGCTGCTTGCGGCCAAGCTGGTGAAGCACGGCACGCTCAAGGTCTACAAGGGCCTGCCGCACGGCATGTGCACCACGCATCCGGAGATCATCAATCCGGATCTGCTGGCCTTCATCCAGGGCTGACGGCTTGCATATCGGACGGGCAGCGCGGGCTCGTGCTGTCCGTCCGTCGCTTAAACATGACCGGCGACGGGAGACACACTCGAGCGTGATCCGCTTGCCCTGCCGACGAGATTTGCTTGATGAATGGTCGGAGTGGAGAGATTCGAACTCCCGACCCTCTGGTCCCAAACCAGATGCGCTACCAGGCTGCGCTACACTCCGAACGGTCTGTTGCCTAGTGATTTCGGCCCGCCAAAGCAAGCGTAAAAAGCCATCGGCCTTGCTGCCGACGGCATTGCGCAGTAATGACGGGCTAGTGCATGGCCAGAGAACAGTAATGTGGTCTCGGGGTCGTGTGCTTGCAACCAGCAATGAGGTGGTCATGTCAGCCCGCATTTTCAGCCCAGCCAAAACCGCGATGCAGTCCGGCAAGGCCAAGACCGGCTATTGGGTGCTGGAATTCGATCCGGAGCAGCGCAAGAAGATCGATCCGCTGATGGGCTACACCACGTCCGGCGACATGCGAAGCCAGATCAGGCTGACCTTCGACACCAGGGAAGAGGCGGTGGCCTATGCCGAGAAGGAAGGGCTCGCTTTTCGCGTCGAGGAGCCGAAGGAAATCAAGCGCCGCCAGATTTCTTATGCGGAGAATTTCCGCTATGACCGCAGGACGCCCTGGACGCATTGACGGCCATGCCGGCCCGTGCCGGCGCCAAGAACAAATCAGCCGGTCGTGCGGCCGGCCAGCGGTCCCGTAGCTCAGCTGGATAGAGCACCGGCCTTCTAAGCCGATGGTCACAGGTTCGAATCCTGTCGGGATCGCCAATATTTTCAATGTCCATTCCGGACAGGTTCACTCGCCAGTCGCACAGGATTTCCAACACATGACAGCGATGGGCGCGGCGGCATTGCTGATCCTTGTCCTGACCTATGCCGGCGTCGCAATCGGCAGGATACCCGGGCTGCGCCTCGACCGGGCAGGGATCGCGCTGCTCGGCGGTGCGGCGATGATCGCCATCGGCGCGCTCGACATGGAGGACGCCTACCGCGCCATCAGCTTCGACACCATCACGCTTCTGCTCGGCATGATGATCGTCGTGGCGCATCTGAAAGTGTCGGGCGCCTTTCGCGCGCTCGGCGGGTTCGCCATCGAGCATGCGCATGCGCCGTTCATGCTGCTGGTGATGGTGACGCTGTTAACCGGCGTCCTGTCGGCGTTCCTGGTCAACGACGCCATCTGCCTGGTCATGGCGCCGATCGTCGTCCATGTCACCCGCGTCATCAACCGCAACCCGGTTCCCTATCTGATCGCCACCGCCACGGCCTCGAATTGCGGCAGCGTCGCCACCATCACCGGCAATCCGCAGAACATGGTCATCGGCGCGCTGTCGGGGATTTCCTATCCGGCCTTCTCGGCGGCGCTGGCGCCGGTCGCGGCGTTCGGCCTCGTCGCCGTCATCGTCATCATCCGCATCGTCTACCGCGCCGAATTTTCGCGCAAGGCCGAGCTCAGCCCCGAAGTCTATCGCGGCCGCATGCTGCCGGGGCAGGTGGTGAAGGCGGTGGTCGTCTGTGTCGGTTTGGCGATCGCCTTCTTCGCCGGCGTTCCAGTCGCCAAGGCAGCGCTGATCGGCGGCGCCATTCTTCTTTTGACCCGCGCCATCAAACCTGAGCGCATCTATCGCGAGATCGATGGGCCGCTGCTGTTCATGTTCGCCGGGCTGTTCATCGTCGTCGCCGGGGCGGAGAAGACGCTGCTGACGCCCGACATCGTCGCCTCGGCAAAGGACCTCGGGCTGAATGATGTCTGGCGGCTGTCCGGCTTCACCGCAGTGCTATCCAACATCATGAGCAATGTCCCGGCCGTGCTGGCGCTGAAGCCGTTCGTGCCCGGACTGGAAAACCCCGAGCGGGCCTGGCTGGTCGTCGCCATGAGCTCGACGCTGGCCGGCAATTTCACGCTGCTCGGCTCGGTCGCCAATCTGATCGTTGCCGAGCACGCGCGGGTCTCCGGCAAACCGCTGGGCTTCATCGCCTTCTTCAAGGTCGGCCTGCCGTTGACGCTGGTCACGCTTCTCGTAGGGACGGCATGGCTGGCGGCCTAAAAGCGCGTCGCATTGGACCGGCCTCATGCGGCGCGCATTGGGCTCTTTTTTATGCATGTCGTTGTCGCAAAACCGCTGCACACTTTGCGCGGCATGCATCAGCCAGTCAGGGCGATGTCACCGTCAGATGGCCCCTCATGTTGGGATGGAAGCGGCAGAAATAATCGACCGATTCCGCCTTCTTCACCGTCAGGCTCGCCGCCTTCTTCGGCGGGATCATCACTTCCCAACCGCCGTTGACGGTTGCCGTGTGGGCGAACACGTCCTTGTTCACCCACCTGATCGTGTCGCCGACCTTCGCCTCGATCTTTGCCGGCGAAAACACAAGCTTCTCGATCGTCACCTCGATGGTTTCGGCCTTGGCCGGCGCGGCACCCAAGGCCAATGCCAGCGCAACCCACAGATGCCGCCTCGACATCATTGGCCCAATCCTCACTTCAGCATGCCGGCGACGTGTTCGGCGTGCTGTTCGTGGCCCTGGAATATTTTCAGGCCGGTTTCCAGCAGGCTCTTCAACTCGGCATTGCTGGCCGACGGAATCAGCAGTGTTTCGAGCGCGCCATTGACCTGCTTGTGGTAGGCCACTTCGCTGGCGACATAGGCCTTGTCGAACGCCGCGCCCTTCAGCTTGGCAAGCTTGGCACGTTCCTCGGCCGCCGCCTTGGTCAGCGCCTTGCTGGTCGGATTGTCCTCAGGCGTGACCTTGAGCTTCTTGACCAGGTCGAGAGCCTGTTTGTTGACCGCCTCGTGATCTCGCACCATGTCCTTGGCGAAATCCACGACCTCCTTGTTCTTCGATTTCTTCAGCGCCTGCTTGGCCGCCTCGACGTCAAGCACGCCCGCTGTGTAGGCGATATGTGCGATCTGCGGATCGGTCGGTTTGTCGGCAGCTTGCGACAAGGGCGCTGCGCTAAGCAGGAAAACTGCGGCCAGTGCCGTGGTCGATCGAATAAACATGATGCTCTCCTTCGCCCCGACGCGGAACTGCATCGGGCTTCGTTTTCAGTGATGCTCATTGGATGCAGGTCGCCGCCAAACGTTCCCGCGAAAATCGGCGCGGCCTATCCCGAAAGACCAAGCCGCTGCATCACGGCATTGGTCAGCCGTTCGCAGCGCCGGCCCGCGAAGGGAAAGGCGTCGAGCAGCACCGGGCCGATCTGGTCGTCCAGCGCCTTGCGCACCAGCGCGCGGGCGCGGTGCAGCCGGGTCTTGATGGTTTCTGGTCGCACGCCAAGCAGTTCGGCGGTTTCCTCGATGCTCAATCCCTCGATGACGCGCGCCACGAACACCATCCGGTAGACATCGGGAAGACTGTCGGTTGCCCGTTCGACAAGCTCAAGGATCTGCCGTTGCGCCATCGTCCGCTCCGGATCGTCGCTCGGGTTGAGGGGAAACCGGATGATTTCGGCTTGCGGGTTTTCAGGCATCGCTACCATTCGCCGCCTTTTGCGCAAGCGGCCGAGCGCTTCGTTGATGACGATACGCGACAGCCACGTGGCGAGCGAGGCATCGCCGCGAAAGGCCTCGAGATGGGCAAAGGCGCTGACATAGGCCTCCTGGACGATGTCCTCGGCCTCGCTGTCGTTACGCACCAAGCCGCGGGCGATGCGGTAGAGCCTTTGGTTGTGCGCCTTGACGATGGTGCGGAATGCATCGCCATCGCGTGCCAGCGCACGGCCGACAAGCTGCATATCGCCGGAAGCGGCGGGCGTTGCCGTCAACGCAGCAGGCATGGCCGATCTCCTGATAGGCTTCTCATCGCGACATTGGATGCATCGGCCGACAAAAGGTTCCCGACCGATCCCGCCGGCCAGCCTCAATCCGTGTCAAGGACCGGCAGAGGCTATTCTACCGCCTTCACCACACCGCCGCCTCTATTTTGTAGAGCCGTATCATCGGCCGATCGGTCGCCATGATATCGCTCAGGATCGCAATTTTTCCAGGCTGTTACGCCGATTTTCTGACTCAATGTGAAAAGGTGCTGGCTCAGGCTTCAGCGGCCGCCGCCAGCCCGCGCGCCAGGTCGGCCTTCAAATCCCCTACATCCTCGAGCCCGATCTGCAGGCGCACCAGCGGCCCGTCATACGGGCCCTTGGCGATGGTGCGGTCGCCAAGGAATACCGGCACGGCAAGGCTCTCATAGCCGCCCCAGGAATAGCCGAGGCCGAAAAACTTCAACGCGTCGAGGAAGGCGTGCTGCTGCTTCTGTCCGCCGCCCGCGAGAACGATCGAGAAGATGCCGCTCGATCCGCAAAAATCGCGCTTCCACATGGCGTGGTCGGGATGACTGGGCAGCCCCGGATGCAGCACCTGCGCCACGCCCGGCTGGCCCTCCAGCCAGCCGGCGAGGGAAAGCGCGCTCTTTTGATGGTGCTCCAGCCGCACGCCCATGGTGCGCAGGCCGCGCAGCACCTGGTAGACGTCGTCCGGCCCGGCGCAGCAGCCCATCGTGTTGAACGTCTCGCAAAGCTGCTTCCAGCAGGCTGCGTTGGCCGACACCGTGCCGAGCAGCACGTCGGAATGGCCGGCCGGGTATTTCGTCGCCGCGTGGATCGAGATGTCGACGCCATGGTCGAGGGGGCGAAAGTAGAGCGGCGTCGCCCAGGTGTTGTCCATCATGACGATGGCGCCGGCGGCATGCGCTGCCTTGGCGATGGCCGGTATGTCCTGCACCTCGAAAGTGTTGGAGGCCGGCGATTCGGTGAACACCACCTTGGTGTTGGGCTTGATCAGCGCCGCGATGCCGGCGCCGATGCGCGGTTCGTAATACTCGACCTCGATGCCCAGCCGCTTCAGCATCGTGTCGGCGAAGTTGCGGGTCGGATGATAAACGGAATCGACGATCAGCAGATGATCGCCGGCCGACAGGAAGGCGAGCAGCGGCAGCGTCACCGCCGCCAGGCCGGACGGTACCGCGACCGTGCCTGCCGAACCTTCCAGCGCATCGATCGCGCTGTTCAGCGCATCGGTGGTCGGCGTGCCGCGCGTGCCGTAGGTGTATCTCTGGCTGCGTGAAGCCATCGCCGCCGCATTGGGATAGAGCACGGTCGAGGCATGCACCACCGGCGGATTGACGAAGCCGAAATAGCCATGCGGGTTGTTGCCGGAATGGGCGAGCCGCGTGTTGACGCCCATCTCGCTGTCGTCTTTTGCCATTGCTTTTCGTCCCATGGGTTGGTCGTTAGCCATAGTGCGGCGGCATTGGCCGCGCAACCGCACCGCACCCGCCAGGCCAAGGTCTTGAATATGCCAATTCAGCAACGAGCCGTGGATCCGCGGGAAGGCTGCCAAGTGCGCTTGGCAACTCACGGTCGGACTTTGCCGGCTTTATTGGCGCGCTGACCAATTTGCGAGCGCGTTTGTCTGCAATTTCAGGCATTTCAGGCGGTTGGTTTTCAAAGTCTTTCGGATTTGGTCATTTCCCTTGACCTCACAGGAATAATCGCCTTCGATGTTGTTCGTGAATGGGAGGCAGCGCGTCGGTGACGATGCGGGATTCCGGTAACGGGCCGGGATACTTAGCTGCGTTCACACGGGAAAAAATCAGGTTCGCCTGGAAAAAACAGAAAAGGGTCAGTGGGTCATGAAACACATTGCAATCGGCCTTTTGGGCGCCGCCGCGTTTGGATTCGCGGCTTCGGCCGCATCGGCGAGCACGCTCGACGATGTCAAGGCGAAAGGCTTCATCCAGTGCGGCACCAATACGGGTCTTGCTGGCTTCGCGGCGCCTGACGACAAGGGTGAATGGAAAGGCATCGATGTGGATTTCTGCCGCGCCGTGGCGGCCGCCGTCTTCGGCGATGGCACCAAAGTCAAGTTCACGCCGCTCAGCGCAAAGGAGCGGTTCACCGCGCTGCAGTCGGGCGAGGTCGACATCCTGTCGCGCAACACCACCTGGACCATCAACCGCGATACGGCGCTTGGCCTGAACTTCGTCGGCGTCACCTATTATGACGGTCAGGGCTTCATGATCAACGCCAAGAAGCTTCCGGGCGTGAATTCGGCACTGCAGCTTTCGGGCGCGGCGGTGTGTGTGCAGAGCGGCACCACGACCGAGCTCAACCTTGCCGACTATTTCAAGTCGAACAAGATGGAGTACAACCCCGTCGTTTTCGAAAAGCTGGATGAGGTCAACGCCGCATATGACGCCGGCCGCTGCGACGTCTACACCACCGACCAGTCGGGTCTCTACGGCATTCGCCTGACGCTCAGCTCGCCGGCCGACCACGTCGTGTTGCCCGAGATCATCTCCAAGGAGCCGCTTGGGCCGGCCGTGCGCCAGGGTGACGACCAGTGGTACCACATCGTCAAGTGGACCTATTTCGCGCTGCTCAATGCCGAGGAACTGGGCATCACCCAGGCCAATGTCGACGAGATGAAGAACTCGGACAATCCCGAGATCAAGCGCGTGCTCGGCCAGGAAGCCGACACCAAGATCGGCACCGATCTAGGTGTCTCCAACGACTGGGTCGTCAACATCGTCAAGGCCGTTGGCAATTACGGCGAGATGTTCGAACGCAATGTCGGCTCCGGCAGCCCGCTGAAGATCGCCCGCGGCATCAACGCGCTGTGGACCAAGGGTGGCCTGCAGTACGCTCCGCCGATCCGCTGATCGAAAATGGATCCGGAAGGCAGATCGTCTGCCTTCCGGTCTCTCTTTCCAGGGGACTGTCGAATGGCATCGCAGGAAGTTCTTCGCGAGGAGCCAAGCCGCGGTTCCTTCATCAATGATCCGCGCGTCCGCGGCATATTCTTTCAAGCACTGGTCCTCGTCCTGCTGGTAGCGGGTGTCTGGTGGGTTACCCACAACGTCATCGCCAATTTGACGCGGCTGCACATCGCTTCCGGCTTCGGCTTTCTTAAGGGCCGCGCCGGCTTCGACATCAGCGAAAGCGCCATCGCTTATTCATCGGATTCGACCTATTTCCGTGCCATCCTGGTTGGCTTTATCAACACCGTGATCGTTGCTGTCGTCGGCATCATCACCGCCACCATCATCGGTTTCATCGTCGGCATCGGCCGGCTGTCGCATAACTGGCTGATCAGGAAGATCTGCACCGTTTATGTCGAGGTGTTCCGCAACATCCCGCCGCTGCTGGTCATCTTCTTCTGGTATTCCGGCGTGCTCGCCGTGCTGCCGCCGCCACGCGAGAGCATCAATCTGCCGTTCGGCTCCTTTCTCAACCAGCGCGGCTTCTATTTTCCCCGCGCTATATGGGGCGAGGGCTCCTGGCTGATCCTGGTCGCACTGCTCCTCGGCATCGCCATGGCCTGGTTCGTCGCCCGCAAGGCGCGGCAGCGGCAGATGGCGACGGGACAGCCATTCCCGGTGTTCTGGACATCCATGGCGTTGATCGTCGGCCTGCCGCTGCTGGCCTACGCGCTGAGCGGCTTTCCGCTGAGCTTTGAATTTCCAAAGCAGTCGACCTTCAATCTCGTCGGTGGCTTTCAGGTCAGGCCCGAGTTCCTGTCACTCTATCTGGCGTTGTCCTGCTATACGGCCGCCTTTATCGCCGAGATCGTGCGCGCCGGCATCAGGGGCGTCAGCGCAGGCCAGACCGAGGCGGCCGCGGCACTCGGGCTGCGCTCGGGATCGATCCTCAGGCTTGTCGTCGTGCCGCAGGCGATGCGCATCGTTATTCCGCCGCTGACCAGCCAGTATCTCAACCTGACCAAGAATTCCTCGCTCGCCATCGCCATCGGCTATCCGGACCTGACGGCGACGGCCGGCACGGTCTTGAATCAGACCGGGCAGGCAGTCGAAGGTGTGGTGATCATGATGGCGGTGTACCTGGCGCTCAGCCTGATCACGTCGGCGATCATGAACGTCGTCAATGCCAGGATGGCGCTGGTGGAGAGGTAGGGCCATGCAAGAGCACGATATGTCCTGGGTGCGGACGGAGATGGCGCTGGCGCAGCCGGCGCCGTCGAGCGAGCGCGGCCTCACCGCCTGGGTCCGCAAGAATCTGATCGCATCGACCGGCGACACCATCCTGACCATCATCGGCATCGTGCTGGTTGCCATGATCCTGCCGCAGATCGTCAATTGGGCTTTCATCAACGCCCAGTGGACGGGACCGGACCGCACGGTCTGCGCCACCGTGGCGCAGGGCGGCATCCAGTCGGACGGCTGGACCGGCGCCTGCTGGGCTTTCGTCAACGCCAAGTTCGGCCAGTTCATGTTCGGCCGCTATCCCCTGGAAGAGCGTTGGCGCCCGATCCTGGTCGCCATCCTGTTCGTGGCGCTGCTGGTGCCGCTGCTCGTTCCGCGCGTACCGCGCAAGGGGCTGAATGCCATTCTTCTCTTTTTTGCACTGCCGGTCGTCGCCTTCGTTCTGCTGATCGGCGGCATGTTCGGCCTGCCCTATGTCGAAACCCCGCTCTGGGGTGGACTGCTGGTGACACTCAGCCTGTCTTTCGTCGGCATAGCTGTGTCGCTGCCGGTTGGCATCGTGCTGGCGCTCGGCCGGCGCTCGAACATGCCGATCGTCAAGCTGCTGTGCGTGATCTTCATCGAGACGGTACGCGGCATCCCGCTGATTACGGTGCTGTTCTTTGCCAGCGTGATGCTGCCGCTGTTCCTGCCGGCCGGCGTCAGCTTCGACAAGTTCCTGCGCGCGCTGATCGGCGTGTCGCTGTTTGCCGCCGCCTACATGGCCGAAGTGGTGCGCGGCGGCCTGCAGGCGATCCCCAAAGGCCAGTATGAGGGCGCCGATTCGCTCGGCCTCAGCTACTGGCAGAAGATGGGTCTGGTCGTCATGCCGCAGGCGCTGAAGCTGGTCATTCCCGGCATCGTCAACACCTTCATCGGCATGTTCAAGGACACCAGCCTGGTCATCGTCATCTCGATGTTCGACCTCCTCGGCATCGTCAAGCAGAACTTCTCCGACGCCAATTGGGCGACGCCGCAGACGGCCAGATCCGGCCTGGTCTTCGCGGCCTTCATCTTCTGGCTGTTCTGCTTCGGCATGTCGCGCTATTCAATGTACACGGAACGCCGTCTCGACACCGGCCACAAACGCTAAAAAAGGGGACCTTGTCATGGCCATAGAAAACGCCGTCAGCGCGGAAGAGATCAAGGTCAATGCCGCCAAGATGCATATTTCCACCACCGATGTCGCCATCGACATCATCGCCATGCACAAATGGTACGGCGAATTCCATGTGCTGAAGGACATCAATCTAAAGGTGATGCGCGGCGAGCGCATCGTCATCTGCGGCCCGTCGGGCTCCGGCAAATCGACGATGATCCGCTGCATCAACCGACTGGAGGAACACCAGAAGGGCAAGATTATAGTCGACGGCAAGGAACTGACCAACGATCTGAAGAAGATCGACGAGGTGCGCCGCGAGGTCGGCATGGTGTTCCAGCATTTCAACCTGTTTCCGCATCTGACCATCCTGGAGAATTGCACGCTGGCGCCGATCTGGGTGCGCAAGATGCCGCGGAAACAGGCCGAGGAAATCGCCATGCATTTCCTCAAGCGCGTCAAGATCCCGGAACAGGCCAACAAATATCCCGGCCAGCTTTCCGGCGGCCAGCAACAGCGCGTGGCGATCGCCCGCTCGCTGTGCATGAACCCGCGTATCATGCTGTTCGATGAGCCGACCTCGGCTCTCGATCCGGAAATGATCAAGGAAGTGCTGGAGACGATGGTCGGGCTGGCCGAGGAAGGCATGACCATGCTCTGCGTCACCCACGAGATGGGCTTTGCGCGCAAAGTCGCCAACCGGGTGATCTTTATGGATCAGGGTCAGATCGTCGAACAGAACACGCCGGCCGAGTTCTTCGACCACCCGCGCCATGAGCGCACGAAGCTGTTCCTGTCGCAGATCCTGCACTGATCCTGTACGCCGGTTCGGGACAAGACCGGCGGATCAAGCCTCTCTGTCTTGCTGGCTTCGCGCGTATTCGACGAGCGCTGACCGTGCGCCCGGCGTCGCCTAGGCTCGTTCCAGCCGGTGCACCGGACCGGACACCATGCAGTGGCTGAAACCATATTTTCTCTTAAGCTGATGTGATCTGCCAGACAGCGACGCCGGCAAGGGCGAGACCGGCGGCGCCCTCGATGGCCCGGGAGATGGTTTCGAACAGCCGTGGCTGGCGCGCGAAAAACTGTACAAGCCGTTCCCGAAACACGATCGACAACACGGCGACGCAGGACAGCGTCAGCGCCACGCCGACCATCATGGTGATGGCAAACAGGACGCCCGCTGCCGGAACATCCCTGGACATCGCGAAAGTCATCGCGAAAAGCGTAAGCGGACAAGGGATCAGGCCTGCCATGACGCCGACAGCCTCGCCCTCGTGCCTGTGGTGATGGCTGTGGCTCAAAGCGCGCCAGAGCATCCAGACGCCGATGAGGCCGAGCAGCCCGCGACTGATGTGCTCCAGAAGCGGAGCGCGGCCGACGCTGCCCAATGCTATTGAGACCAATGGCAGCGAGAGAGCCGCAATCAGAACGGCAATCGTCACATGCGTGAACGATAGCGTGATAGATACGAGCAGACCACGCGAGACCTTCGCATCCGAACCGGCAAGATACGTCGCCAGGACGGCCTTGCTGTGCCCCGGAGTCAGCGCATGGGCAGCCCCGAACACGACGCCCATCGGCAGGAAGGCCATGAACGCCAGCCAATTGCCTCCGGCCGCAAGCAGCTTGATCTGTTCGCCGAGCGTCAGATAGATCGTGCGCTGAAATTCGACGAGCGTCTGGAACATCGGACGAGACTAGCAGAAAATCGGCGAGCGTCAGTGCATGTGGCCGTGGTCATGCGTGTGTTCGTGAGGATGGTCGTTCTCTCCACTTACCGTTGAAAACCGCACATTCGCCTCAGCCAGGGCCGGCATATGCTGGGATAGTTCGTCCTTCAGCGCTGCGGCGATCTTGTTCGCCGCCGACAGCGGCAGGGTTCCGTCCGCGGCAATTGCGATGTCGGCGTGCAATCTATGACCGATCCAGCGCGCCTTGGCATCGACAATGCGCGCGCCCGGAACATGCTCGGCGGCATGTCGGATTTCGTCCATCACACCGGGTTCGATTCCATCCAGGATGCGGGTCAGCACCGAGCGGGCCGATTGCCAGACGATACCGAAGATCGCAATCGTGATCAGCAGACCGACGATCGGATCGGCCAAGGAAAAGCCGAACCAGACGCCGATGGCTCCGATGACCACGGCAAGGCTGGTAAGTCCATCTGTGCGGGCGTGGTAGCCGTCGGCAATCAGTGCCGCGCTGTTGATTTCGCGACCGACGCGGATACGGAACACGGCAACCGCCTCGTTGCCGAGGAAGCCGACAATGCCCGCCGCAGTCAGCCAGCCCAGGTGTGTCACCACTTGTGGATTGATCAGCCTGTCGATGGCTTGGTAGGCAGCGACTACAGCGCTGAACAGGATGATGAGCACGATGATGATGCCGGCCAGATCCTCGACCCGGCCCAAGCCATACGTGAAGATCCGCGACGGCTTGCGCCGCGCCAGCACGAACGCAATCCATAGCGGGATCGCCGTGGTCGCATCGCCGATGTTATGGATGGTGTCGGCCAGCAATGCCACGCTCCCCGACAACGCAACCACGACCATCTGCAACGCCGCGGTGATGGCCAGGATCACGAACGACCATTTGATTGCCCAGATGCCCCGGTCGGTGGTGGCAATTGTCGCGTCGATGACGCCATGGCTGTGACCGTGCGGACCGTGACCGTCGTGATGATGTGCGGCGTGCGAGCCGAACCCGAGCCAGTCCAGAATGCGGACTACGATGGCATTCATAGATATTTCGCCAGCTGCTTGAGTTCCGCCAGCGAGTTGCCGCCGGTTTCCACGCTGTCCGTCAGGCAATGCTCGATGTGATCGTTGATCAGCTCGCGCTTGGCGCTGCTGATGGCTCTTTCGACGGCATGAAGCTGCTGCGCCAGGTCAACGCAAGGGCGATGCGCCTCGATCATCGCCAGCACCGCCGCAAGGTGGCCTTGCGCGCGCTTCAGGCGCTTTATGATGGAAGGATGCGAGGCGTGGAGGTGATCTGACATGCTTGAGCATATCCTCCCGGGGAGGATACGCGTCAAGCTCTAAGTCAGCTGTGCAACTTTCGGAGGGGCTTCACCTTGAGCATTGCTTGTTCTATGCCTTTCCCATGAAGAAGCTTGCCCGTTTTCTTGGCCTGCTGGTCGTTGCAGCAGTCCTTGCGGTGGCGCTGGGCACGCTGCTGCCGCGCCCGCTCTGGCCGGCGGCCGTTGCCGATCCGATCGGCACAAGCCACCGTATCCTGGTGCTGCAAAATCCGATCCACACCGACATCGCCATCCCGGTCGACGACGATGTGCGCCGGCGCTTCCATTTCCTGGTCGATGCCGGCATTCCAGCAGACGTGGCGGAGGTCCGCTACATCGTCTTCGGCTGGGGCGGCCGCGCCTTCTATCTGGAGACGCCGACCTGGTCGGAGCTGAAGGCGGTGCCGGTGATGAAGGCGCTGACGGTCGATGCCTCGGCAATGCATGTCGACATTTCCGTCGACATCGCCGAGCCGCATCGCGACGTCGCTGGCTTCGACATCGGCGAGGAGCGGTTTACGGCGCTGCTCGATTACATTGCGGCAAGCTTCCGGCAGGGGCCGAACGGGGCCATCCCGATCGAGAGTGCGGCCTATTCCCGCTTCGATCGGTTCTTCGAAGCCAATGGTCATTTCAACGCGCTGATCGGCTGCAACACCTGGACGGCGGCGGCACTGCGCACGGCCGGGCTGCGCACCGGCTGGTGGAATCCGCTGCCGGCCTCGCTTGGCCTGTCGATGCGGCTTTACAATTGAAGAGGGTTCCGGCTGATCAACGCCGCGATCCTTCGCGCCCCCCTCTGTCCTGCCAGCCTGTCGTGCGTATCATCGCGCGCCATCGTCCAACGCCCGCCAGCCATAGAGCCAGTCGAGATCGGCGGCGAGTTTTTCGGGCGAGCGCATCGCCAGGAACAGGTTGCGGGCCATCGCCACCGGCCCGGCCGCATGCCAGGCGAGGCGATTGACGGCGCCGCGGCGGGCGACCTGGGCGACGCGCGGCCGCCGCGCCTGTTCCCAGGCGGCAAGCGCCCCCTCAAGATCGGCTGTGGAGGCCGCAACGAAGCCGGCAAGCGTCGCCGCGTCCTCGATCGCCATCGCCGCGCCCTGTGCGGCAAACGGCGTCATCGCGTGCGCCGCATCGCCGATCAGCGCGATGCCTTGCGGCGTCGTCCACCGCCGCTGCTCGACAATGTGGATCGGCCATGCCGTCCACGGCGCCGCCTCGTTCGCCAGGCGAACCAGCGCCGGCGCGGTACCGCGCATGGCGCTGGCGAGGCTGGCGGGGTTGGCATGCCCCGACCAGCCCTCGGCGATGCGCTCGCCCCCAGTGAAGGCGGCGAGGTTGAAGGCAGTGCCACGGCTGACCGGATAGGCGACCATATGGAAGCCGGGATAGAGGAATGCAGTAACGCAATCGGGCGCACCGATCGCTGCAAAGGTTTGTCCGGCGAGGCTGCCCGCGGCCACCGTGGCGCGCCAGGCAAGCTCGCCCGAGAAGCGGCTTCTGACAAAGTCGGCCTTCTTGCGGGTAAGCGTTTCTCGCACCGACGACCAGACGCCATCGGCGCCGATCAGCAAGAATGCCGCGGTTTCGACGGTCGTGCCGGCGCTCTCGATCGTCGCCGTGATGCCATGCGGTCCGGTGGCGGCACTGGCGACGCGGGCACCGGTGACAAGCTCGATCTCAGGCCGCTCGGCTGCTCGCTCCATCAGCGCGGCTTGCAGATCGGCGCGGTGGGCGACGAGATAGGGTGCTCCCCAGCGCGTTTCGGCCGCTTGGCCAAGCGGTACGCGCGCCAGCTTGCGCAGCGTGGCGGCATCCTTGAGCACGACCGCCTCCGGCCGCACCGCCGTCGCCAGCAGCCGATCGAGTACGCCGAGCTGCCGTAGGATGCGCGTCGCATTGGGTGAGAGCTGGATACCGGCGCCGGCAGCCTCGAGGTGCTGCGCCTGTTCGAACAGCTTTATCCGATAGCCGCGCTCGGCGAAGGCCAGTGCCGCGGTCAGCCCGGCGACGCCCGCCCCGGCGATGACCACCTGCCGGGACTGCGTTTCCTGCATCAGGTTTGTCGCGGAAGAATCAGGCGGCCTGGTCGATATAAAGGCAGCCCGGCGGCACCGTTTCCAATGCCTTCAGCTTCGGCGAATAGCGATAGAGCGTCGAGCAATACGGGCAGACCTTTTCATTGTCGTCGCCCATGTCGAGAAATACATGCGGGTGGTCGAAAGGCGGATTGGCGCCGGTGCACATGAATTCCTTGACGCCGATGTCGATTGCCGGATAGCCCGCATCGTTCTGGAAATGGGGAATGGAACCGCCTGCCATCGTCGTCTCCTGATCTTGTCGATTGCATCTGGATCATAACCCGTCTCTTTGCAAGATCGATGAAATGAAACTGTCGCAAAAGCCTGTCAGAGGATAAGTTAAGCCGGTTAAGGCTATGGTCGTCGAACGGTGTGGGAAGAGCGGAAACCATGAACGAACTGAAGCCGGTGCAGAACGAATTCATCACCGTCGAGGCGGCGAGCCGCGAAGGCGGCAATCCCGACCGCTTCGTCAACCGGGAGTTTTCCTGGCTGCAATTCAACCGGCGCGTGCTCGAAGAGTCGCTGAACGCCAACCATCCGCTGCTCGAGCGTGTTCGCTTCCTGTCGATATCGGCCGCCAACCTCGACGAGTTCTTCATGGTCCGCGTCGCCGGTCTTGCCGGCCAGGTGCGCGAGGGCATCGTGCTGAAGAGCCCGGACGGACGCACGCCCGAGCAGCAGCTTGAACAATTGCTGCGCGAGGTCGAGCGCCTGCAGGAGGACCAGCAGAAAAGCCTTTCGGCGCTGATGCTGCTGCTCGACAAGGAAGGCATCGAGAGCATCACCCGCGATGCGCTGAGCAAGGACGAGAAGATCTGGCTCGAGGACCATTTCCAGGAGCAGGTATTTCCGGTGCTGACGCCGCTGTCGATCGACCCGGCGCATCCGTTCCCGTTCATTCCCAATCTCGGTTTCTCGATGGCGTTGCAATTGCGCCACCGTAAGAACGGCGAGGAAATGAGCGCGCTTTTGCGCCTGCCGGTGGCGCTGAGGCGCTTCATCCGCTTGCCGGATCGCAAGCGCCATGTCCGCTTCATCCCGCTCGAGGAGGCGGTCGGTCTTTATATCGGCAAGCTGTTCCCGGGCTACGAGGTCAAGGGTTCCGGCACGTTCCGCATCATCCGCGACAGCGATATCGAGGTCGAGGAAGAATCCGAGGATCTGGTGCGCCTGTTCGAGACGGCGCTGAAGCGGCGGCGCCGCGGCTCGGTTATCCGGATCGAATTCGACCGGCTGATGCCGCCCGAACTGCGCGACTTCGTCGCCGGCGAGCTTGGCGTTTCGGCGAGCCGCATCAGCGTGCTCACCGGTCCGCTGGCGCTCAGCCAGATCTCGGAGATCGTCGCCGTCGCCCGCGACGATCTGAAATTCACCCCCTACAATCCGCGCTTTCCCGAGCGCATCCGCGAGCATGGCGGCGATTGCTTTGCCGCCATCCGCGAGAAGGACATCATCGTCCACCACCCCTACGAATCCTTCGACGTCGTGGTGCAGTTCCTGCGCCAGGCGATGGCCGATCCGGAAGTGGTGGCGATCAAGCAGACGCTCTATCGCACCTCCAACGACAGCCCGATCGTGCGCGCTTTGGTCGACGCCGCCGAGGCCGGCAAGTCGGTGACCGCGCTGGTCGAGCTCAAGGCGCGTTTCGACGAAGAAGCCAACATCCGCTGGGCGCGCGACCTCGAGCGAGCCGGCGTCCAGGTCGTCTTCGGCTTCCTCGAACTGAAGACCCATTCGAAAATGTCGCTGGTGGTGCGGCGCGAGGATGGCAGGCTGCGCAATTACGTGCATCTCGGCACCGGCAACTACCACCCGGTCACCGCGCGCATCTACACCGACCTGTCCTTCTTCACCACCGCCCCGACGATCGCGCGCGATGTCGCCCAGCTGTTCAACTTCATCACCGGCTATGCCGAGCCGGCCGAGCAGATGCGGCTGGCCATATCGCCGTTCACGCTGCGCGACCGCATCCTCAAGCACATTTCGGACGAGATCAGTCACGCGCTGGAGGGCAGGCCCGCCCGCATCTGGATGAAGATGAATGCGCTGGTCGACCCGATCGTCATTGACGCGCTCTATGATGCCAGCCGCGCCGGCGTCGAGATCGATCTCGTCGTGCGCGGCATCTGCTGCCTGAGGCCGCAGGTGCCCGGCCTGTCGGAGAACATAAGGGTGAAATCGATCGTCGGCCGCTTCCTCGAGCACAGCCGCATCTACTGCTTCGGCAACGGCCACGGCCTGCCCTCGGACGGGGCGATCGTCTACATCTCCTCGGCCGATCTGATGCCGCGCAATCTCGACCGCCGTGTCGAGACCATGGTGCCGATCACCAATCCAACTGTGCACGAACAGGTGCTCGGCCAGATCATGCTCGGCAACATCATGGACAACCAGCAAAGTTTCGACGTATTGGCTGACGGAACCTCCCGGCGCGTTGTGCTGGAGGAGGGCGAGGAACCGTTCAACGCGCAGGAATATTTCATGACCAATCCGAGCCTGTCCGGACGGGGCGATGCGTTGAAGTCGCATGCGCCCAAGCGCATCGCGCAGTTCAAGCGCCGCAAGAAACAGAACGCAGCGACGGGCTGATGATTTCAGCATCCCAGGGCCGGCTCCAGGACCGCCGACCGCTGTCCATCATCGATATCGGGTCGAACTCGATCCGTCTTGTCATCTATGAGGGGCTGGCGCGCTCGCCGACCTTGCTGTTCAACGAAAAGATGCTGGCCGGCCTCGGCCGCGGCATCGTTTCGACCGGAAAACTCGATCCCGAGGCGGTGACGCGCTCGATGGAAGAGTTCCGCCGCTTCCGCGCGCTCTCCGACCAGGCCGGCGCCGAGCGCATGTATGTGCTGGCGACCGCCGCCGCTCGCGAGGCCGTCAACGGCCCCGACTTCATCCACCGCGCCGAGGATGTGCTCAAGACCGAGATCCAGGTGCTGAGCGGCCGCGAGGAAGCCCATTATTCGGCGCTCGGCGTCATCTCCGGTTTCCACCCAGCCAACGGCATTGCCGGCGACCTTGGCGGCGGCAGCCTCGAACTGATCGACATCGATGGTGAGACGATCGGTGACGGCATCACGCTGCCGTTGGGCGGCTTGCGCCTGCAGGACATGGCGAAGAACTCGCTGACGCAGGCGGCAAGGATCACGCGCGAGCAACTGGCGCGGGCGAAATTGCTGAAGGGCGGGCAGGGCAGGGCGTTCTACACGGTCGGCGGCACCTGGCGAAACCTCGCCCGGCTGCACATGGAAATGACCAACTACCCGCTCGGCGTCATGCACCATTACGAGATCGGCATCGAAAGCGCCGCGAACTTCCTCCGGCAGGTCGCCAAAGCCGAGATCGACAAGATCAAAGGCATCGAGGGCATCTCCAAGAACCGCCGTTCGCTGCTGCCCTATGGCGCCATCGTGCTGCAGGAGATCATGGCGGCGATGCAGCCGTCGAAGATCATCGTGTCGGCGCTGGGCGTGCGCGAGGGCTTTCTCTATTCGCTGCTCGACAAGGCCGAGCAGAAGGCCGATCCGCTGATCTCAGCGGCGGAAGAGCTTGCCCGCCTGCGCTCGCGCTCGGTCGACCACGCGCATGAGCTTGTCGAGTGGACCGGCAAGGCCTTCGCCGCCTTCGGCATCGACGAGACCAGGGATGAGGCGCGCTACCGCCACGCCGCCTGCCTGCTCGCCGATATCGGCTGGCGTGCCCATCCCGAATATCGCGGCAAGCAATCGCTCAACATCATCGCCCACGCCTCGTTCATCGGCGTCGATCATCCCGGCCGCGCCTTCCTGGCGCTTGTCAGCCTGTTTCGCCACGAGGGCGTGTTCAATGAAGCCGCTCCGGAAATCCGCGGGCTGGCGACACCGCGCTATCTCGAACGGGCCCGCGTGCTGGCCGCGCTGCTGCGCGTCGTCTATTTGCTGAGCGCGGCAATGCCCGCCGTCATGCCGCGACTGAAATGGGAAAACCGCGGCAATGGCGTGCTGGCGCTGGTGCTGCCGGCAGCGCTGGCCGATCTTTACGGCGAGCGGCCCGCCGGCCGGCTGGCACAACTGGCAAGGGTCACCAACCGTCGGCTGGTGCTGGCGGTCGAGGGCGGGCCAAGCGTTTCTGTGAAATAGGCGCCTGCGTCGTCGCACGTGACAGTTTAGGAAGGGGGAAGACCATGAGATCCAGGCAGGTTCTTCAGCTGTTGGTTGCAGCGATCTTCGTCGTCTTCGCGGGCACCGCCAGTGGCCAGACGCTTTATACTCTGTCCGTCGTGGCCAAGGGGACGTTCGATCTGGATCGACATTATCCCAAAGGGATAGGCGTCAGAATGCCGTTCAATTTTCATAGGATGTTGAGAACACCCCAGAACGGGGAGCGCATAAATTACTTTGTATTCAAGCCAAGCACGGACGTTCTCAAATTTATGAAATCGCTGTCGAAGAGCGATTTGTTTTCAAGGCTCGAGCCATGTTCAAGAGGTATTGACCAAGCTCTTTCCGACAGGGCTCAGACCATTGGCGGATCGACCAAGCCCATTTTTGGTCGAGTCGATCTGTTGCCGTATCTCAAGAGAAAAGAACTGATTCAATCAGATGGTTATGTATATGTCGCCATAGACAGCAACCTTCGAAACTACGTTTGGGACCCAAACGACTTCGGATCGGAGTGGGTGGCTGCAGCGGTAGAAAAACAGCAGCTTTGTCTGTACATCGGCGTTGGGCGGATGGGCTACTACAGCGCCCTAGCGTCGGTGCCTGTCAATGTAAGCCGTCTCGCAAAATTTGTTTTTCTGGACACCAAATAAACCGGGTGACTTGCTCAGGCGCGGGTCCCAAACGCCCGGCCATCGAACGAATAGGCGCCGGCGCCGGCCATTGCCAGCGCCAGAAAACCGCCTGATATGGCGATGTCCTTCATCAGCATCTGTGAATGCATGAAGGTCAGCGTCGGATCGTCGCCACCCTGGCCATAGTGGCCGATGAAGCCCGCCGCGTTGCAGAACGCGGCAAGCAGGAGCGCCACGATCGGCGTCTTGAGGCCGACGAGGATGAGCAGTCCGGCGATCAGCTCGAACAGGCCCGTCGCCCAGGCTACGAGTGTTGGCAGCGGCAGGCCGAGGCCGGCAAAATAGCCTGATGTGCCGGCAACGTCAGTAAGCGCGTGGAAGCCGGACGGAACGAAAAGTGCGGCGAGCAGCAATCGGGAAAGCAGAAGCAGCGCATTGCGGGGCATCTTCACCTCCGTTGTCGACGGCCGCTTGGCCTGGCGCCCGATCTTAGCAGGTTTTCCGTCAGCGGACCGAAGGGCACAAACCGACAACGAAAAAGGGGCGCGGAAAATTCCGCACCCCTTTTGTCCAAGCAATGCTGGACTGCTTCAGCCGCGCTTGGCGTCGATCGAATAGGCGCCTGGGCCCGAGGAGGCCAGCACGAGGAAGCCGCCGGCAATCGCAACGTTCTTCAGGAAATTGATCATCTGCATCTGATCGGCCCAGCCGGTGTGGGCGACCAATGCGGTGGCAACGGTGAAGATCGCCATCACCCAGCCGACGATCCGGGTCTGGAAGCCGACGAGGATGGCGAGGCCGCCAAGCAGTTCGATCAGGCCGACGACAATGGCGGTCACCATCGGCAGCGGCAGGCCGAGGCTGCCGAAATAGCCGGCCGTGCCGGCAATCGCCGTCAGCTTGCCGAAGCCGGAAAGCAGGAAGATGACCGAAAGCAGGATGCGGCCGAGCAGGATCGTGCCCGAGGCGCCGGCGGCGGTGCCGGAACCGGCAAACGAAGTGTTGGTGGACGTGTTGGTGGACATGCGTAACTCTCCAGAAGGGTTTGGCCAAACGGCTTGGGATACCCGTCTAGTTAGCGCAGGCCGACTGTTCACCAAAGACGCCAGATTGGTTACGGATTGTTCACCCAGGTAACGTTTTCGCGATCAACTTACCCCGGATGCGTCATGTCCTGCGGCCGCACCAGCCGCTCATAGTCGGCTTCGCTGACCAGCCCGGTGGCCAGCGCTTCCTCGCGCAGCGTTGTGCCGTTCTTGTGCGCCGCCTTTGCAATCTTGGCCGCGTTGTCGTAGCCGATCGTCGGCGCCAGCGCGGTCACCAGCATCAGCGAACGGTCGAGTGCCGCCTTGATGTTGTCCTCGCGGGCCTCGATGCCGACGACGCAATTGTCGGTGAACGACACCGAAGCGTCGGCCAGCAGCTGCACCGACTGCAGGAAACAATAGGCCATCAGCGGATTGTAGACGTTGAGTTCGAAATGGCCCTGGCTGCCGGCGAAGCTGATCGCCGCATTGTTGCCGAAGACCTGCACGCAAACCTGCGTCATCGCTTCGCACTGGGTCGGGTTGACCTTGCCCGGCATGATCGACGAGCCCGGTTCGTTTTCCGGCAGCGACAATTCACCGAGGCCCGAACGCGGGCCGGAACCGAGCAGACGGATGTCGTTGGCGATCTTGAACAGCGCCGCCGCGCAGGCATTGATGGCGCCGTGCGAGAAGACCATGGAATCATGGGCGGCAAGCGCCTCGAACTTGTTCGGCGCGGTGACGAAATCGATGCCGGTGATCGCGGCGATACGCGCCGCCACCTTTTCGGCAAAACCGACCGGCGCGTTGAGGCCGGTGCCGACCGCGGTGCCGCCTTGCGCCAATTCCTGCAGGCCGGGCAGGGTCAGTTCGATGCGCTTGACCGACGAGGCGACCTGCGCCGCATAACCGGAGAATTCCTGGCCGAGCGTCAGCGGCGTCGCGTCCTGTGTATGGGTGCGGCCGATCTTCACAATATGGGCGAAAGCCTTGGTCTTGGCCTCGAGTGCCGCATGCAAATGTCTTAGCGCCGGCAGCAGGTCGTGGATGATGCGCTCGGCGCAGGCGATGTGCATTGCAGTCGGATAGGTGTCGTTCGACGACTGGCTCATATTGACGTGGTCGTTGGGATGCACCGGCTTCTTCGACCCCATGACGCCGCCCAAAAGCTGGATCGCCCGGTTGGAGATCACCTCATTGGCGTTCATGTTGGACTGCGTGCCCGAACCGGTCTGCCAGACGACCAGCGGGAAATGCTCGTTGAGCTTGCCGTCGATGACCTCCTGGGAGGCCTCGATAATGGCCTTGCCGATCGCCGGATCGAGCCGCTTCAGCTCCATATTGGCCTCCGCTGCCGCCCGCTTGACGATGCCCAGCGCCCGCACGATCGAGGCCGGCTGCTTTTCCCAGCCGATCTTGAAATTGGCCAGCGAACGCTGCGCCTGCGCGCCCCAGTAACGGTCGGCGGCGACCTCGATGGGACCGAACGTGTCGGTTTCGGTTCTGGTCTCTGGCGCGCTCACGAAGTCTCTCCGGTTTGCAATTTGCAAACGGCGTATCGCGTTGCACAAATGCCTTCAAGCGGAGATTGCGGGTGACGGGAATGCAAATCGGTTGAAGCAGCGCCTTTTCCTTCTCCCCTTGTGGGAGAAGGTGGATCGGCGCGTAGCGCCGAGCCGGATGAGGGGTGTTGGAAGAAACGAGGCGTCGGCGATCCGTCCAGCACCCCTCATCCGACCGAGCTTCGCTCGGCCACCTTCTCCCGCAAGGGGAGAAGGAAGAGCGCGCGCTCCTCACCCCGCCGTGTATCCTCCATCCACGGCGAAGATGCCGCCGCTGGTCCATGCCGCTTCGTCGCTGGCGAGATAGACGGCGATGCCGGCAAGGTCGCCGGTTCGGCCGATGCGGCCGAGCGGGTAGCTGCGCTCGACATAGGCCTTGAGCTCGGCTTGCGCGGCCTCAGGCAGGTTTTCGATCGACCTGCGCCGCATCGCTGTGTCGACCGCGCCGGGCGCGATGGCGTTGACTCTTATGCCGCGCGGTCCGAGCTCGAAGGCGAGCGACTTGGTCAGCGAATTGAGCGCGCCCTTCGACAGCGAATAGAGGCTGGACGGCCGCTTCGGGATCATCTTGTGCGCGAAATAGGACGAGATGTTGATCACCGAGGCCGCGCCCGGCGCGAGATGCGGCAACAGCCGCTGGGTGAGGAAGAATACCGCCGTGACGTTGAGTGCGAAGGACTGCTGGAACTGATCCTCGCTGACGGTTTCGAACGGCACAAGAAACGCCACGCCGGCATTGTTGACGAGGATATCGACAGGTGGGCCGCGCCTGGCATGCTCGACCACGGCATCGATGCCGGCGCTGGCCGACAGGTCGGCCGAAAGCGCTTCGACATTATCCCCGAGCTGCTTGCGGGCGGCGTCGAGTTTTTTGCCGTCGCGGCCGACGATCAGCACGTCCGCGCCTTCGCGCAAAAACGCCTCGGCGATTGCCAGCCCGATCCCGTCCGAGCCACCGGTGACCAGTGCCCGTTTGCCGCCTAGTCTCATCCAACACTCCCGCGCATTGCCGCCTTCCGCTGGCGGCATGACCCCAGAGCAGCGCTGCCTGCACTCCGGGTCAAGTCGCCTGCCTATCCCAGCGTATGAAACTTCGCCTCGTCTCACCGCCCAAGCAGCGATTGTGAGGTTGGCGACAGCCGCAAAGTCTCAGTCGGCTTGGCCATACGTGACTGGACGCTCTGCTCGAACACTTGCCACTCCGGGGAGGCAGCCAAGGCTGCCTCGTGGCGGGCATGTGCATCGGCGCTGGCGAAACCGGTGATGCTGATGAAGACGTTTTCGCTGGCCCGCACCGGCAGCCGCGGAAAGCTGTTTTCGGCATGTTCGGTAACGAAGGCGGCAAGGGGCCGTGCGCCAAGTGCGGCGAGCACCGGAAGAGCTGCGGTCTGACACTCCTTGGCGAAACGGGCTTCCAGGCCCGGTTGCAAATGATGAATCCTGATGACAATAATTGCCTGCAAATCGCTGCCTGCGCACGGTTTTTCGAGGTCCGCCTGGGGTACTCGTTTCGATCCCGAGAGGTCTAGGCTCGCGCCCGGCCAGGCCGGCTTCAGCAGCAGCACGTCGTCGGATGAGATCATCGTGGCGTTGGCGGCGTCGCGCCAGGCAGCCCAGACCGGCCCGTCATAGAAGGCGGTCAGAGCGTTTTTCCGCGCTTCCATACCGTCGAAGCCGCGCAGCCAGACGAACATATCCGGCCGGTCGAGATCGCGGAACTGGCCGATGATGGTCATCCCCGCCGTTTCCTGGCCCTCGATCAGCTGATTGTCGAAGATGCCGATCAGTGTCTCGCGCCGGCCGGGTTTCAGCGTGTATTGCCTGAGTTCGACGACGGGCGAGGCGAGCAGATCGGGATTAGGTATGGCGTTCAAAGGCAGGTTCATCGCGCGAGCTCCAAAACAGGACAGTCATCCTGTTTTACAAAACAGACCGATTGTCCTGTTTTGTCAATGTGCTATCGTGTGAAGATGTCAGCAGAGATATCCGCTCGCCCAAGGTCGCGGGCTCAAAAACGCACCAACGACCCCGAAGGCATGCGCAAAAAGGTGCTCGATGTCGCCGAGGAGGCGTTTCAGGCACGCGGCTATCATGCATCCAGCATGGGCGACCTGATGGCGACGGCGGGCGTCACCGGCGGCGCGCTGCACCACCATTTCCCAACCAAGAAGGCGCTGGCGCTCGCAGTGATCGAGGAGCGGGTCGCCGCCGCGGTTGAAGAGACATGGATCGCGCCGGTGCGGATGGCTCCCTCAGCGCGCGAGGGCGTGCGCTCCGTGTTCGCGGCCGTCGCGGCGGAGCTGGAGCGGCAGGGTTTCGTGCGCGGCTGCCCGCTCAACAACCTGGCGCATGAACTGTCGCTTGCCGATCCGGATTTCCGCATTGCCCTTGCCAGCATTTTTTCTACCTGGCGTCAGGCGATCGCCGACAAGATCAGGGCCGACCAGCAGGCGGGCCGGGAGCAGGGCATCGATCCGCAGCGCTTCGCAGCGTTGGCTGTCGCCAGCTATTCCGGCGCCATGTCGATGGCCAAGACCGCGCAGGACGCAAGCGTGCTGCGCGATTGCCTGATGGCATTGGAACAGGGAGTCACGAGGCGACGTCGCAGGATACTGCACAGAGCGCTTTAACGCTGGCAGGACAGAGGCCGCAGTCGCTGATATCGCGACCGAGGCGGGGAGGCCGAGCTCTCCTAATTCGGCAGCGGCTTGATCAGCTCGTAGCCGACCACGCTTTCGGCACTGGTGCCCTCGTCATAGCGCCTGGCCACAACTGCCTGCAGGTCGGGTGCGTAAAGCGCGATGAATTCGTCCCGCGTCTCGCCGGCCTCGCTCCTGATCGTCTGCTTGACCGCGAGCACGGAGTATTTGCAATCACCCAGGCTGAACGTCTCCTTGCCCTTGACGTTGATCTCCAGCGTCTCGGTGCCCTTCGGCGGCTTGTTCGGTGCGAGACGGGCAAATACGATCTTGCTCTTGGCACCCGCCTTCAGCGGGAACACCTTCCTGAGATCGGAAAACGGGATCATCGCCAGCTGCCCCGTGCTGCTGTCGCGAAACACTTCGATCAGCCCGCCGAACAGGTACTGCGACTGCGGCGATTGCGACTGGTATTTGTTGGCAACCGCCACCATTCCGCCCGCCGCCGGACGAAATTCGCTGTGGATGCCGGGCCTTTCGAGAATGAAGCCGGCCTTGGCCGATTTGGCGTCGATGCACCCGGCGCCATGCGCTGCGCTCGTCACCGCCAGAATCGCCATTGTCATGCCGATGGATGTAGCTTTCATGGCGTCCTCCTCTGCCCGCGCAAGTTGAATGCCGAAAGCAATGCCAGACCTGGGAGAACGTGTCGACACACTTTGCGAGCAACTGGACTGCCGGTCCGCGTCGTGCTGAATTTTAGCGCATGATGCATCGTATTTCCGCCCGGCCGGTTTCCCGGCGCAGGTTCCTGATGAAGGCAGCGGCCGTTGCCGCGGCCGGCGCCGTTTCGCGCCCGGCCTTCGGCCAGACCGGGCAGCGCATCCCGCCGATCGACGCCACTTTTCTGTTCATCGCCGATGTCCATGCCTGCCGCATGGCAAACGGATTGAGCCCGCATTGCGAGCAGGAGGGCAAGACAGACGCTGCCTTGCTGCGCAATGTCGCCGCACTCAACGGCGTCGGCGACAGGCAATGGCCGGCTGAAATCGATGGCGTTGCCACCGCCCTGCGCTCGACGGGCAACATCGGCACGCCGCTCGGCCTCGTCGTTGGCGGCGACATCACCGATGATGGCGGCGGCCAGATCACCCAGCCCAGCGAGGGCACGCAGCTGCTTCAGTTCAGCCAGCGCTATCAGCAAGGTGTCGGCCCCGACCATGTGCACATGCCGGTCTATGTCGGCCTCGGCAACCACGACCTCGACCAGAACGGCCCGCGCTCGCATGTCGACTGGTACCGCCGCGAAATGCGCGACTACGTCGAGGTCAACCACCGCCCCGGCGTGTTCTTCAAGCCGCCCGCGCCGGCGACCGACTACGACGTCGGGACCGACTGCTATTCATGGGATTGGGGCGGTCTGCATCTTGTCCAGACGCACCGTTTTGCCGGCGATACCGGCCATGGCGCCGCCAGCAGCCTGCCATGGCTGAAGCAGGACCTGGCGACTTATGCCGGCGACGGCCGCCCGGTCATCCTGTTCCAGCATTATGGCTGGGATACTTTTTCGATCGAAAGATGGGACGCAGCCGAGAAGACCTTCGACGAAGGCGGCAAGGGTCCGCCGCACTGGTGGAGCGAAGCTGACAGGCAGGCGCTGCTGGCTGTGCTGAAGGGTTACAACGTCGTCGGCATCTTCCATGGTCACCAGCACGCGACGCCGATGATCTACCACCGTGACGGGCTCGATTTGTTCAAGCCGAAGGCCGCCTTCATGGGCGGCTTTGCCTTGGCGCGGGTGACCGGAAACAGCATGGATGTGGTGCTGGGCGAAGCCGCAGGAGATCATGGCGAGGTCACCTTCACCAATGCATACAGCAAAAGCCTGACTTTCTGACGGGCAGGAGAGGACGCAAAAAAGGCGGCCGAGCCGCCTTTTCCTGGTTTGCGAAGGGCCACCCTCAAAGCGCCTTCTTCACCTTGTCCTTCACGTCGCCGTAAGCCTTCTGCATCTTGCCGGTCGCCTTGTCGACGTCGCCTTCGGCCTCGGTGCGCCTGTTGCCGGTGGCCTTGCCGGCGGTCTGCTTGACCGAGCCCTTGGCTTGCTTGGCAACGCCGGCAACCTGATCCTTGTTCACCATCTCGCATCTCCTGAACCGTTCGCCTGGAGAAACGGTCGCGGATCGCTTAGGTTCCGGGTTCTGCCCGTCGATTGGGATAGCTTCCGGCCGCGAAGCCGACAGGATAGGGTGCGCGAGAAGCCCGAACAGACAAGGCCGGAGGGACAATGGCTGAATTCACGCTCTTCATCGGCAACAAATGCTTCTCGTCCTGGTCGCTGAGGCCATGGCTGGCGATGAAGCATCTGGAGATCCCGTTCGAGGAAGGTCTTGTGCGCCTGCGCACGCCCGAGACCGCGGCCAATCTGGCCAGGATATCGCCGACCGGCCAGGTGCCGGTGCTGAACCATCGGCTGCCGACTGGCGAGGTCCGGATCGTCTGGGAAACCCTTGCCATCCTTGAATATCTTGCTGAGCTGTTTCCCGAGAAAAAGCTCTGGCCGGCCGACATCGGCGCTCGTGCGCTGGCCCGCTCGGCGGCGACAGAGATGCATTCGGGCTTTCGCGAGGTCCGCTATGGCTGGCCGATGAATTTGCGCCGGCCGAAAGGCCACAGGCCGCTCGACGCCGAAGGTGAGGCGCAACGGGCGCGCATCGAGGATTTGTGGCGGCAATGCCGCGAAAAGCACGGCAAAGGCGGCCCGTTCCTGTTTGGCCATTTCACCGCGGCCGACGCCATGTACGCGCCGGTCGTCACCCGCTTCGACACCTATGGTGGCACGCTGGCAACCGATACCCGCGCCTATGTCGACGCCGTGCTTTCGATGCCGGCGATGCGCCACTGGTATGCCGAGGCGGCGAAAGAGCCTTGGCCGGAGCCCGGCCCAGACGAGTAGAACCAAGCAAAGCCGGTCTTCCACTTCGCGGCCCGCGGCCTATCTGAAGATCGGGCAGGGGCCTTGGAGATTTCACAATGACAGCTGTTTCTTCCGCACTGGCCGGCAAGGTCGCGCTTGTCACCGGCGCCTCCTGGGGCATCGGCGAGGCAACGGCTGTGGCGCTGGCCGCCGCCGGGGCCAAGGTTGCGATTGCCGCACGCCGCGCCGATCGTCTCGAAGCGCTGGCCGCGCGTATCGAAAAGGCCGGCGGCACGGCGCTCCGCATCGAGGCCGACGTCACCAGCAATGACGATGTCACGGCCATGGTCGACAAGGTTGTCGCCGAATGGAGCCGTCTCGACATCCTCGTCAACAATGCCGGAGTGATGCTTCTGTCGCCGGCCGCCGAGGCGATGCTCGACGACTGGCGCCGCATGGTCGAGCTCAACCTGCTGGCGCTGATGGGCGTCACCAAAGCGGCGCTGCCGCATCTGAGGGCCGCCAAGGGTCACATGTCAATGTCTCGTCGGTCGCCGGCCGTGTCGCCAATCCGGGCGCCAGCGGCTACGCGGCAACCAAGTTCGGTGTCGTCGGCTTTTCCGAATCGCTGCGCCGCGAAGTCTACGCCGACAAGGTTCGCGTCACCGTCATCGAGCCCGGCCTGGTGCGCACAGAGCTCGGCGACCACATCACCAATCCGGCGTTCAAGGCTGATCTGGATAAGCGGCTTGCCGCCATGGAGGCGCTGACCGCCGAGGACATCGCCGCGGCCATTTTCTACGCCGTGAGCCAGCCGGCACATGTCAACGTCAACGAGATCGTCATCCGCCCGACCGACCAGGAACGGTGAACGGCGTCAGATATTTCGCTACGCTTCGAATCCCGCTCGCAGGAAATCGCCACACTCCTCGACCAGCCGCGACGGGTCCCTCGCGAGATAGACGCCGAAATCCGCCATCGGCACCGGCGGCAGGTTGAAGCGTCCGTTGAGGCTTTGGCAGTCGGGCGGTAGTCCTTCCTGCAGCAGAAGCCCGATGCCAAGCCCGGCCCTCAGCGCCGAGATCAGTGTCGCGAAGGTCGACACGCGGCAGCCGATCTTCCAGCCGATCCCGGCCTCGGCGAGCGAGGCCAGCATCCTGTCCTGCCAGGAGCAGGCGCCTTCGAAGATGATCAGCGGAAGCTCGACCTCGTCATCGATCTCGATCATGCGGCTTGCCGCCCAGACCAACTGTCGTGACAGATGGCCTCGCGGCGCCTTTGTGAAGCGCGCCGGATCGGCCATGACGATGTCGCATTTTCCTTCGCCCAGCGACTTGCTGAGATCGCTGCTGCTGGCCGACGTCAGCTCGATCTCCACGGAAGGATGCCGGCGGCGGAAGTCGGCGATGATCAACGGCAGCCGTGTCACCGCCAAATCTTCGACGATGCCCAGCCGGACACGGCCGACCAGCCTGCGGCCTTCTATCTCGCGCCTGGCATCGTCGCCGATCGCGATGGCCTTGCGGGCGAAGGCGAGCAGGATCTCGCCGGCCTCGGTCAGCGTCACGCCGCGCGGCGAACGGCGCAGCAGCTCGGCTCCGACTTCGCCCTCGAGGCGCTGAAGCTGCATGCTCACCGCCGCCTGCGTGCGGGCAAGCCGATCGGCGGCCCGGCTCACCGTTCCCGTATCGGCCACGGTGACGAAGGCGCGCAGCAGCCGGACGTCGATATCTCCAGTCATAAGAATTCCTGATAGCTGTGTCAGCACTATCAGGCTATCCGAAAGCCCGATCTGAATTCAAGGTCCGCTCGCGCCAACGAAAACAGGAGCAGCCACCTTGTCCTACAGAAGAAGATTTGAGGGGCTCGGTGTCGCCTGGCCGTCGCTCGATCGGCCTGCTTTGCCGTTCTCGCCGACGGCTCGGGTCGCCGACATCGTCTATGTCTCCGATCAGATCCCCGAGATCGGGCAGGAGATCGCTGCGATCGGCCAGGTTGGCGCAGAGATCGATCTGGCCGCGGCGCGGAACGCCGCCCGGCTCTGCGCGGCCAACATCGTCTATTGGCTCGACAAGGAACTGGACGGCAATCTCGACCGCGTCGTGAAATTCGCCAAGCTGACCGTCTATGTGAACGCGGCGGCCGGCTTTGCGGCCTATTCGGAGGTCGGCAACGGAGCATCCGAATTTCTGCTCCATGTTTTCGGCGAGCGTGGCGAGCATGCCCGCTGCTCGCTCGGCATGGCCGGCTTGCCGGCCAATTTTCCGGTCGAAGCCGACGCCATTGTGCATGTCCGCTGATGCACGCCCAAAGCATGCACTCAGGGCTTATCCGGGAGTGCGCAGCGAAACCAGGGGAGGCTTGGCTTGATAAGTACAAATTTTGAGGGGCGGAAGGCGCTGGTTCTCGGCGGAGGCAAGGGCCTGGGTTTCGGCGTCGCCGAAGCGCTCGCGGCGAAAGGCGCCGAGATCATCCTGGCCGGACGAGGGAAGGAGACCCTGGATGCGGCGCGGCGCGCGATCGAGTCCGCCGGCCCCGTCTGCTCGACCTTCAGCGCCGATCTTTCCGATAACGACAGCGTCTCCCGGCTGATCCGTGCCATCGAGGACGAGCATCAGCGGATCGACATCGTCCTGCTCAATGGCGGCGGCCCGCCGCCCTTCGCGGCCAGCGTCTTCGATGCGAGCGTCTGGGAGAAGCAGTTCACCAGCATGGTGCTGAGCCAGATGCGCATCGCCATTTCTTTCCTGCCAGGCATGCGGTCGCGGCGCTGGGGGCGCATCATCGCCGTTTCCTCCACGTCCGTCCGCGAGCCGATCCCCGGCCTCACCGCTTCGAATGCGTTGCGCGCGTCGCTTGCCGGCTGGGCCAAGACGCTGGCCGGCGAAGTGGCGGCGGACGGCGTCACCGTCAACCTGTTGCTGCCTGGCCGTTTTGCGACGGACCGGACGAAACAGTTCGACGCGATGGACGCCGCCGACAGGGGTGTGGACGCTGCTGTGATCGCCGCCGAGAGTCAGGCCGAAATCCCGGCAAAGCGCTACGGGACCCCCGCCGAATTCGGCGCGGTTGCCGCATTCCTGGCCAGCGACGACGCCGCCTATATCACCGGCGTGGCTTTGCCGGTGGATGGCGGGTTCAGCCGGGCCATGCTGTGAGGGGCAGGGTGCAGCGGCGCGAATGGTCGCATCACAGGAACGCCCCTCGTGCCTTTTATCTGCGCGGGGGGCGTCCTGTTTGTCGTCCGCCTCTCTCAAGATCGCTCTTTCAAGAACGGCTTTCGACACCGAAAGAATGCCCGCGGTGCCAAAATGGTTCCCGGCTGATTGGTTTTTTCGGCGGGCAATAGCCCGGCTTTCGCCGTCCGATGTGCTGGCGCGGGCCGCCGCCGCGCGTCTCCGCGAGTGTGGAAAATCAAAAAAATTGACACAACGCGCAAAGAAGTCTATAAGAATTTTGTCGATATTTGTTTGACCGACTTTTGTTATCCGCGTGCTTAGGCGCGCCTTTGGCGAACTTCCCCCATCAAAATCGAGACAAACGTTGTTGTGCATCCGCATGACGGCGAACGAATATTTGCCATGGAAAGGGTTCGTTATGAGCACAGGCACAGTTAAATGGTTCAACGCCACCAAAGGTTTTGGTTTTATTCAGCCTGACGACGGTTCTGCCGACGTTTTTGTCCACATCTCAGCCGTCGAGCGTGCCGGAATGCGCGACATCGTCGAGGGCCAGAAGCTTGGCTACGAGATGGTCCGCGACAACAAGTCGGGCAAGATGTCCGCCGACCAGTTGAAGGCGGCCTAAAACGGAATTAAGCCTCACCGGTGACCACAGATGTACTGGCACCGGTGAATGGCAAATTCCAGCGCATGATCGCGGGGATGTTAAGTCCCCGCTCATGCGCATGAGAAGAACGTTTCCTTGCGCGTCTCTCGGGATGCGCGGGCGCTCTCATGGAAGGTCAGGCGGTGCCTGGCCTTTTTCATTTTTGCGCTTCGATCGCCGAAAGAGCGCCGCTCGACGGCCCGGACGTGCTAAGGACGTTCCAGCAATTTGAAACCGGCTGCCGTATTGCTTTGTGCGGGATCCTGGCCGAAAGACCAGTCTCGCCACTTTTCGGCGGCGTGCTCCGAACCGGGAGAAAGACCTTGACCGCAACTTCAAAGAAACCCCGCGACCAGGCCGAATCCATTTTCAGCAAGACGCGGACCCAGTCGATGTCGCTCGACCGCATCAATTCCGAACGGGATGCCGTCAGCCAAGCCCGCGAAGCCAAGACCGCGCGGCTGCGCGAATTGCGCCTGGAGAAGGAAGCCGACGACATGGCGGCGGCGGTTGCGGTCGCGGCCTCGCCGAAACGCGCAGGCAAACGCTGATGGCCACCAAACGCGTGCCTCAAAAGGCGATCGCCGCAGATTCGACCATCGCCGATGTCGTGGGCGAACTAGACAAGCCGGTCGAATATGTCCGGCGCGTGCTCGAAAAGCTCGAGCGCTGCAGGCGTGTCCACGGCGATGCCCAGGTTCGGCTCGGCGTGCGCGGTCGTGCCGAATGCCCCAATTATCTGATCGAATACGTCCGGGAAAACGCCAAGACCCGCGAGCGCGTGACCTTTCAGGATGCCGCCTACAGCGGCAGTACGCATCGCGAGCTGGCGCCCCGGCACATCGAGGAAGCCAGGAACTGGTCGCCCGAAGAAATGAACATCACGGCCGTTTCGGCGCTCATCGGCCGCCTTCGCAATCCGAATGCGCCATCATCGCGTTTCTCTGACGAGGATTGATATGGCAATCAAGTTTTCCGCCAAGGGCCAGCCGGCAGCGCCTGCTGCCGCCGTGAAGCCGGCCAAGCCGGCGGCCGCGCCAAAAACCGGCGAAGCCGCCGAAGCGGGCACCGATCTGTTCAGGTCGCCGGCGGAAGCACCGCCGCGCAAGCCCAAGAAGAAATAGCGCCCTTGCAGCAAAATGCCGACCGGAAATCTGCGCCAAGGCTGCTTGCCCTGGCGGTCGCAGAGGAGTTTTCGTCGCCACAAGAGGGCGCCGGTCCGATTGCCTTCGATTGCCAGACCTGTGGCGCCTGCTGCGCCTACTCGTCCAGATGGCCGCGCTTCTCCACCGAGGATGACGCGCAGCTCGACCTTATCCCGCAAAAATACGTGGCTGCCGACGAAGCCGGTATGCGCTGCGACGGCGCGCGCTGTTCGGCACTGTGCGGCGAGGTCGGCAAGTCAACGGCCTGCGGCATCTACGACATCCGCCCCGACGTCTGCCGCGCCTGCATGCCGGGCGATGACGACTGCCTGATCGCGCGTCGGGCTCAAGGTCTGCCGACGCTGTAATGACGGCCCTCGGGCTGGCGTCTCAGTTTGAATTTCGTCAATCAGATGCGCGAAAGTCGCTGCGGTAGAGGCCGGGCGATCGTCCGGTCAATCGTTTGAATGCCTGCGAGAACGACGGCACCGATTCATATCCGACGGCGTGCCCGATCTCGCCAATGTTCTGGTTCGTTTCCCGCAGAGCCTTGGCGGCAAGGTTCATCCGCCACCGGGTCACATAGGACAGCGGCGGCTGTCCTACCAGTTGAGCGAAGCGACGCGCGAAGGTGGCCCGGGACTGTGCTGCGCCGCTGGCAAGGGAAGCGATGGTCCAGGGATTGCCCGGCCGCTCGTGGATCAGGCGCAAAGCCTGCGCAATGCCTTTGTCGCGCAAGGCGCCAAACCATCCCCCTGTTCCGAGTGGCTGATGTTCGATCCAGGCGCGCAACAAGAAGATCAACGTGCTGTCGAGAAGGCGTGGGGCGACAATGTCGTGGCCGCCGAGATCGGCTTTCGCTTCGACCTGCAGAAGTTCCAGGGCAAGCCGCAGCGGCTCGCTGGTGTCGATCTGATTCCGGGTCAAATGAATCAGCGGAGGAAGCAGCGAAACCATCGGATATGGCCCGACGCCGTCGAGTGAATATCTCGCACAAAGAAGAGTTGTCGCGCCGCTTTCGCTTTTCGGTTCCGCTCCGCTCCGATTTGCGGAAAGGACGGCGGATATCGATGCCGTCGGTGCATCCGCCGGATTGCAAAGGGCATGCCCGATACCGCTCGCGACAAGGATGACATCTCCCTCGCCTAAGCGGATCGGCTCCCTTTCACCGGCTAACCGCAGCCAGCATTCGCCGTTCTGTATGACGTGGATGGCGGCATTCCTTGTCGGATCCACCGAAATACCCCATGGCCGATGCAGGGTCGCGCTGCCGATCATGGCGCTGCCAAATCTCAGCGAAGCAAGAACTTCGGACAAGGCGTCCATGAGAACCATCCTCCAACGATGAATAGGACGACGCTATTAGACGATTGGATAAGAATCTAGTGGAATAGCGTATCGACCATCTCACAATCGCAACAGATCATGTTGGCAATGTCGGCGTGCGGACGCTCCTGTCCACACCGGGCAGAAGCAGGCACGGGAAGGAGCAAAACATGCGTGACGAACCATCAAATCCATTTCCAGCCGAGAGTCATAATTCGCTCGAGACCAACAAGACGATCGTCCTGGACTTCATCGACAAAGCAGTAAACCAAGGCAACATCGAAGCTGCTTCGATGCATTTTGGCGAACGCTACATCCAACACAATCCGAACATTGCGGATGGTGCGGAAGGCTTCAAAGCCTATCTGCAGCAGCTCAAACAGTCATTTCCCCTCGTGAAGGGAGAGGTGAAGCGGATTTTTGCCGAAGGGGATTTCGTCATCGTGCACATGCACGCAAAACGCGAACCGGAGGAGGAGGGCTTGGCCATTGTCGACATTTTCAGGCTGAAGGACAGCAAGCTGGTCGAACACTGGGAAGTTCGGCAGCCCATCGCGGATAGCAAGCTGCACGCCAATAGCATGATCTGAATGCGGACAGGCTCTCAGGCTGGCTTGTGCCCGCACGTTTCGCTGATTACGCTGCCGGCGGCGGGGCCAGCACCGGGAGACCATCTGTGAGCATCGAATTTCTGTTGACGTCGCTGATTGTCGTGGCTTCGCCCGGCACCGGCGTTCTCTATACGCTGAGCGCCGGGCTTTCACGTGGTGCGCGCGCCAGCATCATTGCCGCTTTCGGCTGCACGCTCGGCATCATTCCGCACATGGCGGCCGCCATCACCGGCCTCGCGGCACTGCTGCATACCAGTGCCGTCGCCTTCGAGACGCTGAAATATCTCGGCGTCGCCTACCTGCTCTACATGGCCTGGAACACGCTGAAGGAGAAGGGCGGCCTGAGCGTCGAAGAAAATGTTGCGCCGCGCTCGGCCGGCAAAGTGATCACTTCGGGCATCCTCATCAACATCCTCAATCCGAAGCTGTCGATCTTCTTCTTTGCCTTCCTGCCGCAATTCGTCAGCACCACCGAACCGCATGCGCTGTCGCAGATGCTGGAGCTCAGCAGCGTCTTCATGCTGCTCACCTTCGTGGTCTTTGTCGGCTACGGCGTTTTCGCGGCGTCAATCCGCAGCCATGTCGTGTCGCGGCCAAAGGTGCTGACCTGGATGCGCCGTACCTTCGCCGGAGCCTTTGTCATGCTCGGCGCCAAACTGGCGCTGGCGGACCGGTAGACAGGAAGGTCGCGGGCAGCGCAAATCTATCCTTTGACATAGCCCATGGCCTCGACGATCTGCCCGTCCGCCACGCGCATCAGGTTGACGCCGCGCAGCGAATTGCCGTCGGCCATCCAGTAGCGCCAGCGGATCGTCGCCCGGTCGCCGGCGGCGAAAGTTTCTTCGATGTCGAAGCGCGTGCCGGGTCCGGTCGCGATCGCCGACCACAGTTCGACGCAGGCGCCCTTGCCGATGCGGCGGGCGCCGTCCGGGGCCGGCGTGGTGTTCTCGATCACGCAATCTTCCGCCACCAGATCGTCGAGCGCCGACGGGTCGTGGCGCTGGAAGACGTCGTTGTAGCGCCGCATGATCTCGGCCGTTTCGGCGGAGCGTTTGGCCGCGGCGATGTCGATGACAAGTTCCTGTGTCATTGGATATTCCTTCCCTTCAGTGATCGGTAGCGGTTTCGACGAGGCGGGCCTTGAGCGTGATCACTGCGACGCCGGCCAGCGCCCGCGACACGAGGCAGCTCTCCTTGGCCGTCTGCGCCAGCCGCTCGAACTCCCCCGCCGCCAGCCCGGCGACGCTTGCCTCGGTCTCCAGCTTGATACGGGTCAGCGTCGGTCCGGCCGCGGTGGCGCCGAGATGCGCTTTCGCGATCGTGCGGATGCGTGCGGGAGTGTAACCTTCGCGGCCGAGGATGGCGCTCAGCGCCATCGAGAAGCAGCCGGCATGCGCCGCGGCAATCAATTCCTCGGGGTTGGTGCCGGGACCGTTCTCGAAACGCGACGGGAACGAGTAGGCGCCTTCGAAGACGCCGCTGCCGAGCTTCAGCCGGCCCGAACCTTCCTTCAACGATCCCTGCCATTGGGCCTCTGCTTCACGAATGGTCATTGTGTCTCTCCTTTGATTTGAGGGGTCGATCAGATTTTGGGGCGGACCAGTCAGGCGCTGTCGACGACCACTTTCCCGAAGACGTCGCCTTGGCGCGCAGCATGGCTTCGAGGTTGGTGCGATTGCCGACGAACAGGCGGCTGATGGTGGCGAGGCTGCGCTGGTAGACCGGGCCGGGAATCTGCACCGTCCCGCCTTTCGCATCCTGGATGGTGAGAAGCACGATTCGCCCGTAAAGCGCGCAGGCGATCATCGATTGCGCGAAGGTCGGCGGGCCGCCGGTCTCGACGACGAGGTCGATGCCGCCGGTCTGCTCGCGCATCGCAGCACCCCATTCCGGCATGTCGGCGGTCGAGACGACGAGGTCGGCACCCAGCGCCTGCAGCCGGTCCAGCTTCTCGTTGCGCGAGCTGACTGCCACGACACGGCAGCCGAGCAGCTTGGCGAATTGCAGCGCAAATAGCGCGACGCCACCTGAACCGATGACAAGAACCCATTGGCCGGGCTTCGGCATTTCGGCCGCCGTCACGGCATTCCAGGCGGTCAGGCCGGCGCAGGTTAGTGTCGCCGCTTGATGCCAGTCGAGATGATCGGGAAGCCGCACCGCCCATTGCTCGTCGAGCACGGCGTATTCGGCCAGCATCCCGTCCAGCGTGCAGCCAAGCTGGTCGATCAGACCGGCATTGATGCGGCCATCGATCCAGCGCGCAAAATAACTGCCGGTGACGCGGTCGCCGACGGCAAAGCGGGTGACGGCCTCGCCGACGGCAACGACTTCGCCGGCACCGTCGCTCAGCGGGCTAACGCCTTGGCGCGGCGCCAGCGGGTAGGTGCCGTTGAGGATCATCGTATCGCGGCGGTTGAGCGAGGTGGCGCGGACACGCACGACGATCTCGTGCGGCTTCGGCGTCGGCTGCGCCTCGTCGCGCATCACCAGGCACTTGGTCCCGCAGGTTCCTTCAAGACGATAACTGCGCATTTGCCTCTCGATATGTAGACTGATCTACATATTATGTAGACCGATTGTCATATTCGAGGCAAGGCCTATAATGCTCACTCCTGACAGAGGTTGACATGGCGAACGACACCCGCACCCGCATACTCGAGACGACCGGGCTGCTGCTGAGGCAGCGCGGCTACCACGGCACGTCGCTCAACGATATTTTGAGCGCCTCAGGCGCACCGAGAGGTTCGCTCTACTTTCACTTTCCGGGCGGCAAGGACCAGCTGGTCATCGAGGTGACGCGCGACAGCGTCGCCGATGTGACGCAGAGGCTGGACGCCGCACTCGCTGCCGAAAAGGATCCGGCGGTGGCTGTCCACCACATTTACCAGTCGGTCGCCCGCATGTTGGAGGACAATCGGTTCACGCTCGGTTGCCCGATCGCGCCCGTGGTGTTGGACTCGCCGACAGACGTGCCGGAACTGGCCGAATTGTGCCGGTCCGCCTTCGAGCAGTGGATAGGCTTGCTCAGGGCGGCCTTCGTCAGGGCAGGGGTGCCCGAGCGCCGCGCGTACGCGCTCGCATTGCTGGTCGAATCATCGCTGGAAGGGCTGATGGTGATCGCACGCGCCACCCACGACCGCGCCCCGGTGCTGGCGGTAGCCGATGAGGTCGCGGCGCTGATTGAGGGGGCATTGCCGGCCAAGAGTGCCGCTGCCGCGGTGCATTGATATCGCCGCTTGAGCCGGGGCAGCCCGCTATGAAGCAAACAAAAAGGGCGGCATCGCTGCCGCCCTTTCCGTAAGCTTGCGAGATTGGCTGGATTAGAAGTCCATGCCGCCCATGCCGCCCATGCCGCCGCCGCCCATGCCGCCAGGCATGCCGCCGCCAGCCGACTCCTTCTTCGGAGCCTCCGCGATCATGGCTTCGGTGGTGACCAGCAGGCCGGCGACCGAGGCCGCGTCCTGCAGAGCCGTGCGCACAACCTTGACCGGATCGACGATACCCATGGCGATCATGTCGCCATATTCGCCGGTCTGGGCGTTGTAGCCGAAGGTTGCCCCCTTGTTCTCAAGGATCTTGCCGGCAACGATCGATGCTTCCGCACCGGCGTTGGCCGCGATCTGGCGGGCCGGAGCCTGCAGCGCGCGGCGCACGATGTTGATGCCGGCGGCCTGGTCGGAGTTGGCGCCGGTTGCCTTGATGCTCAGCGAAGCGCGCAGCAGTGCGACGCCGCCGCCGGGAACGATGCCTTCTTCGACGGCCGCGCGGGTCGCGTTGAGGGCGTCATCGACGCGGTCCTTCTTTTCCTTGACTTCCACTTCGGTCGCACCGCCGACGCGGATGACGGCAACGCCGCCCGCCAGCTTGGCGAGACGTTCCTGCAGCTTCTCCTTGTCGTAGTCCGAGGTGGTCTCCTCGATCTGCTGCTTGATCTGGGCGACGCGGCCCTGGATTTCGGCCTTCTTGCCGGCGCCGTCGACGATGGTGGTGTTCTCCTTGGAGATCGACACCTTCTTGGCGCGGCCGAGCATGTTCAGGCCGACATTCTCGAGCTTGATGCCGAGGTCTTCGGAAATGACCTGGCCACCGGTGAGGATGGCGATGTCTTCCAGCATGGCCTTGCGGCGATCACCGAAGCCCGGCGCCTTGACGGCAGCGATCTTCAGGCCGCCACGCAGCTTGTTGACGACCAGCGTGGCCAGGGCCTCGCCTTCGACATCTTCCGAGATGATGACCAGCGGCTTCGAGGTCTGCACGACGGCCTCGAGGATCGGCAGCATGGCCTGCAGGTTGGAGAGCTTCTTCTCGTGGAGAAGAATGTAGGCGTCTTCCAGATCCGCAACCATCTTCTCGGCGTTGGTGACGAAGTAGGGCGAGAGATAGCCGCGGTCGAACTGCATGCCTTCAACGACTTCAAGCTCGGTCTCGGCGGTCTTTGCTTCCTCGACGGTGATGACGCCCTCATTGCCGACCTTCTGCATCGCTTCCGCGATCATCGAGCCGACCGACACGTCGCCATTGCCGGCGATAGTGCCGACCTGGGCAACCTCTTCCGAGGTCTTGATCTTCTTGGCGTTCTTGATCAGCGTCGCGACGACGTCGGCGACGGCGAGGTCGATGCCGCGCTTGAGGTCCATCGGGTTCATGCCGGCGGCAACCGACTTGTGGCCTTCCTGGACGATCGATTGTGCCAGAACGGTCGCGGTGGTGGTGCCGTCGCCGGCGATGTCGTTGGTCTTCGAAGCAACTTCGCGGACCATCTGCGCGCCCATGTTTTCGAACTTGTCCTCAAGCTCGATTTCCTTGGCGACGGTGACGCCGTCCTTGGTGATGCGCGGTGCGCCGAACGACTTGTCGATGACGACGTTGCGGCCCTTGGGGCCGAGCGTGACCTTCACCGCGTCGGCGAGGATGTTGACGCCGCGCAGCATGCGCTCACGAGCGTCGCGGGAGAATTTTACGTCTTTGGCAGCCATTTTTAGCTCCTGGCAGGGGCTTGGATTGAGCCCGAAGATTTAAACGAGGGTGAGGCCGATATTCAGCCGATGATGCCCATGATGTCGGATTCCTTCATGATCAGAAGGTCTTCGCCATTGAGCTTGACTTCGGTGCCCGACCACTTGCCGAACAGGATGCGGTCACCGGCCTTGACGTCCAGCGGGACGAGCTTGCCGGCTTCGTCGCGGGCGCCGGAACCGACGGCGATGATCTCGCCTTCCTGCGGCTTTTCCTTAGCCGTATCGGGGATGATGATCCCGCCCGCGGTCTTGGATTCGGATTCGACCCGACGAACGACCACGCGGTCATGAAGCGGGCGGAACTTCGACTTTGCCATTTTTTATTCCTCGATGAGAATGGTGAGAACAGTTCCTCCGTCCGGCGGCGCCGGACATGTGGTTAGCACTCATCTTGGGGGAGTGCTAACGTGGCGCTGAAATAGGCTGGCAGCTCGTGCGAGTCAAGGCGCCCGCTGGGCATAATCAGGACAATTGCTTCAAACGGATACTTGACCAAGTCAACTAAATCGCTGATCTTGCCGGGAGGAGGATGCCATGACCATTCATCATCACCCAGGCAAGGAGCGGATCGACGCGGTGCGGGCCTTCAACCGCTTCTACACCCGCCAGATCGGGCTGCTCGACGAAGGGCTGCTGAAAAGCACCTTCTCGCTGACCGAGGCGCGGGTGCTCTATGAGCTGGCGCATCGCGATGGCCTGACCGCCACCGACCTTGCGCGCGATCTCGGCCTCGATGCCGGTTATCTCAGCCGGCTGCTGAAGAAGTTCGAGGAGCGTGATCTGGTCGAGCGCGCCACGATCGAGGCGGATGCGCGGCGCTCATCGATCGCGCTGACCAAGGCCGGGCGGCAGGCCTTCGCGCCGCTGAACCAGGGTTCGCACGACCAGGTCGCGGCTTTGCTCGAACGGCTTCCAGTTCCCGAACAGGACAGGCTGGTCAAGGCCATGCAGACGGTGCAGCGTTTGCTGGGCGGAAGCGCCGAACCCAAAATTCCCTATATGCTGCGGCCCCTGCAAGTCGGCGACATCGGCTGGATCATTCATCGCCAGGGCCTGCTCTACGCGCAGGAATATGGCTGGGACGAAACCTATGAAGCGCTGGTCGCCGAAATCCTCGGTGCCTTCGTCAAATCCTTCGATCCGAAATGGGAACGCAGCTGGATCGCCGAGCGGGAAGGGGAGGTCGTCGGCTCGGTCTTCGTCGTGCGCCAGTCGGACGCGGTGGCGAAGTTGCGCCTGCTCTATGTCGAGCCGTCGGCGCGCGGCCTCGGCATCGGCAAGCGGCTGGTCGAGGAATGTGTCGGCTTTTGCCGCGCCAGGGGCTACAGGACACTGACGCTGTGGACCAACGACGTGCTCGCCGCCGCTCGCCACATCTATGAGGCTGCGGGCTTTAAATTGACCAACGAGGAGCGCCACCATTCCTTCGGCAAGGATCTGGTCGGCCAGAACTGGAATTTGGAGCTGTAGCAGCGCCGCAGAATTTCGAGCATCGGCCTGGGGCGGTCGCTCAGGTCGCAGGCTTAATGTTTTGGTTCAAGCGAAAGAAATTGGTGGGATCATACTTGTTCTTTAGTGCGGCCAACCTCGGATAATTCTCGCCGTAAGCCGCCAGAACCCGATCAGTGCCCTCTTCGCCGAGATTATTGGCGTAGACGCCGCCGGTCGAGAACGGTCTCATTGCATCCCACAGGTCGCGCGCCCATCGGATGTGCGTTTCGTCGTCAGACGGATTGTCCCAGATCGATATCGGGAAGCAATCGTAAAGTGCATCTCTGTTGGCGTAGGGCGTTCCGTCCATCGGTACTCGCGAGATGGCGCCGCCAACCTGCTGCAGGACTAGAAGCGATTCGCTGGGTGCAGTCATGTAAGCCGCAAGCATGGTATCGATCGCCTGATCTGTGATTTCGCGCATGAACTGCGCCTTCCAGTAGTAGCGCCGCCCGCGCGGAAAGAGGCTGTCCCCGGCCGATTGGATTTGAAGATAGGGGACAGGAGCAATCCGGCGCTCAACTGGCGTGCCATACTCTCTCAGAGGTTGAATGATTTGCTGGCCTTCGTCGAGTGGGCCGATGTAGCACGCCGATATGCTGAAGAAGCGTTCGCCCGAGGGCGCCGTCACAAGTGCTGCATCCAGGCTCAGCTCATCCGGGGCGCCGCTCGAGAACGCACGATAGAACCGCATCGCTTCGCGTGCCTCTTCGTAGCGGTATAGCATCGATCCCGCGATGAGGAGCGGACCCACGGGATGGAGCTTGTATTCGAAGGTGGTGACTATTCCGAAATTGCCGCCGCCGCCCCGAATGCCCCAGAACAAATCTGCATTTTCGGCCGCGTTTGCCGTGACCAACCGGCCGTCCGCCGTCACGATTTCGACAGCGACAAGGTTGTCGCAGCTCAGTCCATGTTTGCGGCCAAGCTTGCCGAACCCGCCGCCGAGTGTCAGTCCGGCTATGCCGGTATCCGCATTGACACCCATGGTCGTCGCAAGACCATGGGCCTGTGTGGCTGCGTCGAACTCGCCCAGGTTTAGGCCGGCTTCTGCGCGCGCAACACGGCGGATCGGGTCGACTTCGATCCGCTTCATGCGTGACACATCGATCACCAAGCCGCCGTCGCATACCGAACTGCCGGCGACGTTATGACCACCGCCGCGGACGGCGACGAGGAAGCCTTGCGATCGGGCGAAGTTGACGGCCGTGACGACATCGCTGGATTCGGCGCAATAGAAGACAGCCGCCGGCCTCTTATCGACCATGCCATTCCAAACTCTGCGCGCCTGGTCATAGCCAGGGTCGTCCGGAAGGATCAGATCGCCGCGAATCGCCTGCCTGAGCCGGGCGATATCTGGCGCCTGCAACGTCGGCTCGGAACCGTCTATAAGCTTGAACATGCTCATCGAGGGATACCCTTCGTGATCCAGCATTGGACAGGACGCTGTCGTTCACCGGATCATAATGATCTCATGCGGCGCCATTCGCTGCAAAATCGAATATCTCAGTCGCTGGATGAGCTAAATTCATCTAAACTGCCTGGATGAGAAAACTTCCGCCGCTCGGGTCGCTTCGCGCCTTCGAAGCCGCTGCCAGGCTGATGAGCTTCAGGAAGGCCGCGACGGAACTCGGAGTGACGCCAACGGCCATCAGCCACCAGATTCGATTGCTGGAGGAGGTCTGTGGGCAACTGCTGTTCCGGCGGCGCCCACGACCGCTCGTGCTCACAGGCGTGGGCGAACGGCTATTCCCGGTAATTTGCAGCGGCTTCGACGCTTTCGCTGCGGCAATAGCATCAGCCTCGGCCGGAGTTGGCCATCGCCCGTTGCGCGTGACGAGCCCAAATGCATTTGCCAGCCGATGGCTGGTTCCGCGCCTGTCGAAGTGGCGCGAACAGCATCCGAACATTCCACTGGAGATCATCGGGACAGACGCCGTTCTGGACCTGCGAGCCGGTGACGCCGACGTCGCGATCCGCTATGCGCGCAGGATGCCGCGGGATGTTCCCGCGCAGGAAATTTTTCGGGACGCATTCTTTCCGGTATGCAGCCCGGAGCTGTTCGCAGGAGGCGACCGACAGATCGAGCGCGCCGCCGATCTGCTGCAATACCCGCTCATCCATTTCAATTGGACGAACCGCGACCCGGAAGCGCCGACTTGGCAACGATGGCTGGCGATCGCACGCTCGATCGATCCCAGCATCCCCAATGCCAACCAGGCATGGGACCTAAGCTTCCGCGAAGAGCTGCACGCGATTGACGCGGTAGCGGCAGGCCAAGGTATCGCTATCTGCAGCGATGTGGTCGTCAGTGGCGAACTCGAGGCTGGCAGGCTAGTCAAGGCACATGATCTCTGTCTGCCAGGCTATGGCTTTTACCTTGCCTGCGTAGCCAATCACCCCCGACAAGCGCATATCGAAGCGTTTTCCGCCTGGATGAGATCGATAGTCTGAGCATCTGAACGCCGATCTTCTGCATGCTCGTCACAAGCGCCCGGCGTAATAAATTGCTAACCACGATCGCCCTGCACCGACTGCCATGCACACATGCCGGCTTCTGGCACAATCCGGCTCCTTGAATTATGAGCACGCTTATTATATATGTCGCTCATGGTTTCCGACGGCATCGACAGATTGGGCTTTTTGATCCACGACGTGCAGCGCCTGATGCGCAAGCGCTTCGAGGCGCGCGCCAGTGGTTTCGGCCTTTCTTCGGCGCAATGGCGGCTTCTGGTACGTGTCGCCAAGGAGGCGGGTGTTGCGCAGGCGCGGCTTGCTGAGCTTCTCGAAATCGAGCCGATCAGCGTCTCGCGTCTTGTCGATCGCATGGAGGAGGGCGGCTGGATCGAGCGCCGTCCCGACGCAACCGACAGGCGAGTGCGCATGATTTTCCCGACCGCCAAGGCGAACGCGGCCTACGCCCACGTCAAGAGCCTTGCCGGCGAGGTTTATGAGGAATCGCTCGTTGGCGTTTCGCCGGAAGATCGCCGCGTCCTGGTCAGGGCGCTGGAGACAATGGTGCAGAATCTTGCAGATGGTGAGACGCCGCCCCCGGAAAAAGTGAAGAATACGGAAGGCGCAGCAGCATGAACGCGGTAGCCAAACTAGATGAGAATGCGGCCAAGCTGGAGATGGAAGCTCCCGCGAAGCCGGCGGCAGCTCCGGTAACGGTCGCTCCGCAGATAGCTCCGGCGCCGGTGGCGCCGAAGAAGAAGCGCCGTGCCGGCCGCTTCCTTTTGATGTTTGTGCTGCCCGCTGCGTTGATCGCCGGCGGCAGCTATGTCTGGGTGACCGGCGGCCGCTATCAGGAGACCGAGAACGCCAATCTGCAGCAGGCCAAGGTGTCGATAGCCGCCGATACGGCGGGCCGCATCGTTCAGGTCGACATTTTCGACAACCAGTCTGTCAAGCAGGGCGACGTGTTGTTCGCTATCGATCCCGAGCCCTACCGGATCGCATTGGCCCAGGCCGACGCGGCGGTGGCCGGCGCACGGCTCAATGTCGAGCAGCTGCGTGCGGCCTACAGCCAGGCGCTGGCGCAGGAGAAGTCCGACGAAAGCCAGGTCCAGTACGCGCAGTCGCAATATGACCGCGCCGCCGACCTTGCCCAGAAGGGCATCAACGCCAAGTCGTCTCTGGACGAAGCCAAGAACGACCTCGACAAGGCGAAGCAGCAGCTGGCCGTGGCCCAGCAAGGGATCGTCAGCGCCAAGGCGGCACTTGGCGGCAATCCCGACATCGAGACCGACAAGCATCCAACGGTAATGGCGGCGCTCGCCGCACGCGACAAGGCGGCCTACGATCTGGTCCAGACCACGGTCAAGGCACCTGCCGACGGCATCATCAGCCAGGCCGCTTCGTTCAAGGTCGGCCAGTATGTCGGTTCGGGCACGCCGCTGTTTTCGCTGGTCGAGACCGGCGACACCTGGGTCGACGCCAATTTCAAGGAAACCCAGCTCACCAACATGAAGCCGGGCCAGAAGGCCGAAATCGTGGTCGATACCTATCCGGGCAAGACGTTCGAAGCCACCGTCAAGGCGATCGGCGCCGGCACCGGGGCCGAGTTCTCGCTGCTGCCCGCGCAGAACGCCACCGGCAACTGGGTCAAGGTCACGCAGCGCATTCCGGTCCGCCTGGAATTGGCCGATGCCGACGCCAAGACGGCGCTGCGCACCGGCATGAGCGCGACGGTCACGGTGGACACCGGCGTTTCCCGCGGGCTGCCGAGCATTTTCCGCCGCGCCACGGCAGGCGAGGCCAGGTAAAGAGGCCTGGTAGCGGCCGCATAGCAAACAGCGAGATGGATGCAGGATTGGTCCGAGGGAGGCGCAGGAAAAGTTGAATGCGTGGACGGGCTGCGCTGTAGCCTGCCTGAGCAGACAACGCCGCGCAGGATCTTCGGTCCTCAGGTTTCCGGGCGGCAGGCGCCCGCTTTGTCGAGACGCTCAGTCGATGTAACCCCCACATCGATGCTCGCGTCCCACCGCGATGAGGGTCTCTCTACAGCGGGGCCTCGCCGTCCGGAAACCTAATGTACACGTTTTTGTTACCTGCTGGAAGTTTTACGTCATGAGCAGCCCAGAACCCTTTCGCGAAGTACCGCACCGCGGCCTGATCACAGTTGCGCTCATGCTTGCGACGATCATGCAGGCGCTCGACACGACGATCGCCAACGTTGCGCTGCCGACCATGACCGGCGATCTCGGCGCCTCCCCCGACAACATCAACTGGGTGTTGACCTCCTACATCGTTGCCGCCGCGATCATGACGCCGGTGACCGGCTGGCTGGCCGACCGCTTCGGTCGCAAGGAGCTGTTCCTGACGGCCGTGGTCGGTTTCACCGTCTTTTCAATGCTGTGCGGCATCGCCTGGAGCCTTGAGACCATCGTTTTGTTCCGGCTCATGCAAGGCGTGTTCGGCGCGGCCATCGTGCCGCTGTCGCAGACCTTCCTGCTCGACATCAACCCCAGGGAACGCCACGGCCAGGCCATGGCTATCTGGGGCGCGGGCATCATGCTGGGACCGATCCTTGGCCCGACGCTGGGTGGCTGGCTGACCGAGAATTTCAACTGGCGCTGGGTGTTCTTCATCAACCTGCCGGTCGGCATCATCGCCTTCCTCGGCATGGCCGCATATCTTCCCAGCGTCGCCCGGCGGGTGCGCAGCTTCGATTTCTTCGGCTTCACCATGCTCTCGCTCGGTGTCGGCGCGCTGCAGCTGATGCTCGATCGCGGCGGCGAGGTCGACTGGTTTTCCTCGATCGAGATATGGATCGAGCTTGGTCTTTCCATCACCGGCTTCTGGGTATTCACCATCCACACGTTGACGGCGGAGCACCCCTTTATCGACCCCAAGATCTTCCTCGATCGCAATTTCGTCACCGGGCTGGCGTTCATCTTTGTCATGGGCGTGCTCATCCTGGCGAGCATGTCGCTGCTGCCGCCAATGCTGTCGACCATCTTCGGCTATCCGACCCTCACCATCGGCGTCGTCCTGGGGCCGCGCGGTGTCGGCACGATGATCGCGATGCTGTTCGTCGGGCGGATCATGCACAGGATCGATGCCAGGATCCTCGTCGTCATTGGCTTCCTGCTGACCGCGCAATCGCTCTACACGATGTCGAGCTTTTCGCCGCAGATGGACAACTGGCTTATCCTCAGTTCCGGCGTGATCCAGGGCCTTGGAATGGGAATGGTGTTCGTGCCGCTGTCGACCGTGGCTTTCGCCACGCTCGACGCACGTTTCCGCACCGATGCAACGGCGCTGTTCAGCCTGGTGCGCAATCTTGGCTCGTCGATCGGCGTATCGGTGGTGACGGTTCTGCTGGTACGCAACACGCAGATCAACCACGCCGAGCTCTCGGCCTATATCAATCCGTTCAATCCCAACCTCTGGGCGGCATCGCCGGCAGCGGCGGGCGGCGATGCGACGGCGCTGTCGCTGATGGATCGCATGGTCAATATCCAGGCGATGATGATCTCCTACGTCAATGATTTCAAGCTGCTGATGATGATGACACTGCTTGCTGTCCCCTTTGTTTTCCTGCTGCGCAAGCCAAAGGCTGCGCCGCCCGCCGGTGGGGCGCCTGCCGCGCATATGGACTAAGTCTCACGGCTCCGGCACCGCGACCGGCTCACGGCTTCCGTTGCCTGTGCCGGTAGCGTCGGTTCACCTGCCATTAGTATATCCGGACCAATATGCAGTCGCTTTTGGGTTGAAGGCGAGCCTCCTTTGCTTGCCTCAAGCATCAGCGGGAGGAATTGTGTTTGGCCACGAAGTCATCCAGGCAAACCGCCGACGCGCCCGAATCCGCAAATTTGACGACGCTGGCACAACTGGCGACTGCCTCATATGAGGCCCTCGAGCGCGAGCTTCGCGCCACGATTGCGGCACTTCAGGACCAGGCACTGCGGTTCCAGACCGCGATAGAGAACATCTCGCAAGGCATCTGTTTCTTTGATGCCGATGAACGGCTGATCCTGTGCAATCGACGCTATGCGGAAATCTATCGCCTTGCACCGGAGCAATTGCAGCCGGGTGCGGCGCTGCGCGAAATCGTCGAGCGGCGCGTCGCTGTCGGAACCTCGGCAATGAATGCGGACGCTTATCTGGCGTTGGCCCGGGCAGTCAATTCGGGCGCGGCTTCGGGGAACTGGACAGCCGAGCTCGCCGATGGCCGGACAATTCAGGTCTGCCATCAGCCGATGCCTGACGGCGGCTGGGTGGCCACGCATGAGGACATCAGCGAGCTCAGCGCCAACCGCTTGGTCGTCGACGAGCGTATCTCCTTGCAGACGCTGATCGACCTGGTGCCTGACTACATGTGGGTGAAGGACACCGAAAGCCGCTTCGTCGTCGCCAACCGAGCCATTGCGTCCGACAGCGGTCGAGACAGCACGAGCGACATGATCGGTCTGAGCGACTTCGACCTTCACGCGCCGGATCTTGCGCAGAAATTTCGCGTCATCGAGCAGCAACTGATGCGCGACGGACAGCCGATGATCGACGAGGAGGAGTTCGTCGTCGATGCGTCAGGCACCGGCAAATGGTTCCTGTCTACGAAACTGCCGTTGCGCAACGTTCAGAACAACATTTTCGGCCTCGTCGGCATTGCCCGCGACATCACTGCGCGCAAGCAGGCCGAAATCCTTCGCGACGGGCAGGCGCATATCCTCGAGATGATCGCAAAGAGCGCTCCCCTCGAAGACGTGCTCGAGCGGCTCATGCGTCTGGTCGAGTCCCAACTGGCGGGGATATTCGGTTCGGTCTTGCTGCTCGACAAGGATGGCAGCCACTTGCGCCACGCCGCCGCGCCGAGCCTGGCGAGAGACTACACCGACGCCGTCGACGGCGCCGCGGTAGGCCCAAGGGCAGGGTCTTGCGGTACCGCAGTCTATCGGCGCGAGCCGGTGATTGTCGCTGACATCATGCAGGATCCGCTTTGGCAGGACTATCGCGAACTCGCGCGGCCACACGGTTTGCGTTCATGCTGGTCGACGCCGATCCTGTCGCATCAGGGCGCCGTGCTCGGCGTTTTTGCGATGTATTCTGTGACGGTGCGCGAACCGACCGAGGCCGAGACTCGCCTCATCGATTTCACCACGCGCATCGCCGGGATCGCCATCGAACGCAAACAGGCCGAAGACCGGATCCACTTCATGGCCAATCATGACGTGCTGACCGGGCTCCCCAATCGCGCCTTGTTGGAGGACCGGCTTTCACAGGCAGTCTTGTACGCCCAGCGATACGATCGCTGGGTGACAGTGGTGTTCATCGATCTGGACAATTTCAAATTCGTCAACGACACGCTCGGCCACAATGCCGGCGACGAGCTCCTGAAGATCGTCGCAAGTCGCATGGTCGACTGCGTCCGGGCGACCGATACCGTCGTGCGGCTTGGCGGCGACGAATTCGTCGTCGTGCTTTTCGACCAGCCGGCGAACGTCGATCTCGTTTCCGAGACCTTGCAAAAGCTCAGGGCTGCACTCGCCGAGCCGGTTCAGCTCGGAGCGCATCTTGTGCGGGCGACGGCCAGCATCGGCATTGCCAACTATCCCAAGGATGGGACGGATCCCGATACGCTGCTGGCAAATGCCGACGCGGCCATGTATCGCGCCAAGGAGTTCGGCCGCGATAATTTCCAGTTTTACGCTCCGGAGTTCAACACCAGGGCGCATGAAAAATTCGTGCTTCAGGAAGAGTTGCGAAACGCCTTGGCGCGTTCGGAATTCACGCTGCTCTACCAACCGCAGGTGGACCTTCGGTCAGGTCGGGTTTTTGCGGTCGAGGCGCTGATACGCTGGAACCACCCAACGCTTGGCACGGTAATGCCGACGATGTTCATCCCGACCGCCGAGGAGACAGGTCTGATCGTATCGATCGGCGACTGGGTCCTGCATGAGGCGTGCCGGCAGAACAAAGCCTGGCAAGACGCAGGACTGCCGCCCTTGACCGTTTGCGTGAATGTGTCGGCGCGGCAATTCAGGGAGCGCAACCTGATCGATCGCATCGTCAGCGCGCTGAAGGACAGCGGCCTGGAGGCCAGGTATCTCGAGCTGGAGGTGACCGAGAGCCTTATCATGCAGGATATCGAGCTGGCGGTCGCCACCATGAACGCCCTGCAAAGCCTGGGTGTCCAGATCTCGATCGATGATTTTGGCACCGGCTATTCCAGCCTCAGCGCACTCAAGACCTTTCCCGTGGCGCGGCTGAAGATCGACAAGTCCTTCATCAAGGATCTCGCCGCCGACGAGAACGATCAGGCTGTGGCCAGCGCGGTGATTTCATTGGGGCAAAATCTCAACCTGAGGGTCATCGCCGAGGGCGTTGAGACAGATGATCAGGTGGCTTTCCTGCGCAGAAACAATTGCGACGAAATGCAGGGCTATCATTTCAGCAGGCCGATTTGTGCGCAGGACGTCGAGGAATTGCTCGGCGGCGGCCGCAAAGACTGACGGATCGGTCGCCAGCAGGCTTCTGCCGACCAAATGGCGGAAGTTATCTGCCGAGCACAAGGCACCAGTAGCGAAGCGTGCTGTCGCGGCCGTCGCGCACATAGGCGAGGCCGAAGCGGGTGAAGCGCGGGTCGAGCATGTTGCGGCGGTGGCCTGGCGAATGCACCCAGATATCAAACAGCTTCTGCTGGTCGAAGCGGCCTTCGGCGATGTTTTCGGCGGCAGCGCCGGCAATGCCATTGTCTTTGACGCGCGAGGCAAAGTCCTTGCCCCAGCCGGTGGTGTGGTTCATTCGGCCGCCGCGCGCCATATAGCCGGCCTGCTGCAGCGCCGCCTGCTCGAGCGGCGCATCGGGGACAAGCGGCCCGAGACCCGCCGAAGCGCGGATGCCGGCCAGCGTGCCAGCGGCGGAGGCAGAGACACCGGCGCCTTCGCCGGTGGGCAGCACGGTGGCGCAGGCGACGAGCCCGGCAAGGGCGCCAAGGCCGGCAGCTCTGAGCAGCACGCGCCTGCTTAGGCTTGGTTGGGCCTCATAATTTTCGATTTTCGTAACGGTCATGCCCGCCTGACATAACCGCGATCATGGCTTTTGCCGGGCAGGGCGGTGAAAATGCGTGATGATGGTTTCGACGTGATGGCACTGTGTCAGATTGATTTCACTGCTCAATCGAAACAGGCTTGCTCGGATGGCGGCATTCGCCCAGGCGGCTGTTCGGGCTCGATACGCCCAGGGGCTCGATACCCAGTCAGGCATTCACGGACCGAGAGTTTCTTTTGCCCCATCTTTGCGGCTTGACGAGCGCTGGCGAGGTATCCTCGGTTGCAAATTTTCTCTGGGGGATATCGCTTGCAGTGACGACCGGAGCGATTCGTACGCCTGAGCACCAAGCAGCCTCCGGTATTGGTCTTCGAGACGCTGATTGAAATCGTGGACGGTCCGGATCACCGCAAGCGCCGCGTTAGTTGCAACGATTAATTTGGCCCGTCGGTCGTTCGGATCATGCGAGCGCCGAACATAACCGAGGCGCTCCAGTTCATCGATCAACTCACCCATCGATGCTTTGCCAATGCCCGCACGCTCTGCGAGGACGCTGGGTCGGGTTCCCTCCGCGTCGATGTTGGCGAATACAGCGCCGTGTTTGGGCTTGATTGCCGAATGGCCGCTCTCCCGGAGAACCTGGACCAAAGCGCTCGCCGACGATTGATAAGCATAGAGAAGCAGAGACTGCGTGTATGGCTGATTATCCATCTTTCCAAACTTATATGGTGCCCATATAGTATGGCAACCGAACTATATCGCAGGAGGTCAGCATGGCTACCGGCAACGTCCGAACTGAAGGGGTGGAAAGTGTCGCGCACAGGCTGATCGAAGCTTGGAATCGTCACGATGCTCGCGCCTTTGCCGCCGTATTCGCGGCAGATGCCGAATTTACAAACGTCTTCGGTATGCAGGCGACTGGACGTGACAAGATCGAGCAGTTCCATGCCCCAATTTTTGAGAAGATGTTCAAGCACAGCCACCTATCCGCCGAAAGCGTGCGGAACAGGCTTGTTCGCCCTGATGTTGCCACGCTCGACCTGCGGTGGTCCATGACTGGCGCGCTCGATCCGATGGGAAACGAAGGGCCGCGTCGGCGCGGATTAATCAGCGTAGTGGCGACGCGGGATCATGATGAATGGTTGATTGCAACGATGCACAATATGGAACTTGGGGACGATCAAATGGCAAAGTCTCAGGAGAAACTTCAAGAGCATAAGTAGGCTCTTCATTCACACAGAATCAAAAGCGACAGCCAGCCAGCATGGTCAAGCCGATCTGATCGGGCAACGAGATCGAACGGCGGGTCAGGTGATCGGGATTGGCGAGCTATGCTACAGGAGTTGGTGCCGGATGGCGGTGCCTTGTCCCGGTTTGGCTGGCACAATGGCGCGCCCCATAGCCGGTCGCCTTGGTCTTGCGGAATCTAATGTATGAACGGCTTGGAGCGCGCTGGGCTCTCGCCGGCAGTTCTTTGCGGCGCGGTGATCGCCGGGCGGCTATTCCGCCGCCACGAGTTTGGTTTCCGGCGTCGATGTAGCCCGGCTGGCCCGATCGTCCTCGGTATCTTCCCACCAATCGCCCAGGGCGTCGATGAGCGGCACAAGCTTGAGACCGGGCTCCGTCAGGTCGTAATCCACGGGTAGCGGATAGCCGGCATGCGCTGTTCGCCGCACAATCCCGGCTTCCTCCAGCTTGCGTAGTTCGAGCGCCAGGATGCGGTGCGACACTGTCGGATTGTCACGCCTTAGGTCGCTGAAGCGCTTGGTACCGTCCTTGAGATAATAGAGCAGCAAGGTGGGCCAGCGACCGCTGAGCACACGCATGGTCTCCTCGATCGGGCAGCGTGAGACGACATCTTTCATGGCGGGGACCTGGTTACAGAATAGTGCGTAATTTACATGGGGCGACCAGCGTTTAGGGTCAAGTTTCGCTGCGCAGCGTGATCCCTAAATCATGGAAGAGACAAAGAAATGGAACCTATTCTCCTTTACGGCTTCCCGCTGGGAAGTTCGATGGGGCTTGTCGCTGCTTTTGAACGCCTCGAACAACGCTACCGCCTGTGTCGTGTCGACATGCTCGCTGAGATGAAGAACGACGCCTATGCCAGTATCAACGGCCGCCAGGAAACGCCGGTGTTGATCACCGACGAAGGCAGGGTGCTCACCGAGACCATGGCGATTGCCGCCTGGCTCGAAGCTCGCGATACGCAACGTCGTATCAGCTTTGAGTCTCGCTCGCCGGAAGCCGACCGGATGCACCAGCTGATGGCTTTCGTGAACACCGGTTTCACCGCCGCTTTCACCCCGCTCTGGGCTGCTTATGAAATGGAGCCGGCCGAACCGGTGCTGCTGGCGACCTTGCGTGACTTTGGCCGCAAGGTCGTTACCAACCGCCATGACCAGCTCGAGGCGATGATCCTCGACACGGATTTCCTGGTCGGCGACCGGCTGACGCTTGCCGATACCACGCTGATCGGCGTGGCGCGCTGGGCGGAGTTCCACCAGGCGGTCGACGGCGCCGCTTATCCCAGGGTGGCGGCGCTACGCCGCCGCATCGAAGCCGATCCGGCCGTGCGATACGCGCTCGCTGTCGAGGCTGGCGAAAAGCCCGCCGGGTCAGGCGCTTGCCTCGGTCACGTGCCGCTGGCCGAGGTGATCGATCGCTTCGCGGCCTAATCCGTTCGTTCAGCCGCCCGGCGCCCCGGCGCCGGGCGGTGGCGACAAGCACGCCGGGATCCGCTATCATACGGGCGTTCTTGAAGTGGCAGCTGCGGGCGGCCATCCTGGCGGTGACCGCCCCGACACACGGGAGAAAGGTTATGGCCGGCTTTCATGTCATGGCGGACGCACGTGGAATGCATGTACAGCCCACGGTGCGCCGCATCAGCACCGAGGATCTGATAGATGCGCTCCGTCTCGGCGTAGAGGATTTCTGGGCCAAGCCGTCGCATTATGTGTTCCTGTGCCTGATCTATCCGGTGGTCGGCCTGATCCTGACGCAGTGGACCTCGGGCTCGAACGCCATCCAACTCATCTATCCGCTGATGTCCGGCTTCGCATTGGTCGGTCCGTTCGCCGCTATCGGCCTTTACGAAATCAGCCGCCGGCGCGAGTTCGGCATGGATACATCCTGGTGGCATGCGCTCGACGTGCGCCACTCCCCGGCGCTGCCCGCGATTGCAGTCATCGGTACCATGCTGGTGGTACTGTTCCTGCTCTGGCTGTTCACCGCGCAATCGATCTACACCAGCCTGTACGGCAATCAGCCTCCGGCCTCTATCGTCGGCTTTATTCGCGAAGTGCTGACGACCAGCAAGGGCTGGACACTGATCCTGCTCGGCAACTTGGCCGGGTTCGCCTTCGCCGCGATCGTGCTGGCGACGACTGTCGTCGCCTTTCCGCTGCTGCTCGACCGCGATGTCGGCGCGGTCTCGGCAGTCGAGACGTCGGCGCGCGCAGTTATGACAAACCCGCTGCAGATGGCGCTGTGGGGCCTGATGGTCGCCGTGCTCCTGGTCATCGGCTCGATCCCGCTATTTGCCGGGCTTGCCGTCGTCATGCCCATCCTTGGCCACGCGACCTGGCATCTCTACCGCAGGGTGGTCGAACCGGAGCGGGCAGAGCAGGTCAGGCGGCCGATGTAGGACCGATCAGCGTTGCGCGTCGGTTGCCATCTTGACGGCCAGCGCGGTCAGCACCGTGCCCATCATCCAGCGCTGGATCACCAGCCATAGCGGCCGCCCGGCGAGGAAGATGGCGATCGAGCCGGCCGTCACCGCGATGATGGCGTTGACGGTCAGGCTGATCGCGACCTGCGTGGCACCGAGCACCAGAAGCTGCGACAGCACGTGGCCCTTGCCGGGGCTGATGAATTGCGGCAGCAGCGACAGATAGAGCACTGCCACCTTCGGGTTGAGCAGGTTGGTCATCAGGCCCATGGCGAACAGCTTGCGCGGCCTGTCTTTCGGCAGTTCGCGGATCTGGAAGGGCGAGCGCCCGCCGGGCTTCACCGCTTGCCAGGCGAGCCACAGCAAATAGAGCGCGCCGGCAAGGCGCAGCACATCATAGGCGAAGGGCACGGCGAGCAGCAGCGCGGTGATCCCGAACGCCGCCGACAGCACGTAGAACAAAAAACCGAGCGCCACGCCGCCCAGCGAGATCAGCCCGGCCTTCGGCCCTTGCGACAGCGAGCGCGAGATTAGATAGATCATGTTCGGGCCGGGCGTCAGCACCATGCCGAGGCAGACCAGCGCGAAGGCAAGGTGGTTGGCGGGTTCAGGCAAGAGCGCATCTCCGAGTGGGGACACTCACCACATGCTTCCATCACCCGCAAGGGCATGACGGCAGGAGCCTTTGCGCCAGTGCGCCGGGGCCCCTGCCTTAGTCGCCAATCCCATCGCCTTCAGCCGACGATGCGCAGGTTCGACAATTCGTTGGCGATTTCCTTGAAATTGTCGGACAGCGTCGCGCCCGTCGCATTCCAGAACAGCTTGGCTGGCTTGCTCGGGTCCGCCGGATCCTTGCGGAAGCGCGAATCCGACGAACACGCCTTCAGCGCATCGATTGCCTTCTTGTCGCTGGCATCTGTGGGCGACAGGTCGAGCGCCACCGTCATCACCAGAACGTTCGAATTCTTTGCATTGGCGCAGAGCGTTTTCATCTGCTCGTCGAGTGCTGCCGTGTAGTTGGCACCGGTATAGGTGGTCTTGCCGATATCGGTGCTGGTATTCATGAACAGGCGGGTTACGCTTCCAGATCCCGGATAGGTCAGCCCAGTGTAGCCGTAGGCGGCGTAGGTCGACCTGTTGTTGGCGTAGCTGCCGTCGCTGACGGCACTATAAGTATTGGCTCCGTCGGTCAGCACCACGACCACCTTGTCGTTGCCCCTCTCGCTGTTCGGCCGACCATCGGTGAACGGTGGGTTGCTCGATACAGTTCGCCAGCCCCAGGCAAGGCCCTCCGGCACGTTGGTGTTGCCGTTCGGCGCCATGGCGTCGATGGCGTCCTTGATCTCCTGCTTCTCTGCGTCCTGGCTGACGTCCTTCAACGGCGTGATCGGGTTGGTGGTGCAGGAGGAATTCGGCCCATCGCCCGCGGCTGCGGATTGCGAACCGTATGGTTTTACCAGGAAATATTTGCGCATGTCAGACTGGCGCTGGGAAGCGGTAGGACCGGCGACATAGGGCCAATCGGCCCACCAGTTGTTGCCGTAATTGTAGGACGTGCCGATGACGTCGTTGATGCCGTCACGGTTGAAATCGAGCCACAGAGTGCCAGCCTCATCCGGGGCGAACATCGGCACGAAAAGTGTGGCCGGCGCCGCTGTATCGGGCGTGGTGTCGTCGACATTGTAGGGATATGGCCGTGCTTCGACGCAACCTTGCCAACTCGCATAGCGGCTTGTGGTGTAGATATATTCCGGTGCGCTCCAGTGGCCGTACTGGCAGGTGCCGTTCTTCTTGTATGTGTCGCAGACATATTGCTTCGAATTGGGTACCTCTTCGCGGCCCGATTCGACCGTCATGTCGGCGTAGAGGCTGAAACGCGTCAGCGGCTGGTCCTTGGTCTCGCCCCAGCCGGTGCCGCGCTTGTACCAGACGCCGTTGAGCTTCTCGGCATATTTGTCCGGATTGTTGGCGGCACTCATCGTCGTCCAGTCGAAATCCTCGTGCTGGATCGGGGAGATGCCGTCCTGATCCATCCAGCCGTCCTGGTCGTGGGTAGGGCCGACATTGACCGAGGCCGCAAACGGCACGAGAGAAAACTGCACCGGTTTGGTGATCTGCTTCATCTGCTGCGCCTGAAGCGCCAGCGTATCGACAAGCTGCTTGGCGGCCGACTTCAGCAGGTCTATTCGCTTCTCGCCGGTGCCGGAGCCGAGATCGCTCATCGAGCCGGAATTATCCAGTACAAGCGCGACTTCGAGGGTGTTCTTGAGGCGGAGTTCCGAACATTCGGTGAAGGTCGTGTCGCTTGCCGTGCCGCCGATCAGCAGGCTGGCGGCCGGTAGAAAATAGGGGTGGAAGGTGAGGCCGGCGCAGAGCTTCAAGGTGCCGCCGCCGGCATTGTTGTTGGGCAGCGTGACGGTCAGCGCTGTGTTCGCCGGGTCGATACGTGCGAGATTGGTTTCGAAAAATGTCTTGGCGTAGGCCTTGACGTCGTCGTCGCTGGCGCCGGCAACGATCTGCTGGGCAGCGGCGAGGCCGGCCGCATCAAGTGCGTTCAGCGTTTCGTGCTTTTGGCGCAGCAACTCCCCGTAATCGACACTGAGCGCCAGACCGGCCATCAGCGGCACAATGGTGATTGCAGTCATTAACGAGTAGTTGCCACGTCTGTCGTGTCGGAATTCACCGATTATTGCCTTCAGCATTCCCGCCCGCCCCATTTCTCCCGGACGATGCCATGCATGTTTAAATTTCCGATTGCTGAAATGCGTTCAAGGTCGGCACGGTTTTTCAATGCCCGTTAACCACACGTCCTCGCCGGCGTCCCCGGGCGGCAATCTTGCGGGCGCAACGAAAGCTGGTGACAGAGCGAAATGCTTCGGTTAATCCGGGCCGGCCGCTACGGACCGTCGGTCGCGGCGCTTGCAAGCATCATAGTACAGGGACAACGGCATGGCGGATTCGCCCGACATCATTGGTTCGCTCGCAGACCTGTCGGGAGTCTATTCAGCCATCCTGTGCGATGTCTGGGGCGTGGTGCACAATGGCGAATGGCATTTCCCGGCGGCGGCTGCCGCGCTGATCGCTGCTCGCGCGGCGAAAATACCTGTCGTGCTGATCACCAATTCGCCGCGTCGCAGCGCCGACGTGGTGGTACAGATGAACGCCATCGGCGTTCCTCCCGCCGCCTACGACCGTGTCGTGACGTCCGGCGACGTTACCCGCGACCTGATCGCCGAAGGGCCGCGAAAGATCTTCCATATAGGCGCCGATCGGGATTTCACGCTCTATGAGGGCCTCGACGTCGAACTCGTCGAGGAGTTCGAAGCATCCGGCGTGGTCTGCACCGGCCTGTTCGATGACGAGGTGGAGAAGCCGGAAGATTATGCCGATCTGCTGCAGAGGCTGCGTGCCAGGAACCTGCCCTTCATTTGCGCCAATCCCGACATCGTCGTCGAGCGCGGCGAACGCATGATCTGGTGCGCAGGCGCTTTGGCCCGCGAATACGCACAGCTTGGCGGACGCACGCTGATCGCCGGCAAACCCTACGCGCCGGTCTATGACGTCGCCATGAAGGAGATCGCCGTCATTCTCGGCCGCCCGGTCGAGCGTTCGCAAGTTCTGGCCATCGGCGACGGCATGATGACCGACATCAAGGGCGCGGCCGACAATGGCTTCGACGTGCTCTACGTATCGGGCGGCATCCATGCCCGCGATTACGGTGAGACGCTGCAGCCGGATCCGGCCAGGCTCGCGGCCTTCCTGGAAAAATATGGCTACAGGCCGGTCGCGGTGATTCCCAGGCTGCAATAGGTTCAAGCCATGACGGCCATGTTCGAACGCATTTCCGCAACCGCACCGCTGCCGGCCCATCTGCGCGGCGGCGTGGTGGCTATCGGCAATTTCGACGGCGTCCACCGCGGCCACCAGGCGGTGCTCGAACGCGCGCGCGCCGAAGCGGAGCGTCGCGGCGTACCCGCCCTGGTGCTGACCTTCGTACCGCATCCGCGAAAGGTGTTTAGGCCGGACATGCCGTTGTTCGTGCTGACGCCGCCGCCGATGAAGGCGCGGCTGTTGTCGCATCTGGGCTTTGCGGCGCTGGTCGAACAGCCGTTCACACGCGAGTTCGCCTCCTTGTCGGCGGAGGCCTTCGTCACCGGCGTGCTCGAGCGCAACCTCGGCATAAGCCACGCCGTTACCGGCTTCGATTTCCATTTCGGCAAGGACCGCCAGGGCGGTCCGGCCTATCTGATGGCTGCCGGCGAGCGCCACGGCTTCGGCGTCACGCTGGTGGATGCGTTTCGCGACGAAAGCGCCGAGGTGGTGTCGTCGAGCCGCATACGCACGCTGCTGTGCGAGGGCAATGTGGCCGAGGCCGCCGGCTTGCTCGGCTACCGTTTCACCGTCGAGGCGGAGGTGATTGGCGGCCAGCAGCTCGGCCGGACACTCGGCTTTCCGACCGCAAACATGAGGCTTTCGCCGGAAGCCACCCTCAATGAAGGGATTTATGCCGTCCGCTTCCGCCGCGCCGACGGTTCGCTACACGATGGCGTCGCCAGCTTCGGCCGCCGGCCGACGGTCGACGACAATGGCGCGCCATTGCTGGAGACCTTCGTCTTCGACTTTTCCGGCGACCTCTACGGCGAGATTTGTGCCGTGTCCTTCTTCGGCTACCTGCGCTCGGAGGTGAAGTTCGACGGGCTTGACGCGCTGGTCGCCCAGATGAAGCGCGACGAGGCCGAGGCGAAGGCACTGCTCGCCGGCGTCAGGCCGCTTTCCGGGCTGGACGCGGCCATAGCTTTTTAGAGCATGGTCCCGAACCGAAGGTCAGCGAAGCAAAAAGTGGGATCCGGTTTTCCGATTAAGATCATGCTCAACCAGAATTTATCTCTTCAGCGCCAAGCCAAGGGCGATGAAGGTCCAGCCCTGGAAGATCAGGTCGACGGCCAGGAACAGGCCCAGCACCCACACGCTGTTGACCGGCCAGCCCATGGCGATGACCAGTCCCGCCAGCGCGCTGATGACGCCGGCCGCGACCACCCAGCCCCAGCCCGGCTGCGGCCGGTGGCTGTAGCCTACCCAGGCCCTGAGCACGCCTGAGGCAAGCAGCGCGACCGCCAGGAGGAAGGTCAGCACCGTCGAGGCGAAGACCGGATTGTCGAAGGCGAAGAAGCCGGCGACGGCGTAGAGGAGGCCGCTGAGCAGCCAATAGAAGAAGCGGCCCCATGTCTTCACGCCGAAGGCATGGATGATCTCGACAATGCCGGCCATCAGCATCAGCCAGCCCACGACAAAGACCGAGGCGACGGTTGCGATGAACAGATTGCCGAAGGCAATGCCGCCGAAGACAAGCAGCAGCACCCCGAGCGCGACGAACCATCCCCATTTCGCCCGCGTCTGGCTGATCGCATCTTTCAAGGCATCGCCGTGCAGTGTCATCGCCCTCTCCCTCAAGACTACTTGGCCTTTTTTGTCGGCTTTGAAGGTAACGCCGATAGGCCTTCTCGTAAAGCGAGCAGGCTGTGAGGGTCACACCCATGCTCGGGCGGTACGCCTGCGAGACGTCTGCTTTTGGCAAGAGCAGCCGCTGCGAGTTCATTTCCGTGAAACGTGGGCTTGCGCCCTCAGGCCAAACCGTGGTCACGCCGAGGTTTAGTTGGAGAATAGCTCCTGTCCGCAAAGCGGCCGCAACGTCGAGCTTTGATATAGAGCCCGACCTCCAAATGCCGGGCAACGCCGGTCGCATCCGCATCCGCATGTCACAACCTTGCGTCGAGGTCTCAGTAATCGCCGCCCTCGCGATGCAGGGTCGCGAGGATTAGCCCGAGCGCGTTGGGCAAGAAGTAGATTGTTCCGCCGAGCTGGTTCGAGAGCGGCATGGTCTTGGCTTCCCATGACAGGAAATAGTCGCCGGCGATCACCGTGAAGCCGATGCCCCACACCAGGATTGCGCACAGGCAGCCCAACATCATCCATGCCTTGCCATGAGCGAAATCGGCGCTGCTGCCAACCACCTTGCGCAGCATAAGCACAAGCCCGATCAGTCCGAATATCCCCGCCAGGGTCTCGACGGCCATGATGCCGACGAGTGCCACAGGGGCAGCCCATGGCATGGTGATGGCACGCCATTGCTGCCATGGGTTGCCGTAGGTGTTGGTCATTTCGATCATCGGCTTCACGGCATTCACCAGAGTGTCTTTGAAGTCGGTTGCATCGTTCAACAGACCGAGAAAACCCCACAGGGTGGGGAACAGCGCCATCACGATCAGCCCCAATCGTCCTACGCTGCGCGGATTGACAAGCCGCTCGGCAGTGGTTCCGGCATACGAATTGTCCGGCATCGGAATTCCCCCTCTTTTGAACCTTGCACCGTCGAGCAATCGAAAATTGGCTCACACGGCAGCACCGCCAATATGGCACGGACCTCGGACGATTTCTCGCTGATATTGATCGGGCTGATCGCAAGATGATCGTGGCGCTGGTTCGTCGCTATATTTGCAAGCAGGCAATCGTTATCTTGTCGATGACATTTGGCTGTTCGCCTTTCTCGGCGCTTGGCAAGACTGGGGAAGCAAAATGAGCGATGTGGACGAACACCTCGATCTGATGGAGATCAACGCCGTCCGCAGGCTGTTGACGTCAAAACCACGAACGGTCCGCTGGGACGAACGCCGGGCGCGGCTCGACGAAGTCGGTTCGGTCTGGCCGGTCGCGGAGGACATCCGATGCGAGCGCGTGGTTTTCGATGGCCTTGAGGGAGAGTGGTCCCTGGCGCCTGGGAGTGACAGGGATAAGGTTCTGCTCTTTTTCCACGGTGGTGGCTACTGCTCCGGCTCCCTTAAAAGTCATCGTCGAATGGTTACCGAGGCAGGTCGGGCAATGGGAATACGCACCCTCGCGATCGACTATCGCCGCGCACCGGAACATCCTTTCCCTGCGCAACATGAAGACGCACTCACCGCATGGCGCTTTCTGAGCCGGCAAGGCATCGCGTCGGATCGCATCGTGGTTGGCGGAGACAGTGCGGGCGGCAACCTCACTCTGTGTCTGGTCAGTGTATTGCGCACGGCAGGCGAGCCGTTGCCGCGATGTCTTTGGCTGGTTTCGCCTTGGACGGACCTTTCGATGTCCGGCGCGACACTATCAACCAAGGACGCAATCGACCCTATCATCCACCGGGCGTATTTGGAGGAACTGGCAACGGCCTATGTTCCCAATGGCGTTGGTCGGCGCGATCCGCTGATCTCGCCTTTGTTCGCCGATCTGAGCGGATTTCCCCCAATGCTGATACAAGCCGGTTCGGCCGAGACGCTGTTGTCGGACGCAACTCGGCTCGCCGAAGCCGCTGGCGCGGCTGACGTCAAAGTAGGTCTCGAAATTTGGCCGCATATGATTCACGCTTGGCCGGTTTGGAATGCGGGGTTGAGCGCCGGTCGCCGCGCTCTTCACAGCGCAGGCATGTTTGTCCGCGAATGTTTGTAACCCCTGCCGAGGCAACTGCTATCGTATTCCAAACACTTGATCTGGAATCTTGGTGCGCCAAACAATCGACTGCAACGCGGAACAGGCCGGCCAACGCTGCCGATGTTGCGGATATTAAGTCAAATTTTACCGAACTGGCGCCATGGCTTCAGTCAAGGCTGGTTGTATCGGCCAATGCGTTCGACGTATGGAGTAACGATGCGGTCTGTCCCGACGATCCCGACGGTCTTGGCCGCATTCATGCTCGGCACCTGCGGCGTTGCCAAGGCCGGCGAGGGCACCTTCGGCTGGCTGTCCGGAGACTGGTACCTGACGGTCGGCGCCACCGGCATGGTTGCCCCGAATTTCGAGGGCGGCAAGAAGTACCTGCTCAGTGCCTCGCCGATCATCTCGCTCGGCAAGGCTGGTCCCGCGGCGCGCTTCACCTCGCGCAACGACAATATCTCATTGGCATTGATCGACGATGGCGGCGTCCGCGCCGGCCTGACAGGCAAGTTCCTGTTTTCTCGCGACGGCGGTGACGCCGACGAATTGAAGGGTCTCGACCCGGTGCGCTGGGGCGGCGAGGCTGGCGGCTTCTTCGAATTCTATCCTTTGGATTGGCTGCGTGCCCGCGCCGAATTGCGGCACGGCATTCGCGCCCATAACGGCTTTGTCGCCGACATCGCCGCCGACGCCTTTTACGATGTGACGTCCGACGTCAGGATTTCGGCCGGACCGCGCGTTTCGTTCGCCTCATCGGACTATTTCGACGCCTATTACCGCGTTGATGCCAAGGAGTCCCTGGCCTCGGGACTTAGCGAATATCATCCCGGCGGCGGGGTGAAGTCGGCGGGCCTGGGCGGCGCGGTGACCTGGAAGGTGACCGAGCCGATGACGGCCAGTCTGTTCGGCGAATATTCCCGCCTGATGGGCCCGGCCGCCGATTCCAGCCTGGTCAAGGAGCGCGGCTCCAGGGATCAGTTCATGATCGGCGTGTCGACGACCTATCGCTTCGATTTTTCGATGTGATGTCTACCCCAGCAATCGGGTATCGATAGGATGCGTTGTGACCTCAACGATGTGGATGCCGTCGCGCGCCAGCAAATCTGGGTTGAAGAGATAGTTCCTTGTAAACGGGACGATCACACAGGGGACTTCCATAACGGCGTGCTTGGCTGTGGCGATAAAATCCGTGCCGAGCCGCTGCGTCGTGGCTGTATCGTGCTTCCAGTCATCAGATAATTCCAGAGATGCAACGGTAACGCCGTCCGGCACTTCGATTTCCAGAAGCTGATAGGTCTGGGGCAGGTCTTCCGCGTCCACATGCACCAGAATTTCGAGAAGCGCTGTAGCTGGATGATCGGCGCAGTAGACGATCGGTGTCCCCATGACATGCCAACGGCCGGCGCTGACCATGCCACCGGCGCCGGAGAGATCGGCGTAGCTGGAAATGCGCCACAGCCGCATATGTGTTAGGCGAGAATGCCGTAATCGATGCGATGGAGCTCTTCTTCCACCAGGACGGCACCCGTCTCGGACTGCAAGAGGTTGATCGGTATCTCGTTGAGCACTCTGCTGCGCTTGCGCAACCAACGCTGCGCCTTTTCATGACTGCCGAAAACCCGGTCCGCCATCGCTGAAACCCGCTCAAGTCGCTGGACGCGGTCGGATTCGGTGATCGTCAGAGTCTCGTTTCGCTCTTTACGACGCGCCAGGGTCCGTCGCGGGCCGACGATCTTGTAGATTTCATCACTACTGAAGCCCCGTTGACGGAGCCCTTCGACCCTGGTGACATGAACGAGAAACCGTTCCGTCGCGGTATCGGGAATTGCGGCGTCGGCGGGATCGGCTTCTGGGCGAATCTTGGTATGCAGACTAGACATGAGCTGGCTCCGCTGCCACTTGCCCCTAGATATAGGCGCAAGTGGCACATCATGCAAGGAAAACCACGACAACAAACTAACGACATGATGCCCCGACAGGAAACCGCCGAGAGTTCGGGCTTTTCAACATCGCCTGTGTCGGTTAAAAGCCCAGCCATGACGAGCTTTTCGCGCCTTCTCGCGACTGCGATACGAATTACAGGCCCGGTGTTCCGGGCGGCCTGACCGCCGCCGGAGCCGCCGGGAATCTTGCGCGCGCCTCTCGCGCTTTTTCCAGATCATGATAGTTCAACGCCCGGGCTCTTTTGCCGCCGGGCAACGCATATGGCAGACGAATGACTGATACCGAGACCGCCGAGACGATCGACTATTCCAAAACGCTCTACCTGCCGCAGACGGATTTCCCGATGCGCGCCGGTTTGCCGGAAAAGGAGCCGCTGCTGGTCAAACGCTGGCAGGACATGGACCTTTACCGCAAGTTGCGCGAAGACGCAGCCGGCCGCGAAAAATACGTGCTGCACGACGGCCCGCCCTATGCGAATGGCAACATCCATATCGGCCATGCGCTGAACAAGATCCTCAAGGACGTCATCACCCGCTCGTTCCAGATGCGCGGCTATGACTCGAACTATGTACCCGGCTGGGATTGCCACGGCCTGCCGATCGAATGGAAGATCGAGGAGCAGTACCGCGCCAAGGGCAAGAACAAGGACGAGGTGCCGGTCAACGAGTTCCGGCAGGAATGCCGCGAGTTTGCGGCGCACTGGATCAAGGTGCAGGGTTCCGAATTCCAGCGGCTCGGCGTCGTCGGCGACTTCGACAATCCCTATACGACAATGGCTTTCCATGCCGAGGCGCGGATCGCCGGCGAACTGCTGAAATTCGCCATGTCCGGCCAGCTCTATCGCGGCTCCAAGCCGGTGATGTGGAGCGTGGTCGAGCGCACCGCGCTGGCCGAGGCGGAGGTCGAATACCAGGACTATGAGTCGGACACGATCTGGGCGAAGTTTCCGGTCGTCAGCCTCGCTCGCCAGGTCATCAACATCGAGGATGGCCAGCCAGCCTTGGATCCCAAGCTGACGCAGACGTCGCTCGATCTGCTTGATGCCAACGTCGTCATCTGGACGACGACGCCGTGGACAATCCCCGGCAATCGCGCCGTCAATTACTCGCCGCGCATCAACTATGGTCTCTACGAGGTTACCGCGGCCGAGAACGCCTTTGGTCCTCAGCCCGGCGAAAAGCTGATCTTTGCCGAGAAGCTTGCGGACGACGCTGCCGCGAAGGCCAAGGTCACTCTGAATCGGCTTCGCAGCGTTGGCGCCGAAGAGCTTGAAAACCTTACGCTTTCGCATCCCCTCAAAGCTCTGGGCGGCGGCTACGATTTTCCCGTGCCGATGCTCGCCGGCGATCACGTCACCGACGATGCCGGCACCGGTTTCGTCCACACCGCGCCGGGACATGGCCGCGAAGACTTCGACGCCTGGATGGATGCTGCCTCTGATCTTCGCCAGCGTGGCATCGACACCGCGATCCCCTTCACCGTCGACGATGCCGGCTTCTTCACCAAGGACGCGCCGGGCTTCGGCCCGGACCGCGAGGGTGGAGCGGCGCGCGTCATCGACGACAATGGCAAGAAGGGCAACGCCAACCAGGCTGTCATCGACGAGCTGATCAAGCGCAACGCGCTGTTCGCGCGCGGCCGCCTGAAGCACTCCTATCCGCATTCCTGGCGCTCGAAGAAGCCGATCATCTTCCGCAACACGCCGCAATGGTTCGTCTATATGGACAAGGAGCTTGGCGACGGCACGACGCTGCGCAGCCGCGCCCTAAAAGCCATCGACGATACCCGCTTCGTGCCCGCCGCCGGCCAGAACCGCATCCGCGCCATGATCGAGGAGCGCCCCGACTGGGTGCTGTCGCGCCAGCGCGCCTGGGGCGTGCCGATCGCCGTCTTTGCCGATGCCGACGGCAATGTGCTGCGCGACGAGGCAGTCAACCAGCGCATCATGGACGCCTTCGAGAAAGAAGGCGCCGACGCCTGGTTCGCCGCCGGCGCCAAGGAGCGGTTCCTCGGCAATCACGATGCCTCGAAATGGCAGCAGGTCATGGACATCCTCGATGTCTGGTTCGATTCAGGCTCGACGCATGCCTTCACGCTTGAGGACCGGCCCGACCTGAAATGGCCGGCCGACGTCTATCTCGAAGGCTCCGACCAGCATCGCGGCTGGTTCCACTCCTCGCTGCTCGAAAGCTGCGGCACCAGGGGCAGGGCACCCTACGACACCGTCGTCACCCATGGCTTCACCATGGATGAGGAGGGGCGGAAAATGTCGAAGTCGCTCGGCAACACCGTCGTGCCGCAGGACGTCATCAGGCAGTCCGGCGCCGACATCTTGCGGCTGTGGGTGGTGACGACCGATTATTGGGAAGACCAGCGGCTCGGCAAGAACGTGCTGCAGACCAATATCGACGCCTACCGCAAGCTGCGCAACACCATCCGCTGGATGCTGGGCACGCTCGCCCATGACGACGGTGAGGAGGTGCCGCTGGACAAGATGCCGGAGCTGGAGCGGCTGATGCTGCACCGGCTCGCTGAACTCGATGAAGTCGTACGCTCGGGCTACGACGCGTTCGAATTCAAGCGCATCACCCGCGCGCTGCTCGACTTCATGGTGGTCGAGCTGTCGGCCTTCTATTTCGACATCCGCAAGGACGCGCTTTACTGCGAAGCGCCTTCCAGCGTGAAGCGCAAGGCTTCCGTGCAGGTGGTGCGCCATCTCTTCGACTGCCTGGTGAAATGGCTGGCGCCGATGCTGCCCTTCACCATGGAAGAGGCTTGGCTCGACCGTCATCCGGATGCGGTCTCCCTGCATCTCGACCAGTTCCCGGAGATCCCGGCGGACTGGAAGAACGAGGCGCTGGCGGAGAAGTGGCGCAAGGTGCGGCAGGTCCGCCGTGTCGTCACCGGGGCGTTGGAAATCGCCCGTGCGCAGAAGGTCATCGGCTCTTCGCTGGAAGCGGTGCCGGTCGTCACCCTCGACGATGCCGTGCTCGAAGCGGCGATCGCCGATGTCGACATGGCCGAGACGGCGATCACCAGCGATCTGGTTATCATGCACGGCAATGCGCCGGCGGGCAGCTTTACCCTCGACGACGTCAAGGGCGTCGCCGTGGTCGTCGAGAAGGCGGAGGACCGTGGCCTGGTGAAGTGCGCGCGCTCCTGGCGCTACACCGCCGATGTCGGCTCAGATCCGGAATTCCCGGATGTTTCGGCCCGTGACGCCGCTGTTCTGCATGAGCTGAAGGCTTTGAGCCGTCTTTGAGGCGGTGCACAAATGCCACGGCGGGGGCCGATCGGCCCTCGCGCGTTGCCCTTAACGAGTGGTTGAGGTAAACACGCGAAACTCCGGACGACAAATTGTCGCCGGAATTCCGTCGGAAGAGCATAGGCGATGGGGACCGGACCTTTCTTTGGCCGGCGGCAATCGAGAGGCTGTCTACAGTGGGACTTTTTGGCATGACCGAGAGAACTTACGCGCGCGTTGCGCTGCTGGCGCCGCTTGTCGTATCGGGCCTCGCTTTGTCCGGCTGCATGGGCTCGCCCACTTACGGGACCGACAAGACCGCGGGCGCGCAGCTTGCCGGCGACCTCACCGGGGCTTTTTCCTTCGCACCCAAGCGCAAGGATAGTATCGACTACAAGCCGCGCCCCACGCTGGTGAAGCCAGGGCCGGGGCAGAAGGAAGTCTTGCCGCCGCCGCAGGAAAGCATCGAGACGGCAAGCGCCGAATGGCCCGAATCGCCGGAGCAGCGCCGTGCCCGCCTGCGCGCCGATGCCACCCTGCATCAGGACGACCCGGCCTACCAGGCGCAGGTCATCGATGACGTGCAGACGGATCCGGCGTCGGTCAAGGCCGCGCTGAAGCAGTCGGGCTCGAGCCACCCGCCAGCCTGGACTCCGGCCGATTCGGACAAGAGCCGCGCCGCGGAAATCATGCGCCGCCGGGCTGAAGGCAAACAGGGCGACCCGACCACCCGCAGATATCTGAGCGAGCCGCCGGTGCAATACCGCGCTGCCGCCGCCACCGCGCCGCAGGGTGACCTCGGCGAGGACGAGTACAAGAAGGAACGCCGCCTCAAGAGGGAGGCGGCCGCCAAGAGTAAGAGCGGCGGCATGTTCGACTGGCTGCCCTGGTAGGCTGACGGCGCCAGAGACGTTCTTGCCCTGGATTGGCTGGCTGGATTGGCTGACTTGGATTTGGACCGTCTGCCGGACCAGAAATCAGGGTCCGCGTCGCTCGCGAAAAAAGTCCTTCAGCAATGCTGCTGCTGCGTTCTCGGCCATGCCCGGATAGATATCGGGCACATGGTGGCAGGTCGGTGACGTGAAGAAGCGAACGCCGTTGACCACTGCGCCGCCCTTCTCGTCGGCAGCGCCGAAATAAAGCCGGCGCAGCCTGGCGAAGGAGATGGCGCCGGCGCACATGGCGCACGGCTCCAGCGTCACATAGAGATCGTGGCCGCTGAGCCGCTCGCTGGAAAGCTTGCGGCAGGCCTCGCGGATCGCCAGCATCTCGGCATGGGCGGTGGGATCGGCAAACTCGCGGGTGCGGTTGCCGGCACTCGCAACGACCGTATCGCCGCCGGCGACGACCGCGCCAACCGGCACTTCGCCACGCAGGGCGGCGGCTTCGGCTTCTTTAAGCGCCAGCGCCATGAAATCCCGCCGCTTCACGCGGTTTCCATTCCGATTATCTCCTCGCCACTAGAGCGCGATCCTGTTACTACCCGCGCAAACGAGCAAAGGCCACATGGACGACAAAAACAAGAAATTCCCGCGCAAGGCCGGCCCGAAGCCGGCGGGGCCGCGTGGTCGCGATGGCGCTCCCGGCAAGGGTGGCAAGCCGTCCTTCGGCGCCAAAAAACCTTACGCTCCGCGCGGCGACCGGCCGGCGGCAGCCGAAGGCGAGCGGCCGAAGCGCGACTTCAAAGGCGGCGACAGGCCGTTCAGCAAAGGGCCGCGTCCGGAGGGCACGCCTTATGAAAAGCGCGAAGGTCCGCGCAAGCCTTACGCACCGCGCGGCGACCGGCCAGCAGCTGCCGAAAGCGAGCGCGGCGAGAGGCGCTTCGACCGTCCCAAGCGTGATTTTGGCGATCGTCCCAAGCGTGATTTTGGCGGCGATCGACCGCAAGGGGCACAAAGGGCACAGGCGGCATCGGAAGGCGGCTTCAAGCCGCGCCCGCGTCGTGTCGAGGCAACGGAAGAAGCCGGCGAACGCATTGCCAAGCGGCTGGCGCGTGCCGGCCTGGCCTCGCGCCGCGACGCCGAGGAATTGATTGCGGCCGGCCGCGTCAAGGTCAATGGCAAGGTGTTGTCCTCGCCGGCCTTCAACGTCATGCCCGGCGACATCATCCATCTCGATGGCATGGAGATCCCGCCGATCGAGCGCACCAGGCTGTTCCTGTTCCACAAGCCGGCCGGCGTGGTCACGACAAACCGCGATCCCGAAGGCCGCAAGACCGTCTTCGACGTGCTGCCGCCCGGGCTGCCGCGGCTGATGACCATCGGCCGGCTCGACATCAACACCGAAGGCCTGCTGCTGCTCACCAATGATGGCGGCCTGTCGCGCGTGCTCGAACTGCCGGCGACCGGCTGGTTGCGACGCTACCGCGTGCGCGTCCACGGCAAGGTCGAGGAAAGCGCGCTTGCCGGCCTGCGCGAAGGCATTGCCGTCGACGGCGTCTTTTACGGCGCCATCGAAGCGACGCTCGACCGCGAGCAGGGCTCGAACGCCTGGCTGACACTCGGCCTGCGCGAAGGCAAGAACCGCGAGGTCAGGAACATCCTGGGCGCGCTCGGTCTCGACGTGACGCGGCTGATCCGCATTTCCTACGGGCCGTTCCAGCTCGACGATTTGCCGGAAGGCCATGTGCTGGAGATCAAGGGCCGCGTGCTGCGCGACCAGCTCGGCGAGCGCCTGGTCGAAGAGTCCGGCGCCAATTTCGATGCCGATATCGCCAAGCCGTTTTCCAACAAGCCGGTCAGGCGTGAGCGCGAGGAGGAGCCCGAGCGGCCGAAATTCACCCGCGACGGCGAACGCCGGCCGATCGGCGAAGGCGGCCTGATCAAGAACCGCAAGCGGCGCGAGGGCAGCCGCGACGAAGCGCTCGGCAAGCTGTCGACAAGCCCTGACAGGAGCTTTGGGCCAAAAAAGAGCTTTGGCGAGCGTGGCCCCAGACCTGAACGCAGCGACTTCGGGGACAAACCCCGTGGCGACAAGCCTCGTGGCGGCTTCGGTGGGAAAAAATCCGAACGCGAGCAGCGGCCGATCGAGCCGCCGGGCCAGCGCAAGGCCAATGTCTGGATGGCGCCGGGCGCACGGCCGATCGGCAAGGGCAGAGCGGAGGCAGACGCCGCCAAGGCGGCAGAAAACAAGGCGCGCAAGGCATCGTTCAAGCCGTCTTACGGCAAGCCCGGCGGCAAGCCGCAAGGCGGCGGTGCAAAGCCGTTCGGCAAACCGCGCGGCGAGCGCCCGGATGGCGGTGGCGACCGGCCGCGCGGCGGCCCGAAAGGAAGCAATGCGGATCGTCGGCGGTGAGTTTCGCGGGCGTCCGCTGGCGACGCCCCGCACCTTTGCCATCCGCCCGACCACCGACCGCACGCGTGAGGCGGTCTTCAACGTGCTGGCGCATCGCTTTCCCGAAAGACTGGACGGCGCGCGCGTGCTCGACCTGTTCGCCGGCACCGGCGCGCTCGGCCTCGAAGCGCTGTCGCGCGGCGCCTCCTACGCTGTCTTCATCGAGGAATCCGCCGAAGGGCGCGGCCTGATCCGCACCAATGTCGAGGCCTTCGGCCTCACCGGCCGCACCAAGATTTTCCGCCGCGACGCGACGGGCTTGGGCGAGGCGGGCACCATCGCCGCATTCGGCCTGGTCTTTGCCGATCCGCCCTATGGCAAAGGCCTTGGCGAACGCGCCTTGCGCTCGGCCAAGGCCGGTGGCTGGCTCGCCCCCGGCGCGCTCTGCGTCGTCGAGGAAGCGGCGGTGGCGCCGTTCGAGGCAGGGCCGGGCTTTTCGGTTGTCGACGAGCGCAACTATGGCGAGACGGTCATCCGGTTCATCGAGGCCGCCTGAGTTCGGCTTCCACGATGGCGCCTTCAAAATGACGAACAATTCGCTTTGCCTCGACCAGCAACCCCGCCTATCGTCCCACTACAAACCGGAGCCATCTATGACATTTCAGGCTGAATGGCTGCGCGGAACGCTCTTGGGACTGGCTCTGGTGATGGCCGCGCCGGCTCTGGCGGATAACAATCCTGACGATGGCGTCGTCACCGATTTCCTGCTCGACAACGGCATGGAGATCGTCGTCATCCCCGATCACCGCGCCCCCATCGTCACCCATATGGTCTGGTACAAGATCGGCAGCGCCGACGAGCCGCCGGGCAAGTCCGGCATTGCCCATTTCTTCGAGCATCTGATGTTCAAGGCGACCAGCAACCATGCGGCGGGCGAGCTCGACCGTGCCGTCGCCGCCATCGGCGGCTCGGACAACGCCTTCACCTCCTACGACTACACCGCCTTTCACGAGACGGTGGTGCCTCAGGCGCTCGGTGAGATGATGGGCTTCGAGGCCGACCGCATGCGCAATCTCATCCTCAACGACGACGTCATCAAAACCGAGCGCGACGTCATCCTCGAGGAGCGCCGCTCGCGCATCGATAGCAATCCGCAGGCGGTGCTCGACGAGGAGATCGACGCCACGCTGTGGCAGAACCAGCCGTACCGCATTCCGGTCATCGGCTGGATGCAGGAGATGGAGAAGCTGAACCGCACCGACGCGATGGCCTTCTACAACAAATATTATACACCCAATAACGCCGTGCTGGTGGTGGCCGGCGATGTCGAGCCGGAAACGGTCAAGGCGCTGGCCGAAAAGACCTATGGCAAGGTCGCGCGCGGCCCGGATCTGCCGCCGCGCATCCGCCCGGTCGAGCCGGAGCAGAACACCAGGCGCACGGTGACGCTGACCGACGGGCGCGTCAGCGTGCCGAGCTTTACCACGCAATGGGTGGTTCCGTCCTATCACACGGCAAAGCCCGGCGAAGCCGAAGCGCTCGACGTGCTGTCCGAAATCCTCGGCGGCGGCAACCGCAGCCGGCTCTACCAGGAGCTTGTCGTCAGGCAAGGCATCGCCGCCGAGGCCGGCGCCTTCTTCCAGGGCACCATGCTCGACGACACCAATTTCACCGTCTACGGCGCGCCGCGCGGCGATGCCAAGCTTGCCGACATCGAGGCCGCGGTCGACGCCGAGATCGCCCGCATCGCGAAAGACGGCGTCACCAGCGACGAGCTGGAAAAATCCAAGGACCGTTTCGTACGCTCGATGATCTTTGCCCGCGACAAGCAGGAGGACATGGCCAACATCTACGGCTCGACGCTCGCCACAGGCGGTAACGTCCAGAACGTCCAGCAATGGCCGGACCGCATCCGCAAGGTCACCGCCGACCAGGTCAAGGAAGTCGCTGCCCGCTATCTCAATCTCGACCACGCAACGACCGGCTATCTTCTGCCGCAAACCCAAGCTGGGAATTGATTTGATGATGAGCCAGCATGGTCCCGCTCTGCCTTCCCCCCTCGTGGGCTCCTCACCTTCTCCCACAAGGGGAGAAGGGAAGCGCCAGCACGCCGGCCCTCTTCTAGCAACCCTGTTCCTCTCCCTTCTCTTTGTCATCCTGCCGGCGCTTTCCGCTCGCGCCGCCGTGAACATCCAGGAGGTGACCTCGTCGAAGGGCATCACCGCCTGGCTGGTGGAGGATTATTCGGTGCCGATCGTCGCTATCCGCTTCGTTTTCGATGGCGGCGCGACGCAGGATCCGCCCGGCAAGGAAGGGCTTGCCAATCTGATGAGCGGCCTGTTCGACGAAGGTGCCGGCAACCTCGACAGCGAGGCCTTCCAGATCAAGCTTGACGATGTCGGCGCCGAGATGAGCTTCGATGCGCAGCGCGACGGCATCTACGGCTCGATGCGCATGCTGGCCGAGCAGCGCGACGGCGCCTTCGACCTGTTGCGGGTGGCGGTCAACCAGCCGCGCTTCGACCAGGTGCCGATCGACCGCATCCGCGCGCAGATCCTGTCCGGCATCATCGCCAACGAGCGCGATCCCGATACGCTCGCCCAACGCAAATGGCTGGACGCGATCTACGGCACGCATCCCTATGCGCGGCCCGACCAGGGCACCAGGCAAAGCATCGCGATGATTACGCCGGCCGATCTCAGCGCCTTCCACAAGGCAAGTTTCGCCCGTGACGGCCTGCATGTCGCGGTGGTCGGCGCCATCGACGCCGAGACGCTGAAGCAGAAGCTCGACCTGGTGTTCGGCAGCCTGCCGGAAAAGCAGGCGCTTACGCCCGTTCCCGACATCGACCTGAAGCTCGGCCAGCAGCTCGAGGTCGTTTACGACCAGCCGCAGGCCTCGCTGCAACTCGCCTATCCCGGCGTGAAGCGGAATGCGCCGGATTTCTTCGCCGCCGTGCTGATGAACGAGATCCTCGGCGGCGGCACCTTCACCTCGCGGCTGTTCGACGAGGTGCGCGAGAAGCGCGGCCTGGCCTACAGCGTCAGCTCCGACCTCGTCGACCACCAGCATTCCGAGGCGCTGTCCATCACCACCTCGACCCGCGCCGATAGGGCGGCCGAGACGCTGGCCGTGGTGCGCGACGTGGTCAAGCGCATGGCCGAGGAGGGGCCGACCGAAGCCGAGCTGGCGGCGACCAAGAAATACATGATCGGCGCCTATGCCATCAACAATCTGAATTCCTCCGGCGCGATCGCCTCAACGCTGCTCGAGATTCAGCTCGGCAAGCTCGGCATCGACTACATGCAGCGCCGCGCCGCCCTGATAAACGCGGTGACGTTGGACCAGGTGAAAGCGGTGGCGAAAAAGCTGCTCTCCGCCGAGCCGGCCGTCATGGTGGTCGGGCCGAAGCTCGGCGCGGCCAACAAGGGATGAGCCCTAGCTTCGGCATCGCCTTTGGCGGCGGCGGGGCGCGTGGGCTGGCGCATATCCATGTCATCGAGGCGCTGGACGAGCTGGGCATAAGGCCGGCAGCAATCGCCGGCTCGTCGATCGGCGCCATCATGGGCGCCGGCATGGCCTCGGGCATGACCGGCAAGGACATCCACGACTATACGCGCTCGATCCTCGGCCGCCGCGCCGAAGTGGCGACGCGCATGTGGCGGGCGCGGCCCGGCACTTTTGCCGAAGCGTTGCAGGGCGGCTTGCGGGTCAGCCAGTTCAATGTCGAGCGCATCCTCAAGGCGTTCCTGCCCGACGCCATTCCCGAAACCTTCGCCGAATTGAAGATACCGCTGAAGGTGACGGCAACGGACTTTTATGGCCACCAGCTCGCCGTGTTCGACGAAGGCGAGCTGCATTCGGCGCTGGCCGCTTCGGCGGCGATCCCGGCGGTGTTCCGCCCGGTGATGCGCGACGGCAGGCTGCTGATCGACGGCGGCATCTACAATCCCGTGCCGTTCGACCTGATCGAGCTCGACGCCGACATCATCATCGCCGTCGACGTGGTCGGCGCGCCGACCGAGGCGGGCCGCAAATTCCCGACCTCCGTCGACCTGATGTTCGGCGCCACGCAGCTGATGATGCAGTCGATCATCGCCAGCAAGCTGAACCAGAGCCGGCCCGACATATTGATCAGGCCGGCGGTGTCGAAATACCGGGTGCTCGATTTCATGAAGGTCGAGGCGCTGATGGCCGAGACGGTGGCGATCAAGGACGAGCTGAAGCGCGAGATCGAGAAGGCGGTCGAGGCCCGCGCCAAGGCCGAAGCCAGCAAGCGCACGAACCGTCTCGGCGGATAACCGTAATCAAGCGTCCGGCGTCAGCGCCCGCTGGACCATGAGCGTATCCTTCGTAAGGGGCGCGGATCAGCTCGCGATTGGCGGCCATCTCAGCCCCACTTCATCTCGCCGGTGGCAACCTTGGAGCCGATGTCGAGCGCGACGCCCATGCCGAGGCCGGGGAAGCGGGCGTCCATGGCGCTCTTCAGTGCGGCAGCGTCCTTGGCCTTGGCCAGTTCTTCCTCGAAGGCGACGAGATAGGTTTTGGTGTGCTCGACGCCTGAAAGGTCCGTAGCGGCCTCAGGCGTCATGTGCCCGGGCACGACGATTGCCGGCTTGCGCGCCGCGATCTTTTCGAGATTGGCGAGCCAGGCGGCGCGCAGTTCCCTGGTCGGCGTGTCGGCGGTCCAGACATGCACGCCGGCAAAGATCATCACCCCGCCGAACACCGCATTCAGCGACGGCACGAAGAGATAGCGCCGGTTGGCGAGGCCTTCCGCGGCGACGATCTCGATGGTCTCGCCATCGACGCTGAGCGTCTTGCCGTCGAACGTTTCGGGGATGACGACGTCGGCCAGCGCCTGCGGGCCATTCTCCTTCAGCTGCGGCCCCCAGACGGCGAGCTTCTTTTCGACATTGCCGTTGATGGCGGCCACCGTCTCGGCTGCGGCGATCACCCGTACCTGCGGGAACGCCTCCTTGATCGGCTTGAGGCCGAAATAATAGTCCGGGTCGGACTGGCTGACATAGATGGTGGTGAGCGTCTTGCCCGTCGCCTTGATCGCCTCGGCCACGGCCCGGCCGTCGGGGTAAGTGAAACCGCCATCGATCAGCACGGCTTCGGTGGCGCCGGAGACCAGCACCGGGGCGCGGAAGAAGCCGTTTTGCCCGGCGGGGAAATGTTTCCAGGAAAGCCCGCCGGCCGCATGGCCAAGCCCGGCGGGAGCAAAGACCGCGGCAGCGCCGGCGGCGAGGGTGGTTTTCATGATGCTTCTCCGTGTGAACATGGATGTCTCCTGGGATCCGGAATTCGGCGGCCTCGATGCCCGCAAGATGGCAAAAGCGGAATGCGTATTGAAGGCCGACAAAATAGACGTAATGTATGCCATTGCCTGACAATGAGACTGCCTCTGCCATGAGCGAAGCATGAACCTGAACCGGCTGGCCTATTTCGCGGCGGTGGTCGATGCCGGCTCGTTCACGCGGGCCGCCGAGCGGCTGGGCATCACCAAGGCGGTGGTCAGCCAGCAGGTGGCGCGGCTGGAGCGCGATGTCGGAACGACGCTGCTGATCCGCACGACGCGGCGCGTCCATCCGACCGAGGCCGGCCGAACGTTCCATGCCCGCTGCCTGCAGGTCCTGCAGCAGGCCGAGGATGCATTCGACGAGCTCGCGCAGGCCGCCGCCGAGCCGACTGGCACGCTGCGCATCGCCGCGTCCAACGACTACGGCACATCGGCGGTGGTGCCGGTGGTCGCCGCCTTCAGCGCGCGCTATCCCGCCTGCCGGGTGGAGCTGACGCTGGGCGACGAGACGATCGATCTGGTTTCCGGCCACATCGACGTGGCCATCCGCGTCGGCTGGCTGGCCGATTCCAGCCTGCAGGCCCGGCGCATCGGCACCTTCCAACAATTCATGGTATGCGGCGCCGGCTTTGCAGGCCGGTTCACCGCCGGCGAACCGCAAGACCTCGCCGGGCTGCCCTTCGTCGCCAACATGGCGCTGCGCGAACCGCTGCTATGGCAATTTTCGCGCGGCGATGACGAGCAGCAGGCCGTGCGCATGCAGGCAACGATTTCGATCGACGCAACGCCGGCAGTGCTGGCAGCGGTCCGCGCCGGCGCCGGCCTGTCGGTGCTGCCGGACTTTTTGGTGCGGGACGAACTGGCCGCCGGGCGGCTGGTGCAGATCCTGCCCGAGTGGCGGCTGCCCTCCGGCGGCATCTACACAGTCTACCCCGCCGCCCGCTTCCGCCCGCCCAAGGTGACGAGGTTCGTCGAGCTGCTGATTGCGGCCGTGCAGAAGGTAGAGGCAGGCGGGCGGGGGCGGTAGCTTGGGTGAGGCGCTGATGGCCGAAGCTGCGATCTCCCCCCTTGAGGGGGAGATGGCCGGCAGGCCAGAGGGGGTCGGTTCGACCGGGCGCGGCCTGCCTCTTGCGTCGGTGGGGGTTGGCGCATTACGCGAGACGCCCCCCTCTGCCCTGCCGGGCATCTCCCCCTCAAGGGGGGAGATTGGCTCATCACCCCATTCCAGCCGCATACTCCAGCGCCACCACGCCGTTGCTGAATTGCGTGGCCGAGATCAGCTCGAGCGGCAATTGCGCGCCAGGCGGGAACAGCAGCTTGCCCTGGCCGACGGCACCGGGGTAGCTGAGCAGCCTGATGCGGTCGACCAGGCCATGGCGCAGCAATTCCTGCGCGACGCTGAGGCTGCCATGCACATAGATGTTGCCGCCGCTGCCTTGCTTCAGCCCTCTGACCGCTTCCGGCAATGCGCCCTGCAGCAGCTCGGCCGGCTGCCAGTCGAGCGCCTGCAAGCTGGTCGAGGCGACATATTTCGGCAGCGCGTTGAACCGGTCGGCGAAGTCTCCGGTCTCCTTGGGCCACGAGCCGGCAAAGATCTCATAGGTCGTGCGCCCCAGCAGCATGGCGCCACTGTCGGCAAGCTCGTCGTCCTTGAACTTTTGCATCTCATCGTTCCACGCCACGCTCGGGAGCTTCTCGACCTCGGCAATGCCATCGACGCTGATGAATTCGGTGATGATGAGTTTTCTCATGGCGGGTTCCTTCTGTCGGGACGGCCGTGCGGGTCTTGTGCGAACTGCACCGTCAACTAGCGCGGCGCTTTTTCAGGGGGAGGGCTTTCCCTGTTCAGAGTCGATCTACAATGACCGCCCCGCTGAGCAATGCCAGTTTCCTGACCAGTATCTGCGCCACGTCGAAGCATGCGTCGGCGACTGGATCATCTACTATGAGCCCAGCAAGGTAGAAGAGAGCCGTAGCTATTTCGCTGTGACTAAGGTCCAACAGCTTATCGCCGATCGTGCGAGTCACAGGCTGCCTACAGGTTGGCAATACCGGCTTTCAGCAGTCCTTCGCGGACGTGCTGCACATCAGACTCCTGGGCAAAGTGCAGGGTGGCGATAAATGAATCGAGGTCGAATTGGGGATCGAGCGTTCTGATCTTGCCTAGATGCGCCGCGGCCGCGATTTCGTCGCCGAGCCAGCCGTAGCAGGCAGCGGCGAAAGCGTGCTGAGCCGAGTCCATGGTTGACAGATGCATGAAAGCTTCGATCGCCTCGCCATACTGGCGCGCGGCGAAATGCGCCTTTCCCAGATGGCTCCAGAACCTCTCAGGGTGATGCGGGTTCAACTGCATTGCCTTGCGGATCCATTCAATTCCCTCTTCCGGCCTCCCCAGCCACGTCAACAACTCGCCTTGCTGCACCACCACGAGGTCGTAATTGGGATTGAGGGCCAGCGCCCGCTCTTGATGGTAGCGCGCAGTGGTCAGCTCATTGTTGTTCACGTTCACTGCCGCGAGAATGCGGTGGACATCGGCATCGTTGTTGTCCAGCGCCAGCGCCCTGTCCAGCGCCGCCATAATGTTGTTCCAGACGGCATCCCTGTCTTCGCACCAGTTATGGACCCAGGCCTGGCCAAGAATGCAGGCCCGCCAGGCATGGGCATGGGCATAATTGGGGTCGAGCGCGACGGCCCTTTCTATCAAGGTTTGCGCGCGTTCATTATCCGCAATCGTGCTTCGGTGATGCAGCACCTTGGCAGCAAGCACACATTCATACGCGGCCATGTTTGCAGGTTTCGCCCGCGCGAGCTGGTCCCGCTGAGCCGCCTCGACACGACCGGGCAGCGTGGCTGCGATCGCCGCGGTCACCTCATCCTGAATCGCGAATATGTCGTCCAGCTTCCGGTCATATTTGTCTGCCCAAATATGAGCGTCATTCGCCGTGTCGATAAGCTGAACCGTCACGCGCACCCTGTCGCCGATCTTGCGGACGCTTCCCTCCACCAGGTATTGGACGGTGAGTTTCTCGGCCACCTCGCGCACATTCACGGCGCGGTTCTTGTAGACGAAGCTGGAATTGCGCGAGATGACGAACAGCTCATGGTGGCGGGACAGTTCGGTGATGATGTCCTCGGTCAGTCCGTCCGCGAAAAATTCCTGCTCGGGGTCGCCACTCATGTTGGTGAATGGCAGCACCACTATCGAAGGTTTCGAGATGGATCGCTTGGCCTCGACTTCTGGCAGGACAGAACTATCAAACCCAACGCGATAGAGGCGAACCGGGCGGCTGATGTTCTTCAACGTCTTCTCGCCCAGGTCCTCCATGGCAATTTCGAGACGGTCGGCAATTTGGGTCGCCACCGCTGCGGTCACGCAGATACCGCCGACGTCGGCGAGTTGCTCGATGCGCGAGGCAATATTGACGCCGTCGCCGAAAATATCCTCATCGTCGAAAATGATGTCGCCGAGATTTATGCCGATCCTGAATTCGATACGCCGTTCTTGCGGCACATCCGAATTGCGCCTTTTCATGCGCTGTTGGATTTCCACGGCGCATTTCACGGCATCGGTCACGCTCTGGAACTCAACGAGCATGCCGTCTCCGGTGGTCTTGATGATCCGGCCCTTGTTCTTCGCGATGGCGGGATCGACCAGTTCTATGCGATGGGTCCGAAGGCGTGCGAGCGTGCCGGATTCATCGGCCTCCATTAGCCGACTGTAGCCCGCCATATCGGCAGCCAGAATTGCGGCTAGTCTCTGTTCCATCGCTTGAACCAAAAACCAAGCCTATCCTTCCTGGGCTGCCAAATCCAGCAATTTGGGCTTGTGGCTGAATCAAGACGTCTTCTACGGCAGTAGCAAGAAAGGGCGGATCAGAACCTTCCGCCTTCCGCTAGGTGGCTGCCAACTCGATCGCATCAATCGCGGGAGGGATCCGCGCGGCGTCAAGCTGGTCGAGGCGACATATTTCGGCAGCGCGTTGAACCGGTCGGCGAAGTCTCCGGTCTCCTTGGGCCACGAGCCGGCAAAAATCTGATAGGTCGTGCGCCCCAAAAGCATGGCGCCGCTGTCGGCAACCTCGTCGTCCTTGAACTCTTGCATCTCATCGTTCCAGGTCACGCTCGGCAGCTTCTCGATCTCGGCGATGCCATCGACGCTGATGAATTCGGTGACGATGAGGTTTGGCATGGCGGGTTCCTTTCTGGCAGGAGCCGGGCCGAGCGGGGCTTCCGAGAACCGCGCCGTGAAAAACAAAATAGAGCAGCGCATTGTTGTTTTAAGGCGACGTCAGACACGAGCGTCGACCTTCGTCGATCTGAGGCTTTGCGCCAACTCAAACCGGCAGCAGAAGCGCGTGGGCGAGCGGAAGCAATGTGGACGGCCGGTGCTTGTTTGTCCACGATGGCCGCTTTTGACCCGAAGCAGACTCTCGCAAACCGAGCCGTGCACGACAGCTTTGCGCCCAAACTCGGTCATTCCAGCCCCTTTGTCAATTTCCCGAACGCGGACGTCGGAGAGGTCTCGGTCGAACGGCTGCAATTGGGGACAATTTGGAATGTCTTCAATCGACTGCGCACAAGCGAGAACAGACATTCACCCAGTTGGTATGTAACGTGCCATCGGTTTGAGCAGTCAATACCAAAATCCAGGGCAACGCATTGTTCTGTGGAAACCGCGTCAAGCGTCTCTGCGTCCGCGACTGTGGCCTGTATCCTATCGACTTTGGATGCACTCGGAGAGGTGTTAGTACGATGAATCATTTGGCCTCAATTCATGGGACTCTGGAATAACTTGCGGAAAATCTTTACTAGAATACCAGGTTGGCTCGGCCGATTGAACGAGTCGGCTGGCGGGCAATCGAAGTTCATTGACCTCGCTCCCACCGATAAGGCGGACGAGGCAGGGGTCTATTCCGATGCGCTGCTCTACGCGACGAATAATCCTAGAGTTTCGAATATTGCGCTGACAGGCCCGTATGGTTCGGGAAAAAGCAGTATCATCAAATCATTTCTGAAAAAATACAAACGCCCCATCCTGCAGATATCGCTTGCTGCATTCCTGCCCGAAGCCACGGCCACTGGTGGCGAGGTAAGTAAACAGGAGATAGAAAGAAGCATTCTTCAACAAATGCTTTATGGCGCTGACGCGAATAAGCTTCCCCTCTCAAGGTTCAAGAGAATCCAATCTCCAAGCAGGTGGTCGATATTCACATCATTATATATTATTTTTGGTCTATTCGCATGCTGGAACCTTCTGCAAAATCGCGAAAAGATTATCAATGGCGAGTACCTCCTCCCCCTGGCCGCCAGCAACTGGTTCAATCTCACCTGCTTCGCCGTAGGGGTCTCGTTCCTCTGGCTAGCCCTGCACCATTTCTACGTCGCGAGTTTCGGCGTCTCCTTGAAGAGCATATCGCTGAAGGACATCGAAATTACTCCCGAAGCGGTAAATCAGGAGTCAATATTAAACCGCCATTTGGACGAGATTATCTATTTCTTCCAGTCAACGAAATATGATCTCGTAGTCATCGAGGATCTGGACAGGTTCAATAACTCTGAGATTTTCGTCACCCTGCGTGAGATCAACAGTCTCGTAAATGAGAATTCGGGCGTAAAACGAACCATCCGCTTCCTCTACGCGCTTCGTGACGACATGTTTGTGAATACAGACCGGACCAAATTTTTCGAGTTCATCATCCCTGTCATACCGATCATTAACAGCTCGAACTCGATCGATAAGGTATTAGAGCAGGGAAAGAGGCTCTCACTGGATAACCGGCTTGACCGGCAGTTTCTGCGTGAAGTTTCGCGGTATCTCAATGACCTAAGGCTTATCCAGAATATCTTCAACGAATACGCGATCTATGTCGCCAATCTGGAGACCGGTGGCGAGAACGTGCTGGATGCGAACAAGCTCTTGGCGGTCCTAATTTACAAGAACGTATTTCCCAGGGATTTTGAGAACCTGCATCGCGGCAAGGGTGATCTCGCACGGATCCTTGACCGTCACCATGAATTTATCGCCGACGGTGAAGCAGAATACAGGGCTAAGATATCTAGCCTCGAAGAGCAAGTCGATAATGCCGACAGGCAGGTCCCTTCCGATCTACAAGAACTGCGCAGAATCTATGCGATGGCTCTAATCGAGAAACTTCCAACTTCGGTGTCTCACATCGGCGTCAACGAGCAAAATCTTATAGAACTTTCTTCCCTCGCGAAGCACGATTCATTGGAGCAAATTATCGAAGCACCGCAGGTCACTTATAGATTACATCAAACCTATCCGCAGAGGCTCAACATCGCTGGATTTCAGGCTGAAATCGATCCTCTTAGGACTTATAAGCAGCGCAGGGGCGAGATTGAGCGTCGGGCCGTTGGGTTTAAGAACGCCGCCTCGAAAAACATTAACGACTTGAGATCGAAGGTCTCCGTTCTACGGATAGCCAAGTTCAACGAAATAATTCGGCTGAACGCCAAGGCAGCGGAGGATCTTTTTGAGGCATTCGGTGATAACAGAGAACTTGCTCGGTTTTTGGTATTCGAAGGGTATCTTGACGACACCTATTACCAGTATACATCGCTTTTCCATTCAGGGCGACTTTCGCCAAATGACAACAAATTCCTGATTCAGATACGTGGGTTCGTTAGTCCAGAACCGGGCTTCCAAATAGATAATCCTAATGAGGTCATCGCAGCGATGCGCGATGACGATTTTCGGCAGGGCTATGTTCTCAATGTAAATATCGTGGATTGTCTGCTTAGCGATTCATCCGCATATACTCTGCAGACGGCGAACCTTTTTGAATTTATCGAGTCCGATTTCGAAAAATGCGAGGCGTTCTTTACGACCTACTACGCGACGGGCGCCAAGGTTTCTGCCTTGGTATCAGGGCTGGTCGAGACGTGGGCAGGGTTTGTTCCTGCTGCTATCGGCACGCCCAGGAACCTGTCGCATGTAGCGCAAATCATCGCGCATTTACCAGCGCGGGCCCTGGAAGCACTACCCGGTAAGTATCCAGACATTTCCGGGTTTGTCTCGGTCAATCTGCCGCAGATACTGGCATTGGGGATTGATTTCGAGCCCGCCAGGCTGAAGTACCTTGGGATCGAGATAGCAGACCTACCCGCCATTGAGGGCTTTGCCGGGATTGCGCGTTTCCTCTTCGAGGAGGGGCTCTATAGCCTTACCATCGACAACGTGGAGTTCATATTCCGGGCCGTCATGGGCTTGGGCGATCCGCATCACTTGCGGACACAACATTACACTACTGTCCTGAAGACCGCGAATGCCGCGCTGATTTCCAGGATCGAGCGCAACTTCGGAGACTATCTTAAAGATATAATTTTGGAACTTGAGGAGAATTCGCAGGAGAGCATTCCAGCTATCCTTTCCGTTATCGCGCGCGAGGAGATCGACCTAGGCGACCTCAGCACCTTCCTCGAGAAGCAATCGGCGCTCATTCCTTCGCTAGAACAGGCGCCCACGCGTCTCCACGCTCTGCTTTTCCAGTTCGCGAAGGTCGAAGCGTCCTGGGACAACTGCCTTGCGTTTCTTGCTAGCGGAAACTTCGACGCCAACAGCCTCACCGCCTACCTGAACACGAAGCCGACGCTGGCAGTACTCTCGCAGCATGCAATTCCCAATGATGAAAAGGCATCTACCTTGCGCAGCTTCCTCATCGAAAACGATGCTCTGCAAGACGCCGTGTACCGCACTTACGTCCAAGGCTTGCCGAGGCATTTCTCCAAATTTCCGGAGAATCTCGGGGCCGGCAAGTTGCAGATCGTGATAGAAGAAGGAAAGGTCACGTTCTCCCACGCAAATCTGTCGTTCCTGGAGGCCAATAGCGACCTCCAAGTTTTGTTCGTGACCAAAAACATCGAGCAATATCTGGACAACGAAAGCACGTTCGCCGTTGATGACGAGTTTCGCGAAAAGCTGCTCGCCTCCGATGTCCGCGATGACCATAAACTGGCGATTGTCCGGTCAATGGATCTCACCCTGCTCGCCAGCCTGCCGTCTCGCGCGGGTGCCGTGGGGCCGATACTAGACCGGACCGGGGCAGACATGAGCGTGCTCGATACAGGATCTGCGCGCGCAATTGTCGTGAACTCGGCGCCTATCTCCGTTCAGATTTCGTTGTTCAACAAATGCAAAAGCATCCTAGGTGATGGGGATGTACGCGAAATCCTCGCATTGCTCCCCGAGCCGTTCTCAGACATCAAAACCGGGTACAGCACCCCGAGGATTAAGAAGACGGAGGGAAACATTGAACTGGTAAAGTGGCTCGACTCTCGAGACATCATCTCCTCGTGGAGGGAGGCGCTATTCTCGGATGAAATTCGTATAAATCTATACAGACGCTGATTAGAATGGCTGAGAATCCGGAGTCTGGCATAGTCCGCAGTGAACGTTCGCTCTACCTGGAGGAGCAGAATTGTGACTGCACCGGCTGTTGTCCGACAGCATTTTCGTAACGTCATCCTGAAAGGCCTGCGAACGACGGGTTCGTCCCAATCTCCCTCACAGGAACGAGTGGGCAGTTGAGGGCGCGCGATTTGGTTCCTTGAACGTCCGCTTTTGGGGCGACTGCTAACCGGCTCGCCCGAATGTCAGCTTTCCCAATTCCCGTGCCTGAAACCGGACAAGCGGGAGACGGCCCCAAACGGGACGTCTGAGTAGTGGTTCGGCAATGACCGTCCTTGGCGCAAAGTGGTCGTAGGATACCGCACTCAACAGGAAATCTCGAATACCCATAACCAAGTTCTCCCTCTTGCCATCCCCTCTACCTTCCCCTAATCTCCCAGTTGAGAAAACCTTTTCCCAAATCGCCCCGCATCCGCTGACCTCACCATTCAGCACCTCGCAGGACCATAAGAGAAAAGCTTTTCTCAAATGGGAGGATCGATATCCAAATCATGGCGTCCGACGCGCAGCCAACGCCTGTTTCTGCCAAGCAGCCGGTCACCTTGCGTGAGGTGGCAGCCCTTGCCGGCGTCAGCGTCGCCACGGCTTCAAAAGCGCTGAACGGGCAGGGGCGGATGACGGCTGAGACGCGGACCCGCATTCGCGAGACGGCGCAGCGGCTTGGCTTTCGCCCGAACAGCCTGGCGCAGAGCCTGTTGCGGCGGCGCTCCTTTACCGTCGGGCTTTTGACCAACGACACCTATGGCCGCTTTTCGCTGCCGCTGATGGCCGGCGTTTCCGATGCGCTGGTCGATGCCGGGGTCTCGGTGTTCCTGTGCAATGTCGAGGACGACCCGCGCCTTGCCCAGCTGCATGTCGATGCCATGCTCGACAAGCGCGTCGACGGCATCATCGCCACCGGCAAGCGCATCGACCGCCATCTGCCGGTCGATCTTGCCAATCTGGGCATTCCGGCGATCTATGCCTTCACCGAGCCCGATCCAAACGCCATCGCTTTTGTGTCTGACGATGCCGGCGGGGCGCGGCTGGCGGTCGAGCACTTTTGCCGCCTCGGGCGGCGGCGCATCGCCCATGTCAGCGGTCCCGCGAGCTTTGCCGTGGTGCATGCCCGCGCCGAGGCCTATCGCGAGGTGCTGGCCGAGAACGGCCTGCCGGTCATGGAGCCGCTGCTCGGCCAGTGGTCGGAAGCCTGGGGCCACGAGGCGGTCGCAAAACTGTTCGACGGCGAGGGGTTCGACGGCACGCGCGAAAAGCCCGATGCGGTGTTTTGCGGCAACGACCAGATCGCGCGCGGCGTCATCGACGCCTTGCGCGAGCGCGGTATCGGCGTGCCGGACGCGGTCGGCGTCATCGGTTTCGACAATTGGCAGATCGTCGCCGAGGCAACCCGGCCGCCGCTGACCTCGGTCGACATGAACCTTGCAGCACTTGGCCGCGAGGCCGGCCTTGCCTTGCTTTCGCTCGTCGGCGGCGAACCCGCTTTGCCGGGCATCAGAAAACTGCCGTGCCGGCTGGTGGTGCGTCAGTCATGCGGCCGTCCGCCGGACGGCTGAACGAAACGGGCCGTGTCGATAGTCACCCGCTTGGGGGCGCGGCTAAATTAAGACGCTAAATTAAAACCATGTGGAGGAGAAGCATGAGAACCACCATTACCGGGCTCGCCATCGCCGCGAGCATTTTCGGCACGCTGGCAACAGTCGGCTCGGCCGCCGCCGACACCGCCAACATCTGGGTTCGCGCCGACGGCTCGAACTTCATGCCGCGCGTCGTCGATGCCTTCAACAAGGGGCATCAGAACCAGATCAAGCTGGACATCATCCCCAATGCCGAAATCATCCCGAAATACGGCGCTGCGGCTGCCGGCGGCACCGCACCCGACGCGCTGTCGCTCGACCTGATCTACACGCCGTCCTTCGCCGCCGCCGGCCAGCTGGAGGACATCACCGACTGGGCGAAATCGCTGCCCTATTTCGCCAGCCTGTCGCCGGCGCATGTCAAGACCGGCACCTATAAGGACCGCATCTACGGGCTGCCGTTCTCGGCAGACTCTTCAGTGCTGATCTGGAACAAGAAGCTGTTCAAGCAGGCCGGCCTCGACCCGGAAAAGGGCCCAACCAACTGGGCCGAGATCGAAGCCGACGCCGAAAAGGTCAACGCGCTCGGCGGCGACATCAAGGGCTTCTACTTCTCCGGCAATTGCGGCGGCTGCAACATCTTCACCTTCACGCCGCTGATCTGGGCCTCGGGCGGCGACATCCTCACCGAGGACGGCTCCAAGGCGACGCTGGACACGCCGCAGATGCGCGGCGCCATCGACCTCTACCGTTCGATGGTCAAGAAGGACCTGGTGCCTTCAGGCGCGCAGACCGACACCGGCTCCAACTTCTTTGCCGCCTTCGCCACCGGCAATATCGGCATCTCGCCGTCGGGCGCCTTCGCCATCGGTGCGCTGAACACGCAATACCCGGATATCGACTACGGCATCACCTTCCTTCCCGGCAAGGATGGCAGCTGGTCGTCGTTTGCCGGCGGCGACAATTTCGTCGTCACCAAGGGCACCACCAAGGTCGCGGTGGTGAAGGAGTTCCTCGATTTCGCCTATTCGCTCGAGGGCCAGACCATTCTGGCGAAATACGGCAGCCTGCCGGTGCGCGGCGACATCGCCAATGAGGCGCTGAAAGACCTCGACCCGCGCTACAAGGTCGCCGCTGAAGCCATGGCCAAGGGCCGCACGCCCTATTCGGTGGTGTTCAACGACCTAATCAACTCGGCCAACGGTCCGTGGAACCAGATGATGAACGAGGTCTTCTTCGGCGAAGACGTCGACGGCGCCATCGCCAACGCGCAGGAGACGATGCAGTCGATCATCGATTCGGCGCCGCAGAAGTAAAGCGCCACCTCCCCCTCGAGGGGAGGTCGGACCGAAGGTCCGGGTGGGGTCGTTGCGGCAGTGCTCGACGTTTCTGTCGGCGCACTTCGCACAAGACCCCACCCCCGCAGCCCCTTAACCTCCCCCTTGAGGGGAGGTCGGACCGCAGGTCCGGGTGGGGTCATCGCGGCAGTGCTCGACGCTCTTTTGATGTCGGCGCGCTTCGCGGAGGACCCCACCCCCGGCCTTCGACCGGACCCTCCCCTCAAGGGGGAGGGGGACGTAGCGCTAACGGAAGACCACGGCATGACCACCATCACAGCAATCTCCGCGCCAGCGCGCGCGTACAAACTGGTCGGCGCCGGCCGCCGGCAGTGGATCGGCCTGCTCTATGTCGCGCCGGCCGTCGCCCTGGTCGTCGTCTTCTTCATCGTGCCGCTTTGCATGACCGCCTGGATGTCGCTGCACAACTGGCCGCTGATGGGCGCGCATAGCTTTATCGGCCTCGACAATTACTGGGCGATCCTGCGCGACACCCGCTTCTGGAACGCGCTGAAGTTCACCGGCTACTACACGGTGGTGGTGACGATCGCGATCTTCGCCGTCGCCTTTCCGCTGGCGCTGTTCATCGAAAGGCCGCGGCAGCTGACCGGCTTCTACCGGACGTCCTTCTTCATGCCGGCGGTTATCGGTTTCGCCTCGGCGAGCCTTTTGTGGTCGTGGCTGCTCAATGTCGATTCCGGCCTGTTCAGCCCGGCCGCCTTCGAGCTTGGCCTGACCGAGAAGAAATTCAACCTGCTGGCGACCTTCCAGCCGGCCTTCTGGTCGATCATCGCCATGGTGGTGTGGAAGGTGGCGGGCTTCACCATGATCATCCTGATGACCGGCCTGCAATCGATCCCGCCGGATCTGCAGGAGGCGGCGATGATCGACGGGGCAGGGCCATTCGCGCGGTTCCGCGCGATTACCTTGCCCTTGATGCGCCGCACGCTGGCGCTGGCGTTGATCCTGTCGGTTGCCGGCTCGATCCTCGCCTTCGACCAGTTCTACATCATCCTGCGCGGCGGGCCGCGCAACCAGACGCTGACCGCCGTCTACTGGATCTTCAACCAGTCCTTCGTGTCGTTCAAGCTCGGCTATGGCGCAGCACTTTCGATGGTCCTGCTGGTCATCCTGGTGGCGCTCAGCCTCATCCAGCTGCGGCTGCTGCGCAATCCCGAGGGGGTCGACTGATGGCGCAGGCAAGGAGCCGCGAACGCCGCATCGGCATGCAGATCGCCGAGCACTCGACCGGCATCATCGCGTCCATTCTGTTCCTGGCACCGATCGTCTGGACAGTGCTTTCGGCCTTCAAGCCGGCGCAGGAGGCGCGCCAGCCGCCGCTGCCGCCCTGGCCGACCAGCGGCATCTCGCTCGAGAACTACGCCACGCTCAACACCTTTGGCGACGGCCTGTGGCTGCCGGCGCAAAACAGCATCTACGTCTCGGTCATGACGGTGGTGCTGTCGGTGATCGTCAGCGTGCTCGCCGGCTACGGTTTCTCGCGCTTCCGCTTTCCGCTGAAGAACTTGCTGTTCGTCGTCATCCTGTCGACGATCATGATCCCGTTCCAGTCGATCCTGACGCCGATCTTCCTGGTGCTGACAAAAATCGGCCTGCACAACACGCTGACCGGGCTGGTCTGCGTCTACGTCACGCTGCAGCTGCCGTTCTCGATCTTCATGATGCGCAACGCCTTCGACGCGGTGCCGCGCGAGATCGAGGAGGCCGCCCGCATGGACGGCGCCAACAACGTCACCATGCTGCTGAGGGTCATGCTGCCGCTGGTCTGGCCGGGCATCGTCACCATCGCGCTGTTCGCCTTCCTAGGCGCCTGGAACGAGTTTTTGGCAGCTCTGGTGCTGATGACCGACCAGTCCAAATTCACGCTGCCGATCATGATGACCGCGCTGCAGTCCGGCCGCTTCGGCGCCATCGACTGGGGCGCCGTGCAGGCCGGCGTCACCGTGATGATGGTGCCGTGCCTGGTGCTCTTCCTTTTGCTGCAGCGCTTCTACATCCGCGGCCTGATGGCAGGGGCCGTGAAGTGACCAATCGAACCGAACCGGAGTAAATTGATGACCGCATCGCAATCCGCCAAGCCGGCTGCCGAGCCCGGCAAGCCGAAACTCGCCTTCCGCCCGCTGCCGGTGCCGCAGGTCGACGTGCGCGGCTTCTGGGGCGACCGCGTCGATGCCGTCGCCTCAAAGACCGCCGGCATCCTCTACGACCGCTGCGTCGAGGCGCGCATGCTCGAGCAGATCGACCCGGACCGGCCGTCGCCCGGCGTCGTCATTCCGTTCCACTCACCCTCGCCGGACGAGGCGGCCACCGCCGGCAACGAGTTCACCGGATCGACGGTGACGACGCAGATGTTCTGGGACTCCGATTGGGGCAAGACCATCGAGACCGCCGCCTATTCGCTCTACCGCCGCCGCAACGACGAGCTGGAGAAGAAGATCGACGCCGTCATCGACATGTACGGCAAGCTGCAGCAGCCCGACGGCTATCTGTCGAGCTGGTACCAGCGCATCCAGCCGGGCCTGCGCTGGACCAATCTGCGCGATTGCCACGAGCTCTATTGCGCCGGCCACCTGATCGAAGGCGCGGTCGCCTATTACCAGGCCACCGGCAAGCGCAAGCTGCTCGACATCATGTGCCGCTACGTCGATCATATCGCCGAGACGTTCGGTCCCGAGCCCGGCAAGAAGAAGGGCTATTGCGGCCATGAGGAGATCGAGCTGGCGCTGGTCAAGCTGGCGCGGGTGACGGGCGAGCGCAAATACATGGAGCTTGCCAAATATTTCATCGATCAGCGCGGGCTTGAGCCGCATTATTTCGACGCGGAGGCGCGAGCACGCGGCGCCGACCCCAAGGCCTATCATTTCAAGACTTACGAATACAACCAGTCGCACAAGCCGGTGCGCGAGCAGGACAAGGTCGTCGGCCATGCGGTGCGGGCGATGTATCTCTATTCGGGCATGGCCGACATCGCCACCGAATATGGCGACGACACGCTGCGGGTGGCGCTCGACCGGCTGTGGGACGACCTCATGACCAAGAACCTCTACGTCACCGGCGGCCTCGGGCCGTCGTCGCACAATGAGGGTTTCACCGCCGATTACGACCTGCCCAACGACACCGCCTATGCCGAAACCTGTGCTTCGGTCGGCCTCGTGTTCTGGGCAAGCCGCATGCTCGGCATGGGTCCCAATGCGCGCTACGCCGACATCATGGAGCGGGCGCTCTACAACGGCTCGATCTCCGGCCTGTCGCTCGACGGCTCGCTGTTCTTCTACGAAAATCCGCTCGAAAGCCGCGGCGCCCACCACCGCTGGAAATGGCATCGCTGTCCGTGCTGCCCGCCCAATGTCGGGCGCATGGTCGCCTCGATCGGCAGCTATTTCTACGGCCTGTCGGACGACGCACTCGCCGTCCATCTCTATGGAAACGGCACGGCTCGTTTCGATATCGCCGGGACGCAGATAGAGCTCTCCCAGACCAGTAACTATCCATGGGACGGCGCGGTCTCGATCTCTGTCGAACCGGAAGCTCCGACCGAGTTCACTTTGCACCTGCGCTTGCCGGCCTGGTGCCGCAAGGCATCGCTCAAGGTCAATGGCGCCGATGTCGATCTGGCTGTCATCAGCAGCGACGGTTATGCCGCGATCCGCCGCGAATGGCGCAAGGACGACCGCGTCGAGCTCGACCTCGAAATGGCCGTCGACCGCCTCTACGCCAACCCGCAGGTGCGGCAGGATATCGGCCGCGTCGCACTGTCTCGCGGCCCGCTGATCTATTGCGTCGAGGAGACCGACAATTCCAGCCAGCTGCACCGCATCGCTCTGCCGCGAACGGCCGACATCGAGGCGCATCAGCAGCCGAACCTTCTGGGCGGCATCGTGACACTTTCGGCGATTGCCAAAAAGGAGGCTTTCGAAAACTGGGAAGAGGGGCTCTACCGCACCGAACGGCCGGCGGTCGAGGACGCGAAAATCACCGCCGTGCCGTATTTCGCCTGGGACAACCGCGACCCCGGCGAGATGCTGGTCTGGCTCAGGGACGAATGAAGCCCGACCGCAGCGCCCGACCGATCTCCTCGGCCACAAGTTCCTGCAACTGCCAGAGATTGCGGTCGCGGATGCCGCAGGCGTCGAGATGGCGAATGGTCTCGAACAGATATTCGGCGCCCGAACCCCAATGGCCGACGGCCGTGGCCAGGGTCGCCGCTATCGCTCGCTTTTCGAGCTTGCCGGCATAGCGCGGATTGGCGGGATCGACAACGAAACCAAGCGCTTGGCCCGTGCCGTCGCCCGTCCTGACCTGCAGCCAGCGCGGCACGTTGACGGCCGGCAGGATGGTCATCTCACGTCGCAGCAGCGTTTCGAGATTGGCCCCCACTGGCTCGGCGACCTCGAACACCATGCCCTGACATTGGCCGCCGCGGTCGAGCGCCATCATCAGGCCGGGCTGCTCGACGGTGCCCCTGAAGCGTTGCACCGTAAAACAGAACGAACGGTGCCAGCCCGTCGCCACGGCCCGTTCGCCACCCCTGACCTCGCCGGCCGGCTTCCACAGCAGCGAGCCATAGGCGAACAGCTTCACCGGCCCGCCCGGCGCGCCGGCCAGCACCTCGTCGCGAATGCGCGCGTAATCGGCATCGGTCATGTAGACCATGCCCGGCGTCGGCCCGGCATCCTCGACCGCACGCAAGGTGCGGGCGACCAGCGCCTCGGTCAGCGCCATCGGTGTCTTGCGCGGCGAACGCCGTGATGCGGCGGAAATGACCTTGCTCATCCTCATGCTCTCAGCCTTGCCGCCATGTTGCCGAAGGCTGAAGGATTCTCAAGGGCCGAGTACACCAGCGCGGATCAGCATCCGAACTGTCATGTACAACAGCTTGACTGGATTCGACGAAATACCCAGCGGGCTTAAGCGCGTCGACTGAACCCATTTCAGCGCGACGCGCTTCAGTGCGGAGGCTGATCTGGCCGGCCGCCACCGCCGTCAAGCAGCCGGTCGAATGTTCTGGTTCACCCGGAAGAGGTTGTTTGGGTCGTATTTCTTCTTCAGCGTAGCCAGGCGCTCATAGTTGTCGCCATAAGCCGCCTTGAGCCTTGCATCGCCCTCGTCATCCATCATGAAGTTCAGGTAGGCGCCGCCCAGATCGAACGGATGCACGGCCTCCCAGTAGGCCTTGGTCCAGCGCGTCACCGGCCCCGCTTTCTGTGGGTCCGGATCGATCCCGGCGATGACCATCGACCAGGTCGCATCACGGTAATTCCAGGGTGTCTCGTCTTTGCCGACGCGATGGACCGCACCATCGATCGGGTAGAGGTGCATGAGCGATAGCTCGCTCGGCGTCTTCGCCGCCTGCGCGAGATGGGCGTCGATCGCCTCGTCGGACAGCGTCTTGACGAAATCGCCCCGCCAGTACCACTGCATTCCCTTCGGGTAGAGCCCATCGAACATGCTCTGCACCGCGGGATAGGGCATCGTTCCCATCCAGTTGAACCAGGGCGCGGGCAGCGCATCGAGCAGCGGGGCCAGCGCCTCTCTGCCCTTTTCCTCCGGGCCGTTGTAGCAGCACATCAGCAGACACATCCGCTTTCCCCAAAACTCTTCCGGGAAGGGTGCGCTCGAGAGGACGGTCTTGAGCCCGAGAAAGATCCCGAGTTCTTCGGGCGCGTTCGGCAGGAACTCGCGATAATGCTGCATGATGGTGCGGGCGTGGCGCTGATCCCATGCGATCGGCCCCGCAAAGACCATGCTGACCTGGTGGAGCTTGAACACAAAGCTGGTGACGATGCCGAAATTGCCGCCGCCGCCGCGAAGCGCCCAGAACAGGTTGGGGTTCCGCTCCTTGCTGGCGGTGACGAAGCTTCCATCGGCAAGCACGACATCGGCCTCGATCAGATTATCGATGGTCAGGCCATATTTGCGCGTCAGATAGCCATGGCCGCCGCTCAGCGTCAGTCCGGCGACCCCGGTGGTCGAGATGATGCCCGCCGGTACGGCCAGGCCAAAGGCATGGGTGGCATGGTCGAGGTCGCCCTGAGTACAGCCCGGGCCTACCCGCGCCGTGCGGGCATCCGGATCGACGCGCACGCCGTTCATCGCCGACAGGTCGATCACCAGACCGTCGTCGCAGCTCCCCAATCCTGGTCCGTTATGGCCGCCGCCACGTACCGCAACCAGCAAATTGTTGTCGCGGCCGAAATTCACCGCTGTGATTACGTCGGCGACGTCGACACAGCGGGCGATGATCAGCGGCCGCTTGTCGATCATGCCGTTGTAGAGCTTGCGGGCCTCGTCATAGCGGGCGTCGCCGGCGTGGATGACTTCGCCTCGCAGGCTTGCTGCGAATTTGGTGATGTCTTCATCGTTCATGACATTCCTCCCTATTATTGGACCTGTCGGCCGGTCGATGAAACGCTAGTCTCGTCCGCTGTTCCCGCAAATGTCACATCGTCCATTTCTGTTGCCCGATCGTTCAGAGTAGGATTAGACCAGATGGATGGTTGCCCGGGCGGCCATATTGCCGGATAGTTCGATGCCTGACCGAAAAACTCGTTGTCAAAGGGAGTAGCCGATCGTTTCCGGAGGTGCAGTGCATGGATGTCCTTTCCGATGTGCTCCGAGCCGTTCGCCTCACCGGTGCGATCTATTTCGACGTCGACGCCAGCTCTCCCTGGGTTGGCGAGTCGCCGGGCACGGCCGACATTGCCGCCGCCGTCATGCCGGAGGCAGAGCACATCATTTCTTTTCATGCCGTGATGTCGGGCTCGTGCTGGGCCGCGCTGGGAGACGATTCGGTGCCGCCGGTGCTCGTGAACGCCGGTGATGTCGTTGTCTTCCCCGGTGGTGTTCCGAACGTGTTGAGCTCCTCGCCGGGGGCGCGGGGCGAACCCAATATGGCGATGTATTATCGGCCGATAGACGAGAGCCTGCCGTTCGCGGTGATCCATGGTGGCGGCGGAGACGAGCGGACCCGATTCATTTGCGGGTATCTTGGCTGCGATGCGCGTCCCTTCAATCCTCTCCTGGCCGCATTGCCGGCCATCCTGTGTGCCCGCAAGCCCGCCGATGGAAGCAGTTGGGTTATCGACCTTTTTCGGCTGGCGCTGGCCGAAGGCGGCAGTGGGCGGGCGGGCTGTGAAACGATACTCGCCAAGCTGAGCGAGCTGATGTTTGTCGAGATCATCCGCCGCCATCTCGAGACCCTCCCCGACGATTCGCGCGGCTGGCTGTCAGGCCTACGGGATCCACACGTCGGCGAGGCGCTCCGGCTCATCCACGCTCGCCCAAGGGAGGAATGGACATTGGACCGGCTCGCCCGCGAAGTAGGGCTCTCGCGCACGGCGTTTGCGAGCCGCTTTACCCACTATGTCGAGGTCTCCCCCATGCATTATCTTGCTCGCTGGCGTCTGCAACTGGCAGGACGCTTGCTCGAACGGCCCGAAATGAGCATCGCGCAAGCGGGTGCCGAGGTCGGCTACGAGTCGGAAGCCGCCTTCAATCGCGCCTTCAAAAAGTTCGTCGGCATTCCACCTGGCACCTGGCGAAAGGGACGGTCGGCGTTGCTCGAGGCTCAGAGATTGCCCGCTGGCGTCGTACAATAGGAAAGAACTGGCAGGGCGTTGACGCTTCGGTCTGCGTGCAGCGTCCCAATGCTCGAAAGCCCCTGGCACAAAGCGGTAGACGATGACCGGCCGCCGCGACGCTTTCGGCGAGGCGTGTCAGACTTCGCGCCTCAATCCTTCGCGCGCTCGACATAGGCGCCATCGGCCGTCATCACCACCACGCGGGTGCCGGCGCTGATGTGTGGCGGCACCAGGGTACGCACGCCGTTGGACAGCGTTGCCGGCTTGTAGGACGAGGACGCCGTCTGGCCCTTGGTCACCGGCTCGGTCTCGACCACCTCGAAAGTGGCGCGCTGCGGCAGTACCAGCGAGATGGCGATGTTGTTGTATTGCGAGATCTGCACCGGCATGCCTTCCACCAGATAGGGCGCCATGTCGCCGATCACGCTTTCCGGCACCGCGACCTGGTCGTAGCTCTCCGGATTCATGAAGTGAAAGCCTTCGCCGTCACGGTAGAGGAACGTGTGCTCGCGCTCCTCGACATAGGCGCGCTCGACCTGCTCGGTGGTGCGGTAACGCTCGGAAACCTTTACCCCGTCGGAGATACGCCGCATGTCGAGCTGGGTGACCGGCGTACCCTTGCCAGGATGAATGTTTTCGGCAAAGAGGATCACATAAAGCTTGCCGTCCTTTTCGACGACGTTGCCTTTGCGTAAGGAGCTGGCGATGACCTTCACGGGTTTCCATCCTGATAAAATTTGTTGGCGCAAATCGGCTGGAGAGGCCGTTGCGTGCGGCCTAGCGCATCTTGGCCGCAATCGCCAGCCCTCTGTGCAATTCCCCTGAAGCCGATGACCGCCGCCTCGCCGTGGTGGACGCCGCATGTCCACGCCGACCGCCGGCCGCGGCTGATCCTGCGCAATGCCATTGCCGCCGGGATGCGCGATTGGTTCGGCCGCCGCGACTTCGTCGAGGTGGAGACATCGGCCCTGCAGGTCTCGCCCGGCAATGAAGCGCACCTGTCGGCCTTTGCCACCGAGGCGATCGGGCCGGACGGGCAGCGCCAGCCGCTCTACCTCCACACGTCGCCGGAATTCGCCTGCAAGAAGCTGCTTGCCGCCGGCGAGGAGCGCATCTTCAGCCTCGGGGCTGTCTGGCGCAACCGCGAGCGCGGCCCCTTGCACCATCCTGAGTTCACCATGCTCGAATGGTACCGCGTCGGCGAGACCTATGAGAGCCTGATGCGCGATTGCGCCGAGCTCGTAGCGCTGGCGGCCGAACGGGCCGGAGCGAAGCGTTTTAGCTTCCGCGGCCGTGAAGCCGATCCGTTCGCCGAGCCGGAACGGTTGAGCGTCGCCGAAGCTTTCATGCGCCATGCCGGCATCGATCTGCTGGCGACGGTTGCAGCCGATGGCAGCACCGACCGCGCGGGGTTGCATGCCGCCCTGGTCCAGGCCGGATTGCGGACCGCGCCCGACGACAATTGGGCCGACCTGTTCAGCCGGGTGATGGTCGAAAAAATCGAGCCGGCGCTTGGGCAGGGGCGCAACACCATTCTTTTCGGATATCCGATCTCGGAGGCGGCATTGGCCCGGCCGAGCGCCGACGATCCGCGCACCGCCGAGCGCTTCGAGCTCTATTGCTGCGGCGTCGAACTCGCCAACGCCTTTGGCGAGTTGACCGATCCGGCCGAGCAGCGCCTGCGCTTTGCCGCCGAAATGGATGAGAAGCAGCGCGTCTATGGCGAACGCTACCCGATCGACGAGGACTTCCTCGCCGCGCTCGCCATCATGCCGCAGGCGAGCGGCGCCGCGCTCGGCTTCGACCGGCTGGTGATGCTTGCCACCGGCGCGCTCAGGATCGACGACGTGATCTGGACGCCGGTGGCCGCTTCCTGAGGGATTGTCGATCTCGCTCGCCGTTCATCCGCCTGCGGCCTGCGGTCCTGTTTCGGCGCTTGATGCACCCGGTTTGCCCGCTTCGCCATTGCAGAAGGCGCATCGGGACAATAGATGGTGCAGCAGCGGCTGCCCTTCAGCCGGCCGGAAATAACAGGATCATGCGCATGACCGATACGCTCGACGCAGCGAAACTGACCGATCGCGTCGCGGCCCTGGTCGAGGCTGCCAAACGGGCCGGCGCCGATGCCGCCGATGCCGTTGCGGTACGCGGCCGCTCGACCGGCGTGTCGGTGCGGCTTGGCAAGGTCGAAGGCACAGAGGCGTCCGAGAGCGAGGACGTCTCGCTGCGCGTCTTCGTCGGCAAGCGGGTAGCGAGCGTTTCGGCAACGGCGGCATCCGACCCCAATATGCTGGCCGAGCGCGCCGTCGCCATGGCCAAGGTGTCCCCCGAAGATCCCTATCAGGGCCTCGCCGACCCGGCCTTGCTGGTCAAGAAACCGCGCGACCTCGATCTGTTCGACGCCACCGAGGTGTCGGCGGACCAGTTGAAGGAAGCAGCGCTTGCCGCCGAAGCGGCGGCGCTTGCCGTCAAGGGCGTCACCAATTCGGCCGGCAGTGGCGCCAGTGCCGGGCTCGGCGGCCTGGTGCTCGCCACCTCTCACGGCTTCGTCGGCCATTACGTCGCCTCGCGTTTTTCACGCTCGACCAGCGTGATCGCCGGCGAGGGCACCGGCATGGAGCGCGACTACGAATTCTCCTCGCGCCAGCATTTTTCCGATCTCGACGCGCCGGAAGACATCGGCCGCAAGGCCGGTGAGCGCGCCGTACGCCGCATTGGCGCGCGCAAGGCGGCGACCGGGCCTGTCGACGTGGTGTTCGATCCGCGTGTGGCGCGCGGCATTGCCGGCCACCTTGCCGGTGCCATCAATGGCGCCGCGGTCGCGCGCAAGACCAGCTTTCTCCGCGACATGATGGGCAAGAAGGTGGCTTCGGCCGCAATCACCGTCACCGACGAGCCGCTCCGGCGCCGTGGACAGGCCTCGCGCCCGTTCGACGGCGAAGGCGTCGAGGGCGAAAAACTGTTCATGGTCGACAAGGGCGTGCTCAACCACTGGTTCCTGTCGACTTCGGCGGCTCGGGAACTCGGCCTCGTCACCAATGGGCGCGGCTCGCGCAGCGGCTCGTCGGTCTCGCCGTCGTCGACCAATCTCGCCATCGAGCCCGGGGAAAATACGCCGGAAGAGCTGATCAAGTCGCTCAAGACCGGCTTCTACGTCACCGAAGTATTCGGCCAGGGCGTCGACATGGTGACGGGCGAATATAGCCGCGGCGCTTCCGGCTTCTGGATCGAAAATGGCGAGCTGGCCTATCCCGTCGCCGAGGTGACCATCGCCTCCAATCTGAAGACGATGTTCCTCAACATGGTTCCGGCGAGCGATCTCGACCGCAATTTCGGCACTGCCGCGCCCACGCTTTTGATCGAAGGAATGACCCTTGCCGGAGCTTGACCCGGCCGTCTCGGCCGGCGCTACTGAAGACCTGCAGCTGTTGCGCGATGCCGCCCGCGAGGCGGGACTCATCGCCATGCAGTACTTCAACAACAATCCGCAGGTGTGGATGAAGGGCGGCACCTCGCCGGTCAGCGAAGCCGATCACGCCGCCGACAAATATCTGCGCGAGACCTTGCTGGCGGCCCGGCCGGATTATGGCTGGCTGTCGGAGGAAACCGTCGACGACCCGGTAAGGCTCGTCGCGCGCCGCACCTTTGTCGTCGATCCGATCGACGGCACGCGCGGCTTCCTCGAAGGGCTGCCCACATGGTGCGTCAGCGTCGCTGTGGTCGAGAACGGCCGAACGCTTGCCGGCGTGCTCGACTGCCCGGCGAAGGGCGAAATCTATTGGGCGCTGCCGGGCGAGGGCGCGTTCCTGAATGGCAGGCGCATCAGCGTGCGTCCGCCGTCGGAAACGGCCGAAATCGCCGGACCGAAGGCGATGATCGACCTGATGCCGGCGAAATGGCACAAACGGCTGAAGCGCGTGCTCTATATTCCTTCGCTCGCCTACCGGCTGGCGATGATCGCCGGCGGCCAGCTCGATGCCACCTTCGTCAAGGCCAACGCGCATGACTGGGACATCGCCGCGGCCGATCTCATCCTGCGCGAGGCAGGCGGCGCCTTGCTCGATCGGCATGGCCGCGCGCCGCTCTATGCCGGCGAAGTGATCCGTCACGGACCGCTCGCCGCCGGCAGCGGCGAACTCCTCGCCGTGCTCGCCGGCGTCATCGCCGGGCTGGACAATTGACCACTATCAATAGTTCCAAAGTCGGCGGCTTTGGTCTAGACCTGTCCCAAACTCACGATATGTGAAGGATCGACATGGCCGCTGAAGACGGAAAGAAACAGCTTTTGCACCTGGTGTTCGGCGGCGAACTCAAGAAGCTGGGCGGCACCGAATTCCGCGATCTCGACGCGCTCGATATTGTCGGCATCTATCCGGACTATCAATCGGCGCACGCCGTCTGGAAGGCCAAGGCGCAAGCTAGCGTCGACAATGCCCATATGCGCTATTTCGTCGTTCACCTGCACCGCCTGCTCGACCCCGAAAACAAGGCTGTCGGTTGACATCGATGAACCATGAAGCGGTCAAGCGATCAGCCCCGCGGTCGGCGGTCAGACGTCGCAAGCCGAAGACGTTCTGGCGCAAGATCCGCGAACCGCTGGCGCAGTCGCGATTCGTCAAGAATGCGCTTGCCGCGCTGTTTGCGTATTTCGTCCGCCTTGTCCGCTTGACCAACCGCATGGTCGACGGATCGGCCAAGTTTTCCGGCGGCGCCTATGCGCAGCTCGAGCCTGGCATCATCGCGCTCTGGCACGGCCAGCACCTGCTGACCCCGGCCTACTATCCCAAGGGACGGCCGCTGGTTGCCATGGTATCGCGCAGCGCCGATGCCGAGCTCAACGCGCTGATGGTCGAGAAATTCGGCATCGAGGCGGTGCGCGGCTCTGGCGGGCGCGAAAGCGCAAGGCATCTCGACAAGGGCGGGGCCAAGGCGCTCATCGCCCTCAAAAAGTCGCTCGCCACCGGCAAGAATGTCGCCATGATTGCTGATATTCCCCACGGCACGCCGCGCGATGCGGGGCTCGGCGTCGTCCTTCTGGCGCGGCTGTCCGGCCGGCCGATCCTGCCTGCCGCGATAGCCACCAGCCGCCGCAAGGTGATCGAGGGCAGCTGGGACAAGACGACGATCAACTTGCCCTTCGGCCGCTCCTCGATTGTCGTCGGCACGCCTGTCTTCGTGCCGGCCAACGCCGACGCCGCCGAAATGGAACGCAAGCGCCAGGAGGTCACGGCCTCGCTTAATGCCGCGACCGCCGAGGCCTATCGCCTTGTGGACGGTTCGAAATGAGTGTGCGCTGGGCGCGCGCCTTCCTGACCGCATACCGTTTCGCGGGGGCGGCCGCCTACCCGTTGGCCGGGCCTTATGTCGCCTGGCGCACTTCCAGAGGCAAGGAGGATCGCATTCGCCGGCGCGAACGCTACGGCGTCGCCGGACGCGAGCGCCCCGAAGGCCCGGTGATCTGGATCCATGCAGCCAGCGTCGGCGAGACCATCGCCGTCGTGCCGCTGGTCGAGAGCATTCTCGATTACGGCGTCAACATCGTGCTGACGACGGGCACGGTCACCTCGGCGCAGGTCGCCGAAGAACGGCTGGGCGACCGCATCATCCACCAATATGTGCCGCTCGACCTCAAGCCGGCGGTCAGCCGCTTCCTCGACCATTGGCAGCCGGACCTGGCGATCATCGCCGAATCGGAGATCTGGCCGATGACCATCCTGGAACTCGGCGCCCGCCGCGTGCCGCAGGTTCTGGTCAACGGCAGGCTGTCCGACCGCTCTTTCAAGTCCTGGAAGAAGCGCGCCAACATTGCCGAAGCATTGTTCGAAAATCTCGCCCATGTCGTCGCCCAGTCGGATCTCGATGGCGAGCGCTTCCTTTCGCTCGGCGCCCGGCCGGTCACTGTATCCGGCAATCTCAAGGTCGACACCGCGCCGCCGCCGGCCGACGAGCGGGCACTGGCGGCGCTGAAACGCCAGATCGGCGGCCGCCCGACCTGGGCGGCGATCTCGACCCATGACGGCGAAGAGGCGGTCGCCGCCGAAGTTCACGCCATGCTGCACAAGCGCCACCACGGGCTTTTAACGATCATCGTGCCGCGCCATCCCGATCGCGCCGGGCAGCTGGCCGCCCAGATTTCCGGCATGGGCCTGAAGCTGGCGCAGCGCAGCAAGGGCGACAGGATCACCGCCGACACCGATATTCTGCTCGGCGACACGATCGGCGAGATGGGGCTTTATCTGAGGCTGACGGAAATTGCCTTTGTCGGCCGTTCGCTGACTTCCGAGGGCGGCCAGAACCCGCTGGAACCAGCCATGCTGGAGACCGCGGTGCTTGCCGGCCGCAACGTCCAGAATTTTCGCGAGGCCTATCAGCGCCTGCTCGATAGCGGCGGCGCCAAGCTGGTGCGCGACCGCGATATGCTGGCCGGCGCCGTTAATTTCCTTTTGACCAACGAGGCGGCCCGCCATGAGATGATGGCGGCGGGTGCGGCGACGGTCGACGAGATGCGCGGTGCGCTGGCGCATACGCTCAGGTCGCTCGAGCCCTATATCCAGCCGCTGGTCGTCAAGTCGCGCCTGAAGGGCGCGAACGGGCGCTGACGTGACCTCGGAAGCGCCACCCTTCTGGTGGGAAGAGCCGGACTGGCGGGTCACGGCGCTGTCGCCGCTCTCCGCCGTCTATGCGCTTGTCGCCGGTCGCCGCATGCGGCACGCGCCGCGTGAAAAGGTCCAGGCGCCGGTGCTCTGCGTCGGCAACTTCACCGTCGGCGGCACCGGCAAGACGCCGGTGGCGATCGCGCTGGCCGAGCAGGCCAGGCGCATGCAGCTTAATCCGGGTTTCCTGTCGCGCGGCCATGGCGGCTCCTTCGCGCAGCCGCATATCGTCGATCCGCACCACGATGCCGCCAAGCATGTCGGCGACGAGCCGCTGCTTCTGGCCGAACACGCCCCGGTCGCGGTGACGCCGAACCGGGCCGCCGGCGCCAGGCTTCTGCTGGAGAAGCTCGGCTGCGATTTCCTGATCATGGATGACGGTTTTCAGAGCGCGCGTATCCACATCGACTATGCGCTGGTCGTTGTCGATGCGCGCCATGGCATCGGCAATGGCCGCGTCATCCCCGGCGGGCCGCTGCGGGCAAAGATCGTCGACCAACTGGTCTTCACCAGCGCCTTGCTGAAGATGGGCGAGGGCACCGCGGCCGATACGGTCGTGCGCCAGGCAGCGCGTGCCGGCAGGCCGATCTTCGAGGCGCACACTGCCCCGAGCAGCAAGGTGACGCTGGCCGGCAGGCGGTTCCTGGCGTTCGCCGGCATTGGCCATCCCGACAGGTTTTTCGACACCGTAGCCGAGGCCGGCGGCGAGCTTGCGCTGACCCGACCGTTTCCTGACCATCATTTCTACAGTGCGGACGAGCTTGCCGAATTGGCGGCGACAGCACGTAAAGCCGGGCTTGGTCTCATTACCACCGCCAAGGACGCTGCCCGCCTGCGTCACGGCGCGGCACCGCCGGAATTCCTCGACGGGCTCGATGTGCTGGAGATCGACACCGTCTTCGAGCTCGACCATGTGCCGCAACGCATCATCGACGAGACGCTGGATGCCTGGCGGCAGCGCCGGCTTAAAGGCTGACCAGAAGCGTGAGCACCGAGGCAATGCGGGACTGGAATTTGCGGCTTTCCGCCGGTCGAACGTATTTTGTTCTTGCTTTGTGCCGGCAGCTATGCTAGTAATTTGGGTATAGTGATGATTCGCCGGTGGCCCGCCCTCGAACTTGAGGCGGGTTTTTTATTTCATGGCCTCTAAGGTTTCGGTGTTGCCGGCCTGACACCGCGGCAGAGGGCGCAGGATCGCAACGGGGCGGCTTTCATTGCGCTGGACTAGCGTCGGCGGCGCAGTTCCGGATGCGCTTCGATCTCGCGGCGCAGCGAGGCGGCGGCATTCACATAGGGTTCCTGCTTGGCGACACTCCAGTATTTGAGCTCGTCGAGCGGGATGCTCTCGCCGGTCACCGCGCAGCGCACGAAGGCGCCGGGGCTGGTCACCTGGAAGTCGCCGTCGAGATAGCGGATGCGGGCTTCCTTGCCGCCGGGTCCTTCGAAACGGTTCATCATGGGGTGGTGCCGAAATTCATGACGATGTCATCGCCACAAATTGCGGCGAGGTCAAGCTCGGTTGGCCTCGCGTGGTTCTGTTTCTGGTGACACTTGCTCGAACAAGCCGGCAAAGCGGATGCCAATGCATGTCGCGCAAAAGTGTGCAGCGGTTTTGCGCGACATGCATAAACACAAGAACCTGAAGCGCGTCGCATGAGGCCGGTCGAACGCGACGCGCTTCTCATTCCTCGGCGGTGATAAACTGCTCGATCTTCTTCGCTGGCAGCCCGGCCTGGACGGCGATGCGCCGGGCGAGTTCGGCGGCGGCGGCGCGCGGGCGCCCCAGCGGCCGGTCGAGCCAGTAGGATATCGGGCTCAGCGCACTGCGTTCGTCGACGGCGACGATGCGGCCCGATTTCAATTGGTCCACCGTCAACGGCGGACGTGCCAGCGCAATACCGAGCCCGTGCGCGGCGGCGTCGAGCACCAGATTGTAGTCCTCGAAACGGCGGTCGTGCGGCCGCGGCCGATAGTCCATCTCCTGCGCCGCAAACCAGGCGCGCCAGGCCGAAGCGTCGGAATCGTTGATCAGCGGAAATTCGAGCAGCCGGGCAGGATCTCCGCGGCCGATCTCCCTGGCCAATTCCGGCGAGGCGACCGGGAACACATATTCTTCGAAAAGCTGCACCGAGATCCGGCCCGGAATGCGACCGCGCCCGCAGCGGATCGACAGGTCGATGCCCTCGTCGGCAAGATCGCCTTGGCGGATGTCGACGTCGAGCACTATACGCAGCTTCGACGGGTGGTTCTCCAGCGCCGCCATACGCGGCATCAGCCACAGCCCGCTGACCGAAGGGATCGAGGTCAGCCGCACCACCGCCGTGCCGCGCGGCTCGACCCAGCGATCCGAATTGCTGGCGATCAGGGCAAAGGCTTCGGTGGTGCGCAGATGCAGCCGGTTGCCCTCGATGGTCAGCGAGACGCCGCGCGCGCCGCGATCGAAGACTTTCAGCCCGAGCCAACCCTCGAGCTTGGCGATCTGCCGGCTGACGGCGCCGTGAGTGATGTTGAGCTTCTCGGCCGCCGCCGAAAAGCTGCCGGTCCGAGCCGCGGCGTCGAAGGCGCGCAGCGTTTCGAGCGGCAGCATCGGGTCTAAGCTGTGATCCATAGTCACAGGTGATGCTCGATTTGTTCGTTTGTCAACCGACCCGCAATAGCGTTTCTCTACTTCATGGCATTGGATCGCGAGGACACCCAGATGAGCGCTTACACCGGCACGTTGAATACGACACAGCGCATGGATGCCACGGCTGCCATCGCGGTGGCGCTGACGGTGGTCGGCTGGGCCTCCGCCTTTCCGGCGATCCGCGCCGGCCTTGCCGCTTTCGGGCCGCTGGAACTTGGCGCGCTGCGCTTTGCCATCGCCGCGGTTCCGGCGGCGATCTTCCTCGCGGTCAAGCGGCCGGCGCTGCCCAGGCTCGATGAACTCTGGCGCTTTGTCTTCGGTGGTGCCGTCTTCGTCGCGCTCTACACGGTGATGCTCAATTTCGGCGAGCTGACCGTTTCGGCCGGTGCGGCCGGCTTCATCATCAATGTCAGCCCGATCTTCACCGCCATCATGGCCATGGCGCTGCTCGGCGAACGCTTCTCGGGCCTCGCCTGGGCCGGCACATTCCTGTCCTTCGCCGGTATCGGGATCATCGCCATGGGCGAGGGGCAAGGGCTGCATTTCAACAATGGTGCGCTGCTTGTCCTCGGCTCGGCGCTGTGCTCGGCCGTCAACACCATCGTCCAGAAGCCGCTGTTTGCCCACCATCACCCGCTGACGATCTCGGCCTCGAACATGGTGCTTGGCGCGCTCTGCCTGTCGCCGTTCCTGCCGAGCGGTCTGGCGCAGGCGGCGGTCGCCGACACCGCCGGGCTCGGCGCCGTCATCTTTCTCGGCATCGTACCCAGCCTGATCGCCTACGCTGCCTGGGCAACAGCGCTTTCCCGCCTGCCCGCGGCGCGTGCCTCGAACTTCCTCTATCTGGTGTCGCCGATGGCGACGCTGATCGGCTTCTTCTGGCTGGGCGAGGTGCCGACGCTGCTTGGCATCTTCGGCGGCGCGCTGGCGCTGGGCGGCGTCATCGTGGTGAATTTGAAGAGGTGAGCAAAGGGTTTGGGGCTGTGCCTGACTCGAAAAGAGCCGCTGTACAGCGGCTCTTTTCGTACCCCCCACCCCGCTGCTTCGCAGCGACTCTCCCCACAAGGGGGAGGGTAAGCTCCTCGCGAGGCGTCGGCGGGTAGGGCTCCCTACCTCCCGCTTGTGGGGAGGTCGGACCGAAGGTCCGGGTGGGGGCTGCGCCCTGCGAGTTCCTTATCGCCGCCCGAACAGTCGCTCGATATCCGCCAGCTTGAGCTCGATATAGGTCGGGCGGCCGTGGTTGCAGGTGCCGGAGCCGGGCGTCGCCTCCATCTGGCGCAGCAGCGCGTTCATCTCTTCCGGTTTGAGCAGGCGGCCGGAACGCACCGAGCCGTGGCAGGCCATGGTCGCGGCTATTCTGTCCAGCCGCTCCTTCAGCGTGTCGACCGTGTCGTTGTCGGCGATCTCGTCGGCGAGGTCGCGCACCAGTTGCTGGACGTTGGTCTCGCCGAGCATCGACGGCGTCTCGCGCACCGCGACGGCACCGGGGCCGAAGCGCTCGATGCCGAGGCCGAAGCGGGCCAGCGTCTCGGAATGCCTGGCAAGCCGCTCGGCATCCTCTTCCGACAGATCGACAATCTCGGGCAACAGCAGCATCTGCGACGGCACCGCGCGTGAGTGGAGGGCGTTCTTCAAGGCCTCGTAGACCAGCCGCTCATGCGCCGCATGCTGGTCGACGATGACAAGCGAATCCCTGGTCTGGGCGACGATATAATTCTCGTGCACTTGCGCGCGCGCCGCGCCCAGCGCCGTGCCGAGCAGCGTTTCCGCCGCTTCGTTTTGCCCGGCGCGCGCATCGGCGCTGTGCAGCGGCCCGGCGTCGAAGGCCGCCTGCTCGTCCTCGCCGAACCCGTCGCCCATATTGAGCGGCCGCTGCGGCGAACGGGCAGGATCGAACCCGGAAAAGCCCGATGCCCGATAGGCGGCCTCGTAGCTGCGGTGACCGTTGGCCGGGCCGCCATGCGCATAGGATGCGGCGCCTGGCCGGAACGCGGTCATCATGCCGGCGGCCCCGGTGGTGGCGGCGCGGATGCCGGCATTGGCCAGCGCTTCGCGGATGGCGCCGACGATCAGCCCGCGCACCAGCCCCGGGTCGCGGAAGCGCACGTCTGCCTTGGCCGGATGGACGTTGACGTCGACGATCGCCGGATCGAGCCTCAGGAACAGCACGGTGACGGCATGGCGGTCGCGCGGCAGCACGTCGGCGAAGGCGCCACGAATGGCGCCGGCGATCAGTTTGTCACGCACCGGACGGCCGTTGACATAGGCGTATTGCTGCAGCGCGTTGGCGCGGGTGAAGGAGGGGACCGAGACATGGCCGGCGAGATGCACGCCGTCCCGCATCGCGTCGATGGCGATCGCATTGTCCGGAAAGTCGGCGCCCATCACCTGCGCCACCCGGCGCAGCCGGCCTTCCGGGCTGTCGTCGGTCGCCGGCAGTTCCAGCGTCGAGCGGTCCGGGCCGGCCAGGGTGAAGCGCACGGCGGGAAAGGCGATGGCGATGCGCTTGACCACGTCGCCGATGGCCGTGCTTTCGGCGCGCTCGCCCTTCATGAATTTGAGCCTTGCGGGCGTGGCGAAGAACAGGTCGCGCACCTCGACCGTGGTTCCGCGATTGGCCGCCGCCGGCCTGACCGCGGAGACGCGGCCGCCGTCGATACCGATCTCGGCGGCGTTTTCACTGGACGCGGTGCGCGAGCGGATCGACAGCCGCGCCACCGAGCCGATTGACGGCAAGGCCTCGCCGCGAAAGCCGAGCGAACGGATGTCGTGAATGTTGTCGGCGAGCTTGGAGGTGCAATGGCGCGCGATCGCCAGCGCCAGTTCTTTTTCCGGAATGCCCGAGCCGTCGTCGCTGACGCGGATCAGGTTCAGCCCGCCGCCGGCGGTGACGATCTCGACTCTGGTAGCGCCTGCATCCAGCGCGTTCTCGACCAGTTCCTTGACCACGCTTGCCGGACGCTCGATGACTTCACCGGCGGCGATCTGGTTGATCATCGTTTCGGAAAGCTGGCGGATCGGCATGGGGCACTATAGGCGGATTCGTGGTCGATGCGGGAGGGCGGAATTGAGGAAATCCACGCAGCTGATCGCGACTGGCCGCTCGTGCACTTCAAGTCATGAGCTTGGGCAGCGCTGCCGCCAGTGCATCGACGGCAAGACGGACTTTCATCGGCAGGTGAGGCGTCTGCAACCACAGCGCATGGGCGTCATAGAGAAACCGTGGCTGTTCCGGCAGCAGCGGGACAAGTACGCCCGCCTGAATGCGCTCGCGAACCATCCAGTATGGCAGCCAGGCGAGCCCCATGCCGGCGGCCGCGGCATCGGCGATGGCATCGAGATCGTCGAGCCCCAATCTGCTGACGGGCCTGACCTCAATCGCGGGGTGGCCGTTGCGCGGAAACAGCCACGGCTGAACGGCACGCCCGGAACGGCGGTAGATGATCGCGTGATGGCTGCCGAGGTCATCTATTTGCTGCGGCCGGCCGTGCCGGTCGAGATAGGACGGCGATGCGCAGACGAGCATGTGCTGGCGCGCGATGCGACGTGCCATTACCCCGGCCTGGTCCTCCAGGTCGCCCGTTCTAATGGCAAGATCGCAGCCGTCCTCGGCGAGGTCGGCGAGGGCGTCGCTGAACGACAGGTCAAGTTCCAGCGCCGGATATTGCTGCGCAAGCCCGAACAGGATCGGGGCAACGCAGCGCCGGCCGAAATGCACCGGCATGAGGACGCGCAGCTTTCCGCGCGGTTCGGCAAGCTGGTCGGCGGCGAGTGCATCCGCGGCCTCCGCTTCGGCAAGCACCAGCCGGCAGCGTTCATAATAGGCGCGCCCGAAATCGGTCAGGCTTTGGCGGCGCGTCGTCCTGTTGATGAGGCGCACGCTCAGGCGCTCCTCGAGAAACCGGACATGCTTGCCGACCATCGGCCCGGACAGATCGAGAGCCGCCGCCGCGGCCGCGAACGAGCCCAGGTCGACGGCTTTGACGAACACGGCCATGCTCGTAAGGCGATCCATATTCAAAACCCACAGTTTCTGCTGATCTACTCAAGCGGCTATTTATCCGCCTGACGAGCGCTGGCATAGCCGATTCAGTTCAAATATTTTGGAGTTGTGACCGATGGCACGTTTCGTTCGCTTTCATGAGCTCGGTGGTCCCGAGGTCCTGCGCATCGAGAATGTTGACACGCCTGCGCCCGCGAGCGGTGAGATTCAGATCCGCGTCAAGGCGTTGGGTATAAACCGCGCCGAGGCGCTGCTGCGTTCGGGGACCTACATCCAGACCGCGCCGTTGCCTTCCGGTCTTGGGCTCGAGGCGGCGGGTATCGTCGAGATGGTCGGCGAAGGCGTGGACGGGTTTGCGCCTGGCGATGCCGTCAGCATCGTGCCGCCATTGTCGATGATCCGCTGGCCTGCCTATGGTGAGATTGCCACATATCCCGCCGAGCTCGTCGTCAAGCATCCACCATCGCTGAGTTGGGAAGAAGCCGCCGCAGCGTGGATGCAATATCTCACGGCCTACGGTGCGCTGATCGACATTGCCAACCTCCAAAGCGAGGACTTTATTGTCATTACCGCGGCCTCGAGCAGCGTCGGACTTGCGGCGATCCAGATCGCCAACATGATTGGCGCGACCCCGATCGCGGTCACACGGACGTCCGCCAAGAAGCGGGCTTTGCTTGAGTTCGGCGCGGCCCACGTCATCGCCTCGGCAGAGGAGGACCTGGAAGCCAGGTTGAAGCGAATCGCCGGCCCGGACGGCGTGCGCGTGGTGTTCGATGCCGTCGGCGGCCCGATTTTCAAGCCTCTGACGGCAGCAATGGCACCGGGCGGCATTCTCATCGAATATGGCGGCTTGAGCCTCGACCCGACACCCTTTCCGCTACCTGCAGTGCTAGCAAAGACACTAACGCTGCGCGGTTATCTCGTCCATGAGATCGTGCGCGATCCGGTCCGGCTGCAGGCCGCCAAGGCGTTCATCCTCGACGGACTGAGCTCGGGTTCGCTGAAGCCGGCAATCGCCAGAACCTTTCCGTTCGACCAGATCGTCGAGGCGCACCGCTATCTCGAATCGAACGAGCAATTCGGCAAGATCGTCGTGACCGTTTGACCGGGCATTTATCGGCCTCACGCCTGCGCCGCCAGCCAGTCCCGCACCTTGCGGGCGTTGTCGCTGAGTTCGCGGTTCTTCGACCAGATGACATGAAAGCCCTTGCCGGTCGTCATCGTGTGGCCGGTGACGCGCACCAGCAGCCCTGATGCCAGCAGCCGCTCGGCGAGGTGACCCCAGCCGAGCGCGATGCCTTGTCCTTCCATGACGGCCTGGATCACCAGCGCATAGTCGTTGATGCGCAAGCCGCGTCCGGCATCGGCGATGTCGACACCGGCTGAGGCGAACCATTCGTCCCAGCTCGCGGCCTCGCGAAACGGCTCTTCAAGATGAATAAGGCGGTGCGATTGAAGGTCCGCGACACGCTCCGGCAGCCCGAACCGTGCCACATAACTAACGCCGGCAACGGGGAATATCACCTCATCGGCCAGCGGCAGCGAATGATAATCCGGCCATTCCCTGGGCTCGCCGCCACGGACGCCGAGCGGGATGTCTTCGGCGATGATGTCGAGATCGCGGTCGGCGGTCTGGATGCGCAGGTCGATGCCCGGCAATTCGTCGCGAAACTGCTGCAGGCGCGGCATCATCCAGAACGAGGCAAAGGCGGTCGAGGCGGCGAGTGTCACATGCGCGCCGACGGCGATCTGGCGCAGATCCTCCGCCGACTTGCGAATGTGCGACAGGCCGAGCGAGACGTCGGCATGGAAGCGGTCGCCGGCCTCGGTCAGGCTGACTTGCCGGTGGCGGCGCTGGAAGAGTTTGGCGCCGAGCTGCTCTTCGAGCCCGCGGATCGCATAGGAGACGGCAGCCTGCGTCATGCCGAGCTCCCGCCCGGCGGCGGTAAAGCTCGACAGCCGCCCGGCGGCCTCGAAAACGATCAGGCTGCCGGCCGACGGCAGCAGGTGGCGCAAGCTTCGCATAAGCTGAGCTTATACAAGAGATCAGGATTTTCCAGCGTCACAGCCGCATTTTGTCTGGCTAGATTGGTCGAGACAGGAAGATGGAGTCTCCATGAACGCACCGGCCGTTGAAGTGAGCGAACACACCAACCGCCGCAGCGGTGGCCGCCTGGGGCGCAAGGCGCTGCGGGGCGCACCCATAGCGTCGTTTCCAACCCTGGTCCGCCAGATTCCCGTCTATCAGATGGTTCCGGACGAGGCGGTTGAGCTGATCCACCAGGAGTCGCTCTCCATCCTCGAAGAAGTCGGATGCGAGTTCCGCGACGACGAGGCGATCGCAATGTGGAAGGCGGCGGGCGCCGATGTCTCGGAGACAAGGGTCCGGATCGACCGCGCCCTGCTGATGGAGCTCATCTCGAAGGTCCCGTCGGAGTTCACGCTCAATGCGAGGAACCCCCAGCGTTCCGTACGTGTGGGTGGAAACAACTCCATCTTCGTGCCGATGTACGGAGCGCCTTACGTGCGCGACCTCGACAACAACCGGCGCTACGGCACACTCGCCGACCTCAACAATTTCCACAAGCTCGCCTACATGGCGCCGGCGCTGCACTCGTCGAGCTCGATCATCTGCGAGCCGATGGAAATCGCGGTGCCGAAACGTCACCTCCACATCATCCATTCGGCGCTGAAGCACTCCGACAAGCCGTTCATGGGCATCGTGACCTCCAGGGATCGAGCCGAAGACACGATGGCGATGGCAGGCATCGTGTTCGGCGAGGATTTTGTCCGCGACAACCCGGTTCTGGTGTCGATCACCAACTGCAATTCGCCGCTGGTGTGGGACGCCACCATGCTGGACGCGATGAAAGTCTATGCGCGCCACAACCAGCCGCTGATCCTCGCCCCCTTCGCCCTTTGCGGCGCCTCGACTTCGGCCTCTGCCGTCGGTGCGGTCGCGCAGGTCAATGCCGAAGCGCTGGCGGGCGTCGCGTTCACACAGCTCCTGCGTCCGGGTTCGCCGCAGATCTACGGACAGTTCATGGTGACGGTCGACATGAAGACCGGCGCTCCCATGGGCGGCACGCCGGAGGCGGCCCAGATGATGTATCTCATGGGCGCCCTGGCGCGGAAGTATCGTCTGCCGTGGCGCACGTCCGGTTTCCATGTCGGCTCGAAGCTGAACGACGCCCAGGCGGGCTACGAGGCGAACATGCTGATGCATGCCGCCATCCTTGCCGGCGCCAACTACATCTGGCACTCCGCCGGTTGGCTCGAGGCCGGCCTGACCTGCGGCTATTCGAAATTTGCCACCGACTGCGAGCAGCTTGTCGGCTGGTACAAATATGCTGGCGGGCTGCCATTCGACGATTTCAAGGAGGCTATGGCGGCTATCCGCGAGGTCGGACCGCAGGGCCATTTCCTCGGCACCCAGCACACGCTTGAACATTTCGAGTCCGCCTTCTTCATACCGAGCATCATGGACTTCAATTCGTTCGAACAGTGGAAGGCGGAAGGAGCAAAGGACCACGACACCCGCGGCCGCGAGAAAGCGCGCAACATGCTCGCCGATTATGAGGAGCCGAAGCTCGATGAGGGCATCGCCGAGGGTCTCAAAGATTTGATTGCGCGGCGCGAGGAGAAACTGCCGGACAGCGTTAGTTGATCACGGGCGAAGACCCGATGCGAACCATAAGGGAGGAAAAAATGACACTCTTCAGAAGCAACGGCGATAGCGTACCGAGCGCCATCGAAGCAATGGCCAGCGAGGCGCGCGCCGGTCGCGTCGACCGGCGGGAGTTTCTCGCTCTGGCAAGCGCTTTCGGCGCATCGACGGCCCTTGCCTACGGCATGATTGGACTTGCCGTGCCGGAGCGGGCTTTGGCTGAAGAGCCGAAGAAAGGCGGAACGCTGCACGTTTCGATGTCGGTGAAGGCGCAAAAGGACACGCGCACCTACGACTGGGTGGAACTTGCGAACATTTCACGCTGCTGGCTCGAGCCGCTCGTACGCTACACCCGCCAGTTCACATTCGAGCCGGTTCTGCTCGAAAGCTGGGAGGTCAACGACGACGCCACCGAATACGTGCTGCATGTGCGCAAGGGCATCGCCTGGAACAACGGCGATGCTTTCAACGCCGATGACGTGGCCTACAATCTGACGCGCTGGTGCGAGAAGGCTGCCGCCGGCAATTCGATGGCCGCGCGCGTCGGTGCGCTGATCGATGCAAAGACCGGCAAGGCCAGGGAAGGGGCGATCACCAAGGTCGACGACAACACGGTGAAGCTGAAGCTGAACGAACCGGACATCTCGCTGATCCCGAACTTCACCGACTATCCGGCGCTGGTGGTCCATCGCAACTTCGACGCCGACGGCGCCAATCCGATTGAGAAGCCGATTGGCACCGGGCCGTTCGAACTGGTGTCTTATGCGGTCGGCCAGAAAGCGGTCGTCAGGCGTCGTGAGAATGGCCAATGGTGGGGCGGTGAAGCGCTTCTCGACGGCGTCGAATTCATCGACTACGGAACCGATTTCAACGCCTCGATAAATGCATTCGACTCCGGCGAAATCGACCTCAACTTCGAGACGCCGGCCGACTTCATAGACATCCTCGACAAGATGGGGCTGGTCAAATCGGAGGTCGCGACAGCGACCACGCTCGTTGCCCGCACCAACATCACGAACAAGCCCTATGACGACAAGCGGGTTCGCAACGCCCTCCAGATGGCCGTCGACAACAAAGCGGTGCTCGAACTTGGCTACGCCGGGCGAGGCACTGTTGGTGAAAACCACCACGTCAGCCCGATTCATCCGGAATACTACGCGCTGCCCAAGAAGACACGCGACGCCGCGGGCGCGAAGAAGCTTATGGCCGATGCCGGGCAGGACGACTTCGAGCATGAACTGATCACCGTCGAGGACGATTGGCAGAAGAACACCGGCGACGCTATTGCCGGCCAGCTGCGCGATGCCGGGATCAAGGTGAAGCGCACCGTGCTGCCGGGATCGACATTCTGGAACGACTGGACGAAATACCCCTATTCGATGACCATCTGGTACATGCGCCCGCTTGGCGTACAGGTGCTGGCGCTCGGCTATCGCACCGGCGAGGCCTGGAACGAAACCGGCTACTCGAACCCTGATTTCGACGCCAAGCTCAAGCAGGCTCTTTCGCTCATCGACGTCGAGAAGCGCCGCGAGGTCATGAAGGATATCGAGCAGATCCTGCAGGATTCGGGCGTCATCATTCAGCCGTTTTGGCAGAAGCTGTTCAGCCACATGAACGAGAAGGTGAAGAACTACGGTGTCCACCAAACCTTCGAGATGGATCTCCAGAACGTCTGGCTGAACGCCTGAGTTGCCAGCAGAGGACGCGTTGCAGGATTTCATGGACCGCAAGAAGGCCGACGGGCAAGATGCGTGGTACTGATAGCTTCCGTCAGTGAACAATCGGGGACACCCATGAAACTGCCACTTTTTGTTGCCGCGCTTTCGATGGCCGTGCCGGCGGCCGCGTTTGCCGGCCCTGCTGCCAACGCCGTGAAGTTCTTTTATGTCCCGTCGGTCAAGTTCGAGGCCGATGCGCAATATCGCGACCGCTTCACCGCGCCGGTGACGAAACTGTTCGAATTGAACGACAATGCGGCAAAGAACCATCCGGATGAAGTTCCCTGCATCGACTTCGCCCCTGGTCTCGATGCGCAGGACTATGACGAGAAGACCGTGGCCAAGACGCTGACGCTGGCCGAAACGCTGGACGGCGACAGCGCCGAGGTGACGGCGACGTTCAACCTTTTTCCGGAAGGCGATGGTTCCAAACGCCAAATGGTCTGGTCGTTGAAGAAGATCGACGGCCAGTGGAAGGTCGCCGACATTACCTCGAAGACCAGCGGCTGGACCCTGAGTGCGCTCGAATGCCTGGCCGGACAGTCGCCGGAGTGATGCCGTGCTTCGCTGCCGTCCCTGGATTTTGGCGACTGCGTGCCTGCTGGCCGGATTGAGCAGCGCCGCCGCTCAGGGCCTATTCGGCGCGCCGCCCGCAAATGCGCCGGCCGACAGTGCGGCACCTCCGCCGGCAGTTTCGCCGCCGGCAGAAAACGCGCCGGCCGCAGCCGTGCAGCCGGGCTCGCCGACCGCGGTGGTGAAGCCGTTCTACGAGCATGCCGGGCTCGAGGTCGATCCGGCTCAGCGGGGCCATTTCACCGACCCGGCAAAGTCGGTGCTGGACAAGAGCGATGCGCTGCGGAAATCGGGGCAGGGCGAGTGCCTCGATCCCAACATGGCGCTCGACAATTCCGAATACGACAAGGCGGAGATCGACAAGAGCCTGAAAACCATCGAAGCGGTCAAGGGCGACGAGGCCAAGGTCGTCGTCGCTTTTGTCGTCTCCGGCAATCCGCACCGGCTGGAATGGAAGTTCAAAAAGATCGATGGCGACTGGAAGATATCGGACCTGCTCTCGGTGACCGGCGAATGGGCGCTAAGCCAATACCAGTGTGAGTGAGAACGGACCGATGAAGATCACCAACATCCGCGTCACCCACGTCAACGTCCCGCTCGATGCTCCGTTTTGGTGGACGGCTGGTCTCTACGGCGGCGCCTCGAAATCGATCATCGAGGTCGAGACGGACGAAGGCGTGGTCGGACTGGGCGAGGCGCCATGGTGGCATTTCGGCGAGGTGATCAAGGCCGAGATCGCGCCGGCGCTGATTGGCGCCGATCCGCTCGACATCGCCGACTGCGAGGCGCGCTGCGTGCCGCCCTGGCAGATTACCGCCAACACCGGCGAGAATGCAGCCACGGTGGCGTTCGGCGCCGTCGAACTGGCGCTGTGGGATATAAGAGGCAAGGTCTTCGGCATGCCGCTCTACAAGCTGCTCGGCGGCGCGGTGCGCAAGGACATTCCGTTTTCGGAATATTTCGCCTTTCGCCCCGCTCAAGGCGGAGCCGGCGGCGAGATGACCGCCGAAGCGATCGTCGACTACTGTCTCGGCATGCGAGAACAGCACGGCTCGACGATCTTCGAGGGCAAGCTGATCATGGGCGATCCCGAGCTCGAGATCAGGACAGTGCGCATGCTGCGCGAGGCGCTTGGCGATAAAGCGCAGATCAAACTCGATTCCAACATGCAGTGGTCGCTGACCACAGCGCGCTGGGTGCTGGGCGAGATCGAGCCGTTCAACATCCGCAATTACGAGGATCCGGTCGCGACCTTCGAGGAGATGGCAGCGCTGCGCCAGCATTCGCGCATTCCGTTCTCCACGCACATCCCGGATCTCAGACGGGCAGTCGCGCTCGGTGCGCCGGATTACTTCGTCTGCAATTTCGCAGCACTCGGCGGATTATCGAAAACTCTGAAATTCATCGCCGCCTGTGAGGCGATGGGCAAGGGGTTCTGGTGCTATTCGAACGATCTCGGCATCATGACATCGGCTTATCTGCACGTCGTGGCGGCAACGCCATGGATCACCGAGGCGTCGCAATCCCTGTTTCGCTGGCAGATCGGCGACGTGATCAAGGACGGCCCGTTCAAACAGATCGCCAACACGGTGCGCGTGCCGGAAGGTGACGGGCTGGGTGTCGAACTCGCCCCGGCGGCAATGAAACGCTGGTCAGCGCACTTTGCCGAACACGGGCCGATGCACCATTTCAGCGATCCGAACAGTCCCGGCCGTTACCGGCGGCTGCCGCTCAACTGATGCGAAGTGCACGTGACCGATCGATGAGAAGAGGTCCTGTCGTGGTTGCTTTATTCGCGGCGGTTTGCGTCCTGGCCTGCGCTGTCACCTGGGAGGCAGGAAGCCGCGCGGTGGCCCGCGTGCCTCAGCAAAGCTTCACGCTGCCTGTGGGGTTACCGGTGGAGCGCATCGTTCTGAAGCAGGAGGGCGCGCCCGATCTTGCCGGTTGGGTGGCGGATCGGCAGGACAGTTGCGGAACAATCGTGCTGTTACACGGACGCGGTTCAAACAAGCTGGCCATGGTTCCAAGAGCGAAGCTGCTTTTCGAAAGCGGCTACTCGATCGTGCTGTTCGATCTGTCGGGACATGGCGAAAGCGGCGGCGATATCAGAGGCTTTGGTTACATCGAACGGCAGGACGCCAGCCGCATCCTCGCCTTTGCGCGGCAACGCTTCGCCGGTCGCAAGGTGGCGGCCATCGGCTCGTCGCTCGGTGCGGCTGCTTTTGTATTTGGCGCTCAGCAGGAGCATGCCGATGCCTATGTCCTGGAGCAGCTCTACGCGACTTTGCTGGAAACCACGGCGTTGCGAGCGCCCTTGCCTATGTTGCGCGACGTACAGGCGACCATCCTCTTGGCGCAGATGCAGCTCCGCCTTGGCTTCGGGGTAGATGATGTCAGGCCGGTCGATCGCATCGGCGCGATTGATCGGCCGATATTGCTGCTAGCAGGCAATTCGGATCCGTTTGTCGCTCGCAGCCAGACACTGGCGTTGAAAGATGCGGCAGGCGCTGACGCAAAGCTGGTCTGGTTCGACGGCGCGCGGCATGTTGATCTCTATCGCTATGACCAACAGCGGTACCGCGACGCGGTGATGCCTTTCCTGGAGACCAACCTGTGCCGGACCGGGATCAGGTGAGCCGCTCCGTCCGATTAGCCGCGCCCGCGATAGGGGGCGACGCCGGTGTCGGGCAGCCACACACCTTCCGGCGGCGCGCCGGTTTGCCAGAACACGTCGATCGGAATGCCGCCGCGCGGATACCAATAGCCGCCGATGCGCAACCACAATGGCTTGGTCGCGGCGATGATGCGGCGGCCGATCATGACGGTGCATTCTTCGTGGAAGGCGCCATGGTTGCGAAACGAGGTCATGAACAGCTTGAGCGACTTCGATTCCACCAGCAGCGCATCGGGTGCGTAGTCGATGACGATATGGGCGAAGTCCGGCTGGCCGGTGACCGGGCAGAGCGAAGTGAATTCCGGGCAGGTGAAGCGAACGATGGCCGGCGGGCCGTCGCCGCGCGAAAACGGCACGGTTTCCAGGACTGCCGCTTCAGGGCTCTGTGGCGCCTCGACGTTGGTGCCGAGCTGGGTGAGGTTTTTCGTATCGGTCATGAGCAGGTTCCTTGCTGCATGTCGCCCAAAACTGCGCAGCGATTTTGGGACAGCGACATGCGTAAAAACAAAAATTTGCCGCTCATTAGCACAATTTGAAACAGCAGGAAGACGATGACTAGCAACGACCCGCTCCTCCAGCCCTATCGGCTCAAGCATCTGACGCTGAAGAACCGGGTGATGTCGACCAGCCATGAGCCGGCCTATTCCGAGGACGGCATGCCGAAGGAACGCTACCGGCTCTACCATGCCGAAAAGGCCAAGGGCGGCATGGCGCTGACCATGACCGCCGGTTCGGCGATCGTCTCGCGCGACAGCCCGGCCGCTTTTGGCAATCTGCATGTCTATGACGACCGCATCGTGCCATGGCTCGCCGAGCTTACCGATGCCTGCCACGAGCACGATTGCATGGTGATGATACAGATCACCCATCTCGGCCGCCGCACCGGTTGGAACAAGGCCGACTGGCTGCCCGTCCTGTCGGCTTCGCCGGTGCGCGAACCGGCCCATCGCGCCTTTCCCAAGACTATCGAGGACTGGGATATCGAGCGCATCGTCGCCGACTATGCGGCGGCCGCGCAGCGCTGCCAGGCTGCCGGCCTCGACGGCATCGAGTTCGAAGCCTACGGCCATCTGATGGACGGTTTCTGGTCGCCGGCCACCAACCAGCGCGACGACGATTTCGGCGGCTCGCTCGACAACCGGCTGCGCTTCACCGGAATGGTGCTCGACGCAGTGCGTGCCGCGGTCGGCGAAAAGTTCGTCGTCGGCATCCGCATGGTCGCCGACGAGGATTTCGAGAAAGGCCTGTCGAAACAGGAGGGCGTCGAAATCGCCAGGCGGCTGGCCGGCTCCGGCAAGGTCGATTTCCTCAACATCATCCGTGGCTCGATCGAGACCGATGCGGCGCTGACCAAGGTCATCCCGGTGACCGGCATGCGCTCGTCACCGCATCTCGACTTCGCAGGGGAGGTGAGAGCGGCGACGAAATTCCCGACCTTCCATGCGGCGCGGATTTCCGACGTCGCCACCGCGCGTCACGCCATCGCCACCGGCAAGCTCGACATGGTCGGCATGACGCGCGCCCACATTGCCGACCCGCATATCGTCAAAAAAGTGATGGAAGGCCGCGAGCACGAGATCCGCCCTTGCGTCGGCGCCACCTATTGCCTCGACCGCATTTATGAGGGCGGCGAGGCGCTGTGTATCCACAATGCGGCGACGGGCCGCGAGGCTGATATCCCGCATATTATTCCGAAAACCGAGGGACCGAAGCGGAAGGTGGTCGTCGTCGGCGCCGGCGCCGGCGGGCTGGAGGCAGCGCGCGTCGCCGCCGAGCGCGGGCACCAGGTGACGGTGCTGGAAGCATCGAGCCAGGCCGGCGGCCAGGTGCGGCTGGCAACGCAAAACCCGCGCCGCAAGGAATTGATCGGCATCATCGACTGGCGCCTGGCCGAACTCGACCGGCTGGGCGTCGAGATCCGCTACGACAAATGGGCGGAGACGGACGACGTGCTGGCGCTGTCGCCGGACGTGGTGGTGGTCGCCACTGGCGGCCTGCCGCAGAACCCGCCTCTGACGGCGGGCGACGATCTCGTCACCTCGAGCTGGGACATCATGGCCGGCAGCGTCAAGCCGGCCGAGAACGTGCTGCTCTATGACGACAACGGCGGCCACCAGGGCATGGGTGCCGCCGAACTGATCGCCAATAGCGGCGCCAGGCTGGAGCTGGTTTCACCAGAGCGCTTCTTCGCCCCGGAAATGGGCGGCATGAATCATGTGCCCTACATGCGCGCCTTCCAGGAAAAGGGGGTCACGGTGACCATCAACACACGGCTACGTTCTGTGCGGCGCGAAGGCAACCAGCTGATCGCCGAGCTCGCCTCCGACTTCGCCGATGGCTGGCGCGGCGAGCGGCGCGTCGACCAGGTGGTGGTCGAGCACGGCACGCTGCCGCTCGACGATCTCTACCTGGCGCTGAAGCCGCTGTCGAAGAACGCCGGCGCGATCGATTACGAAAAACTGGTCAATGGCGGCGACATCTTTCCGGTGCGCAATCCGCAGAGTGGTTTCGTGCTCTTCCGCATCGGCGATGCAGTAGCCTCGCGCAACATCCACGCCGCAATCTATGACGGCATCAGGTTCGGCTTGCGGATCTGAGGAATATTTTGGATTGATTGGTGGCGCGCAGCCGAACCTCCGTACGGAGAGCCACCAGGCACGTCGGTCCGGTCTGCGCGCCGCGCACGCCGCCGGCTATCGCCGGGCACCGTACGATCTTGCGATTGCGGCAGGACGCTCAAAACATCCTGGCGGTGGCCATGCAGAACACGGTGATGACCAACAGGCCGCCAGCGATGCGTTCGCCTTTTGTCATCTTGGCGCGCAATTGGGTTTGCTTCGCCGCATCGGCCCCGGCCAACTGCCTGCTGGCGGAACCCACCAGCGCGCCCTGAACCGCGGCGGCGATTAACGCCGTCAAGATGCCCAGCGCCAAGACCTTCTCCATCGAGCCGAAAGAGCCGTTGTGGAAGAAATACCACAGCAGCAAGCCAGTGAGGAAAACCACGCCGGCTGCGCCCATTTGCGGCCGGAAGAAACGTTCCGCCCTGATCTCCGGTTCGCGGGCGACCGCGATGGTGGTGCCGGCCCAGAACACGCCCGCCATGACGTGAAGGCCGAGGACGATGATGTAGACATATTGCATGACCGCATATCCTCTCTTGCCCACCGCCAGGCATATTGATAGATATCAAATGATTAGATGTCAACGCATAAGCTCGAGCCGGTTCCTTAGGCTTTGCCCTTGTTCTAGTGTCGGATCATGACGCCCTTTGACCGCCCGCCGATCGGGATGAATCTCGCGCGCACCGCCAAGCTGGTTGCGCAGGCTTTCGACGCTGCCTTGGTCGAGGCAGGCGGCACGCTGCCGGTCTGGGTCACGTTGCTGTCGGTCAAGTCGCGGGAGCTGGCCAACCAACGCGAGCTCGCCGGCATGATCGGCATCCGGGGCGCAACGCTGACCCACCACCTCAACGCCATGGAGACGCAAGGCCTGCTGATGCGCCGCCGCGATCCCGAGAACCGCCGGGTTCACCAGGTGGAGCTGACCCAAGCCGGAGAAGCGCTGTTCCTGAAATTGCGCACCGCCGCGTTAGCCTTCGACAAGCGGCTGCGGAAAGGACTGTCCGACGACAGGCTGGCGGAGTTTGCACAGGTGCTGGCCGCGTTGCGGGCCAATGTCGAGGGTTAGAAATTAGGCTAGGAAACGGATCTACGCCCGGCAGCCCTGCAGCACTGTCAGCCTGGCCTTCTTGGGCGTTCGCGCCACCAGCCATTCGCGCACGCTGTCCGGCGGCATCGGGAAAGCGATGGAATAGCCTTGCACCTGGTCGCAGCCGATCGCCATCAGCGAGTCGAGCTCGGCTTCGGTTTCGGCGCCCTCGGCGACGATCGAGATGCCGAGACCGCGGGCGAGCTCGGTGAGGGCACGCACGATCTTGGTGTTGCCGCTGTTCTCGTTGATGTTCTGGACGAAACGGCGGTCGATCTTGAGCCGATCGATCTCGTTTGGATTGACATGGCTGAGCGATGCGTAGCCGGTGCCGAAATCATCGAGCTCAAGATGGATGCCGGCGGCGCGGATGTGCCGCAGCTTTGCCGCGATACCGGTCTTCTCGTCGTCGAGAATGACGGATTCGACGATCTCCAGCGATAGTTTGTGCGCTGGCAGGCCAGCCCTCTCCAGCATGTCTAACAGGAAGACTTCGAAATCTGTCTCGCGCAGCTCCGAGCCGGATACATTGACGGCGATCCGTCCGAAGGCGATGCCTGCGCGGTTCCATTCGGCTGCTTCGTTGATCGCCTTGGCAATGACGATGCGGCCGATCTCGGACATCAAGCCGCATTTTTCCGCGATCGGAATGAACTCGCCCGGCGCGATCATGCCGCGCTCGGCGTGTCTCCAGCGAACCAGAGCCTCGATGCCGCTGATGGCGCCGTTCGACAGCGACACCTGCGGCTGGAAATAGACTTCGAACGCCTTCTCGGAGATGGCGGTCCTGATGTCGAGCTCGAGCTGCTTGCGATAATCGAGTTCGCGTCTCAGCTCCTCGGAGAAGAACGACAAGCTGCCGCCGCCCTGCTTCTTGGCGGAATACAGCGCCAGATCGGCATGGACGAGCAGGTCCTGAGCATTGTCGGCATCGATCGGGTAGACCGCAATCCCGGCACTTACGCCCGGATGGATCGTCGTGCCTCGAAAGACGATCGGCTTGTTGAGCTTGGTCAGGATGCGCCAGGCGACGGTATCTATGTCCTCGGTGCTGCCGGCACCGTTGAGAATCATGACGAATTCATCGCCGCCGAGCCGCACGTTGAGATCCGACGTACGGCACGAATCACGCATGCGCTGCGCAGCCGCCACCAGCACATAATCGCCGGCGGCGTGGCCGAACGTGTCGTTGATCTGCTTGAACCGGTCGAGATCGAACTGCACCACGGCAACCCGTTCACGCCGTCGCTGCGCGGCATTGATCAGCGTATCGAAATGCTCGGTCAGGAAGGTGCGGTTGTGCAGGCCGGTCAGCCCGTCATGCACGGCGATAAAGGCCATGGAATTGCGCGCATCGACCAGCTCGCGCGTCCTGCGCAGGATGGCATTCGACATTGGCCTGAAAATGAAAAGCGCCACCAGCACGATGACGCCGATGGTCGAGTAGAACAATGTGCGGTTAAGATCGAGAAGTGTTTCGGATCGCTGGTCTGCAAAGGCGCTGATGCGCTGGCCAAGTGCGGCATAGCCCGACAATGTTGCGTTGGCAACGGAAGCGTTCAGGTTGACGCGCTCCTCTCCGCCTTTGTAGCCACCATTGCCGGCCATGTTGAGCCGCGATTCGAATGACGAGATCAGGCGTTCGCCGTTGGCGATAAGCCCGACCGAGAAATAGTCGAGATGGTACGGCTTGGCGAAAAGCACGCTCTCGATCGATTTCGGATCGAACCTTGCCGGCGACGCCGGATCGGCGGCGGTCCGTTCGAGCAGCAGATCGTAGTTCTTCTCGAACTCCACCGTCGCTTGCTTGAGCGCGCTAACCAGGGCCGGCTGCTGGTCGCGTGAAGCGCTGCCTGTCGCGCCGGCGAGGAAGACGATGCGCTGCGACAGGGCTTTCTGTGTGCTGACGATATCGAGCAGCGCCTGATTGTGCCGTTGGGTAGACATCACCTGTTGCAGCAGGATGAAGGAGGCCACGACCATGGCGGCTATGATCAACAGAGCCAGCCAGTAGCCGGATTTGATCAGGAGTATGAGCCTGCCTGAAACGGCGTGCACCGGCTGCTGCGACATTTTCTGAGGCGGCCCTCTCGCCAACGAATTCTTGTGCGACAACCTTTGGCTTCAAAGTGTTAACAGGTTTGGGACGGCAGCAGGCCGGCGGCGGCGACCGCGGCGGGAAACCCGCAAAGTGGTTATTGCAATCTTTCGCGGCGCCTCCGCATTTGAACATCGTGGCCTCTGCCGTGCCATTGCCGCCACCGAAGCGGTCGCTTTTGCGATGGATTTTTCGTCCGCGCGGCGCGACAGTCCTCGTCGATCTCAACAGGGCCTGATCATGACCGAAGCATTCCTTTCCCACATCGACAGCGAGCTTGAAGGACTGAAATCGGCCGGCCTTTACAAATCCGAACGGGTGATAACCTCGACCCAATCGGCCGACATCGAGGTCGGCGGCGAGAAGGTGCTGAATTTCTGCGCCAATAATTATCTCGGCCTCGCCGACAGCGCCGAACTGCGGAAAGCGGCCAAGCAGGCGCTTGACCGCTACGGCTACGGTATGGCGTCGGTGCGCTTTATCTGCGGCACGCAGGAAGAACACAAGCAGCTCGAGGCGACGATTTCTGGCTTCCTCGGCATGGAGGATACGATCCTCTACGGCTCCTGCTTCGACGCCAATGGCGGCCTGTTCGAGACGCTGCTCGGCGAGGAGGATGCGGTCATCTCCGATGCGCTGAACCACGCTTCGATCATCGACGGCGTGCGGCTGTCGAAGGCAAAGCGCTTCCGCTACGCCAACAACGACATGGCCGATCTGGAGGCGCGGTTGAAAGAGGCGCGCGACTGCCGGTTCCGGCTGATCGCCACCGATGGCGTGTTCTCTATGGATGGCATCATCGCCAATCTGAAGGGCGTCTGCGACCTCGCCGACAAATACGATGCGATGGTGATGGTCGACGACAGCCATGCAGTTGGTTTCGTCGGCAGGAATGGCCGCGGCTCGGCCGAACATTGCGGCGTCGAGGGCAGGGTGGACATCATCACCGGCACGCTTGGCAAGGCGTTGGGTGGCGCGTCGGGCGGCTACACTTCGGGCAGGAAGCAGGTAGTCGACTGGCTGCGCCAGCGCTCGCGCCCCTATCTGTTCTCCAACACGCTGATGCCGGCGATCGCCGGCGCCTCGATTCGGGTGTTCGAACTGGTCCGCAATGGCGATGCGTTGCGTCAGCGCCTATATGCCAACGCAGCGCGGTTTCGCTCCGAGATGGGCAGGCTCGGCTTTACACTGGCCGGCGCCGACCATCCGATCATCCCGGTGATGCTGGGCGACGCGACGCTGGCGCAGGAAATGGCGGCGCGGATGCTGAAGCGCGGTATCTATGTCATCGGCTTCTCTTTCCCGGTGGTGCCGAAGGGCCAGGCGCGCATCCGCACGCAGATGTCGGCCGCCCATTCCGGCGCTGACATCGATCGTGCGGTTGAGGCGTTCGCCGCAGTCGGTCGCGAACTCGGCGTGATTTCCTGAGCGGCCGGGACCGAAAAGCGATTCCGGATCAAGAGATTCAAGCGACTAAGGTTCTGGGGACAAAAGAATGTCAAACATGATGAAGGCGCTGGTCAAGGCCAAGGCCGAGCCGGGCATCTGGATGGAAAAAGTGCCGGTGCCGGAAATCGGCCCAAACGATGTTCTGATCAAGATCAGGAAGACCGCGATCTGCGGCACCGACGTCCACATTTATAATTGGGACCAGTGGGCGCAAAAGACGGTGCCGGTGCCGATGGTAACCGGCCACGAATTCGTCGGAACCGTCGCCGATTTCGGCACCGCGGTGACCGAGTACAAACTCGGCCAGCGCGTTTCCGGCGAGGGCCATATCGTCTGCGGCCATTGCCGCAACTGCCGGGCGGGCAGGGGGCATCTGTGCCGCAACACGCTCGGCGTCGGCGTCAACCGGCCGGGCGCCTTTGGCGAATACCTTGCGATTCCACAGCACAACGTCGTGCCGATCCCCGACGACGTGCCGGACGAGATCGCGGCAATCTTCGATCCCTTGGGCAATGCCGTTCACACGGCATTGTCCTTTGACTTGGTTGGCGAGGACGTGCTGGTCACCGGCGCTGGGCCGATCGGCATCATGGGCGCACTGGTGGCGCAGTGCGTCGGCGCGCGAAAAGTAGTCATCACCGACATCAACCCGGTGCGCCTGGCACTGGCAAAAAAGCTCGGCGTCCAGCATGTCGTCGATGCGTCGAAGGAAAAGCTGCGCGATGTCATGCCGGCGCTCGGCATGACCGAGGGTTTTGATGTCGGCTTGGAAATGTCAGGCGCGGCGCCCGCCTTCCGCGACATGATCGACACCATGAACAATGGCGGCAAGATTGCCATCCTCGGCATTGCGCCGACCGGCTTCGAGATCGACTGGAATAAGGTCATCTTCAAGATGCTGCATCTGAAGGGCATCTACGGCCGCGAGATGTTCGAGACCTGGTACAAGATGATCGCGCTGGTGCAAGGCCCGCTCGATGTCAGCGGCCTGATCACGCATCGCATCGGCATCGACGACTATATTTCCGGCTTCGAGGCGATGAAGAGCGGCAATTCCGGCAAGGTGGTGATGGATTGGTAGGCGATTAGAAACGCCGGCGGGACAGCACCCCCCCTCTGGCCTGCCGGCCATCTCCCCCTCAAGGGGGGAGATTGGCAGCTTCGCCGACATCGCTCTTCTTTGGAGATTGGCGAAAGCCGAAGCGACGTCCAATCTCCCCCCTCGAGGGGGGAGATGGCCGGCAGGCCAGAGGGGGGTGCTGTCCCGCCTGCATCAAAAGTTGCTGAGGACCTAATCCCCGTACAAAGCCGTCTCAAGCGCGGCCACCCCTTCCGCGACTGCTGTACGTTCATCTGCGCTCAATCTCGCCAGCAATTCCCGTTCGAACACCTTCGCCAGCGGCACCATCTCGCGATAGGCGGCAATGCCCACCTTGGTCAGCGCCAAATGCTCGACACGGCGGTCTTTTTCGTCAGGCGTCCGGCTGAGCCAGCGGCGTCGTTCGAGCTCGGCGACCGCGCGCGAAACCTTGGTCTTGTGCATGGCCGATTGCTCGCCGAGCGCCGTCGCCGTCATCGTGCCGTGCTGTCCAAGCCCGGCCAGTGTGCGCCATTCGGGCCGGGTCAGGCCGTGGCGGTCCTTGTAGATCCTTGAGAACTCGCGGCTGACCGCATCGGCAAGCCGGTAGAGCCGGTAAGGCAGGAAGGATTCGAGTTCGAGGATTTCCATGATTGGCCTTGACTGAGCAGGCTTGCGGCTCCTGCGAGACATCACTGTTGATGGTTACATTTTCAATGGTTACAAATGAAACCAGTCTGGTCAACTCAGAGCTTCCCTTCGGACGCTCCGGGACTATGAATTCGGGAGGATTCCATGACCTATTCCTACATGCCGGGTTTCGGCAATGACTTCGAGACCGAGACTCTGCCGGGCTCGCTGCCACAAGGGCGAAACTCGCCGCAGCGGCCGGCCTACGGCCTCTATGCCGAGCAGCTTTCGGGCTCTCCATTCACCGCGCCGCGCGGCACCAATGAGCGCTCCTGGCTTTATCGGATAAGGCCGAGCGTACGGCATACCGGCCGCTTCAAAGCGGCGAATTATCCGCTGTGGAAGAGCGCGCCGAATGTCGGCGACCACCAGCTCGCACTCGGCCAGTATCGCTGGAGCCCCGTGCCGATGCCGAAGGAGCCGACCGATTTCATTGCCGGCATGCGCTCGATCACCACCGCCGGCGACGTGCTCGGCCAGACCGGCATGGCGGCACATGTCTATGTCGCCAATCGCTCGATGGTCGACGATCATTTCTTCAACGCCGACGGCGAGTTGCTGGTCGTGCCCCAGATTGGAGCCTTGCGCTTCGTCACCGAGATGGGTGCTATTGAACTCAGGCCGGGCGAGATCGCCGTGCTGCCGCGCGGCCTGGTGTTCAAGGTCGAACTGGTGGATGCCGAAGTGCGCGGCTATGTCTGCGAGAATTACGGCGCCAAGCTGACGCTGCCGGATCGCGGCCCGATCGGCGCCAACTGCCTGGCCAATCCGCGCGATTTCAAGACGCCCTGCGCCTGGTTCGAGGACAAGGACACGCCCTGTCGGCTGATCGCGAAATGGTGTGGCCAGTTCCATGTCACCGAGATCGATCATTCGCCGCTGGATGTGGTGGCGTGGCACGGCAATTATTCGCCCTACAAATATGATCTTGCGACCTTTTCGCCGGTCGGTGCGATCCTGTTCGACCACCCCGATCCGTCGATCTTCACCGTGCTGACCGCGCCGAGCGGCGAGGAAGGCACCGCCAATATCGATTTCGTCATCTTCCCGCCGCGCTGGCTTGTGGCGGAAAACACTTTCCGGCCGCCCTGGTATCACCGCAACATCATGAGCGAGTTCATGGGCCTCATACATGGTCAGTACGATGCCAAGGAAGAGGGCTTCGTGCCCGGTGGCATCAGCCTGCACAACATGATGCTGGCTCACGGACCCGATGCGTCTGGCTTCGAAAAAGCCTCGCGCGCGGAGCTGAAACCGGTCAAGCTCGACAACACCATGGCCTTCATGTTCGAGACACGCTTTCCGCAGATGGTGACCCGCTATGGCGCCGAGCTCGAAACCCGACAGGACAATTACATCGACTGCTGGGCCGACCTGAAGAAACGCTTCAACGGCACGCCAGAGGGCGACTGGTCTTGAGCGCCGTCGCATGACGGATCGTCTGGTGCTTCTGGGTTCGAAGGGTGGCCCGGCGCTGCGGCCGGGCGGGCCGTGGCCGAGTTCGTCACTGCTGGAGATTGGCGGCCGCACCCTCGTCGTCGATTGCGGGCTCGGCGTGACGCGCGGGCTGACCGATGCCCGTGTCAGCCTTAAGGCGCTCGACCTGATCTTCATCACGCATTTGCATTCCGACCATATGCTGGAACTCGGACCGTTGATCCACACCGCATGGACGGCCGGCCTGGCAACAAAGGTCACCGTATTCGGCCCGCCCGGCACCGGCTATTATTGGCAGCGCTTTTGCCAGGCAATGGAATTCGACATCGAGATCCGCATCGCCGATGAAGGCGGGCCGGATATCCGCGACCTGGTCTCGATCGTCGAGTTTGGTGAAGGCCACGTGGTCGGGGAGCGCGGTCTCAAAATATCGGCGCTGCGTGTCGACCACCCGCCGGTGACGGATTGCTTTGCGCTGCGCTTCGATCATGCGGGGCAAGGCATCGTCTTTTCGTCGGATACGGCGTTCTTTCCGCCATTGGCGGATTTCGCCGAGGGCGCCGACGTCCTGGTCCACGAGGCCATGCTGGAAGAGGGTATCGAGCGGCTGGTCGCGAAGACCGGCAACGGCGCAAGGCTGAGGGAACACCTGCTTGCCAGCCACAGCTTTGCCGAGGAAGCGGGTCGCATCGCCACCGATGCAGGCGTCAACAGACTGGTCCTCAACCATCTCATTCCCGCCGACGATCCCGAGATCGGCGAGGCCGACTGGATTGCCGCCGTGAGGAAAACATGGGCCGGCGACTTGACGATCGCCCGCGACGGCCTTGTTGTGGGGCTGGAGCATGATCCCGAAAAGTGGAACCGGTTTTCGGAAGAGATCATGCGTAGAACAAAAAATCAAAGCAGCGCCAAAGCTGCGCCAGGAGAGGAAACCGCATGAAGCTTGCCACATTGAAGGACGGGACGCGCGACGGAAAGCTCGTCGTCGTCTCGCGCGACCTGACGCGGTTTACCGATGCTTCGTTCCTGGTGCGGACGCTGCAGGCCGCGCTCGACGACTGGCATCGGATCGCGCCGCATCTCGCTGCGATGGCCGAATCGCTCGAGAATAATGCGGTGCCGTCTGCCCGCTTTCACGAGCATGACGCCCATTCGCCGCTGCCGCGCGCCTATCAATGGGCCGACGGCTCGGCCTATGTGAACCACGTCGAGCTGGTGCGGAAGGCGCGCGGCGCCGAGATGCCGGCAAGCTTCTGGACCGATCCGCTGATCTACCAGGGCGGCTCGGACGCTTTCCTCGCACCGCGCGACCCAATCCGCATGACCGACGAGACCCTTGGCATCGACATGGAAGGAGAGGTCGCCGTCATCGTCGACGACGTGCCGATGGGTGCAGGCCTCGACCAGGCGCGGGCGGCGATCCGGCTGGTCATGCTGGTCAACGATGTAACGCTGCGCGGCCTGACCGGACCCGAGCTCGCCAAGGGGTTCGGCTTCTACCAGTCGAAACCGTCATCGGCCTTTTCGCCGGTTGCGGTGACGCCGGACGAGCTGGGCGATGCCTGGGACGGCGGCAAGGTCAGCCTGCCGCTGCTGGTCGATCTCAACGGCAAACCGTTCGGCCGGGCGAACGCCGGCATCGACATGACCTTCGATTTTCCGGCGCTGATTGTCCATGCCGCAAAAACGCGGCCGCTGGCCGCCGGCACCATTATCGGTTCGGGCACCGTCTCCAACAAGCTCGACGGCGGGCCGGGCAAGCCTGTCTCGGCGGGCGGCGCCGGCTATTCCTGCATCGCCGAGCTGCGTATGATCGAGACCATCGAAACCGGCGAACCGAAAACGCCGTTCCTGCGCTTTGGCGATAGCGTGCGTATCGAGATGAAGGACCGGGGTGGGCATTCGATCTTCGGCGCCATCGAGCAGAAGGTCGAGAAGTACGAGGGGTAAGAGAATGACAGGCGAGACGTTCTATCTGCTGTGCGGTGCCTGGGCTCTTGCCATGCTGGCGATCTTCATCCAGGCAATCAGGCTGAGCTACCGCATCGAGGCGCGCTCGCCCGGCCTGACCAACCGCAGCGGCTTTCCGCGCAAGGCGATGATGTTTCACACCGTCACCAACACGAATGTCGCGCTGGACGAGGAAACGCAAGGCATGCGGCGGCGCATGATCGGGCTGCTGCTGATTGTTTTGGCTGGGTTTGCGCTTCTATGGGCGGGTGTGTCGCTATTCCGGGTCGCGCCGTGAAGTCATGGACCTGCTGAACCATTTCCGCCGCATGGCGCGCAACAATCTGTGGTCCAACGACCGGCTCTATCGTGCCGTGCTGCAGCTTGAGCCCGGCGAATTCGAGGCTGAAAGGATAAGCTTCTTCCCATCGATCAAGGCAACGCTCAACCACATCCTGGCGGTCGATCATCTCTATCTCGGTTTTCTCGAAGAGGGCCGTGTCGGCGCTGCCGCCTATGATGGCTTCGTGCCCTTCAATGATCCCGAGGCACTGTTTGTTGCCCAGGTCGCGGCCGACCGGCGGCTGATCGCCTTTTGCGACCGCCTGTCGGCCGACGATCTCGAGCGCCGCGTTCTCACCGACCGGCGCGAGGACGGCATGATACCGGAACGGATCGGCGATCTGCTCGCCCATCTCTTCATCCACGACATCCATCATCGCGGCCAGGTGCACGCGATGCTGTCCGGCACCTCGGTGAAGCCGCCGCAACTCGACGAGTTCTTCCTCGATTATGATCTGAAACTCAGGAAAGCCGAGGTCGAGAGGTTGGTGCTCGAAGGTCGCAATTAGTTGTAGTTACGAAAATTATTGACTTAATTATTGTAGGTACATAAATTCTGATGAAGATCGTTTGGGACGAACCGAAACGGTTGGCCAACATTGACAAGCACGGCTTGGATTTTGCGGCGCTTGATGACGAGTTTTTTCTTGCCTCGACAATCCGCACTGCCAAGGCCGGTCGTCTCCATGGCAATTGGCCGGATCATCGATGGCATCGTTGCGGTCGTGTTTGCCCGGCTCGGTTCCGAGGGCATCTCGAAAATTTCGATGCGCCCGGCAAGTCCCGCGGAAAGGAGATTGTTCAATGGCAAAGCGTAAGGTGCGCACCGAGTTCGAAGCTGGTCGCGGCTACAGCAAAGAAGACTGGGAAGCCGTTTCGGAGAATCCGGAATGGACAGAGGAGGATTTTCGAAACGCTCGTCCTTTCGCCGAAGCGTTCCCTGAGCTTGCCGAAAGCATTCGCCGTTCGCGCGGCCGGCCGGCTCTCGATAATCCGAAGAAGCAGGTAACACTCCGTCTCGACAGTGACGTAGTCGCCCGCTTTCGTGCCGGCGGCCCCGGCTGGCAGAGCCGCATCAACGAGATTCTGCGCAAAGCCGCCGGCCTCGCCAAATAGACGTTTGCCTGTGACAGCGTCATTTGGCATACCCGTCCCATTCGGGACCGAGTTCGTCAAAATCGTCGGCAATCCTGATTTTGCCCTTCATGGCGCCGACACGAGGCAGGGACTCGGGCACGGCTAGCGGCACGAGGCGCGCCGCAACCTTGCCGCGACGGGTAATCACAATCTCTTCGCCAGCTTCCGCGCGGCTGACGAGTTCCGACAGTCTTGCCTTGGCCTCTGCGATAGGAATGTTCATGGCCAAAGTCTGAGCTACTACTGACCGAATCGCAAGAAGTCCGGTGCAGCCTTACTCCGCCGCCTGCACCTTCAGCACGCCGCGCTTGATCTGGTCCTGCTCGATCGATTCGAACAAAGCGCGGAAATTGCCCTCGCCAAAACCTTCGTCGCCCTTCCTCTGGATGAATTCGAAGAAGATCGGGCCGATCACCGTCTTGGAAAAGATCTGCAGCAGGATCTTGGTCGTGCCGCCGTCGACCACGCCTTCGCCGTCGATCAGGATACCGTGCTTCTTCATGCGCTCGATCGGCTCTTCGTGGCCGTTCACGCGGGCATAAGACATGTCGTAATAGGTCTCGGGCGGGCCCGGCATGAACTTCAGGCCGTTGGCGGCCAGCCTGTCGGTGGCACCGTAGATGTCGTCGGTGCCGACGGCGATGTGCTGGATGCCCTCGCCATTATACTTCTTCAGATATTCGGCGATCTGGCTGGTCTCGTCCTTGGACTCGTTCAGCGGAATGCGGATCTTGCCGCAGGGCGAGGTGATGGCGCGGCTGACCAGGCCGGTGATCTTGCCGTCGATGTCGAAGAAATGGATCTGCTTGAAGCCGAACAGGTCTCGGTAGAAATCCCACCATTTGTCCATCTGGCCGCGATAGACATTGTGGGTCAGGTGGTCGAGATAATAGAAGCCGACGCCTTCCGGCCTGGGGTCGCGCTCGCCCAGCCAGTCGAACTCGGCGTCGTAAGCCGAGCCCTTCTCGCCGTAAGTTTCGATGAAATAGAGCAGCGATCCGCCGATACCGACGATCGCCGGCACATCGAGCGTCTTGTCGTTGCCTTCATAGGGCGTCGCGCCCTTGGCCACCGCGTGATCGAAGGCATGCCTTGCATCGACCACCCGCCACGCCATCGAGGCGGCGCAAGGGCCGTGCTTGTCGACGAATTTCATGGCATGCGAGCCGGGTTCGGCATTGACGACATAGTTGATGTCGCCCTGCCGCCAGACGGTGATGTCCTTGCTGCGGTGCTTGGCCACCGGCACATAGCCCATGCGGGTGAACAGTTCGGCGAGCTTTTCCGGCTCGGCATGCGCGAATTCGACGAACTCGAAGCCGTCGGTGCCGGCGGGATTGGTTTTGCTGATCTTGGCGGGCGGTGCGTCGTGCGGGAAGGGACCCATGGCATTGCTCCGAAATCTGGAACTGGCCGCGTCGGCCATCTAAACCCAATTATAGCGCGGAGCGAGTGCAAATTGCTTGCATTAAAACGCTTGAAATGGTCTGATCATGCGCGAGTTGTGCACTGCGGACCCGAAATTCATGGATGAGGCGCGCATCGACCAGTTTGACCGCAAGATAATGGCTCTGTTGCAGGGCGATGCACGGCTGACCAACAACGATCTGTCGGAACGGGTGAACCTGTCCGCGTCGCAGTGCTCGCGTCGTCGCCAGCGGCTGGAGGAGGACGGCTATATCAAGGGCTACCGGGCGGTGCTCGACCGCGACAAGCTCGGTTTTTCCCTGGTCAATGTCATCTCGGTGACGCTCGCCACCCACAACCGCGACAATGCGCGGCGCTTCGGCGAATTGGTGGCGCGGCTGCCGCAAGTGCAGGAAGCGCACGCGCTGACCGGCGAGATGGATTATATATTGAAAGTGGTGACGCCGGACCTGAAGTCGCTGTCGGAATTCGTCAACGGCGTGTTGCTGCCGCACGAATCCGTGCAGCATGTGAAGACGGCGATCGTGCTGGAGACGTTGAAGGAGACCGGCGCGCTGCCGATTTGAGTGTAAATCATGTCGAACTTTCAGATCGCCGGCATCGTGCTGTTTCTAGTGGGGATTGTGCCGTTCACGATTGGTAGTCTGATCCACGCCGCGCATGAACCGAAGGCTTGGGAGTTGCGCATCATCAATCCCTGGCCTTCGTGGCTCTATGGCTGGGTCGAACTCACTCATCCGAAGGCGCGCTGGTGGTGCGGTGTCGGCTTTCCGATATGTCTTGCGGGCTTCATCGTACTTTTGGTCGCTACGGTTCCGCTCGTCGATCTTGCGCTATATGTCGCTTTGCTTGTCGCTTTCTTCTGGCTGCGGCGGGTCATAGCCAGACGGCGGCATCACTAAATCATCGGAACGCCTCTCACCCCTTCGACTGCTGGATCAGCCCATAAAGATTAGTGCAGCGGGCGCCGGACCGGCAGTAAGCGAAGACCGGGCCTTCGAGTTCGTCAAGCGCCTCGGCCTGGTCCTCGACATTCTCGGCCGTGATCTGGCCGCTGATGACCGGGATGTAGCGGAAGGCGAGCCCGGCGCCCTCGACCGCCGCTTTGACGGTGTCGGCCGATGGCTGGCCGGGCTGCTCATCGTCCGGCCGGTTGCAGATCACGCTTTTGAAGCCGGCGGCCTTGATGGTCGCGACATCCTCGGGCTGGATCTGGCCCGAGACCGAATAGTCCTCGCTGATCTGACGGTATTCCATGGCGGTGTCCTCGCAATCTGGTTAGCGGCAGTCTTGCCACTCCCTGACCCGGTCGGCAACCGCCATTAGACAGAAATCCGGCCGGGCAATTTCAGCCCGACCGGATGGAGTGACTAGACAGCTCAGCTGCCGAGGATCGCGCCTTTGATCTGGGCGATGTTGTTGTGCATCAGATCGATATAGGTCGCGGCCGGGCCGTCGGGCTGCGACAACGCATCGGAATAGAGCGTGCCGCCCACCTTGATGCCGGTCTCGCTGGCGATCTGCTCGATCAGCCGCGGGTTGGTGATGTTCTCGACGAAGATCGCCGCCGCCTTGTCCTGTTTCACCTGGCTGACCAGCTTGGCGACGTCGGCAGCGGAGGGCTCCGACTCGGTCGACACGCCTTCCGGGGCCAGGAACGTCAAGCCGTAGGCCTGCTCGAAATAGCCGAAGGCGTCATGCGAGGTGATGACGACGCGCTTCTCCTGCGGGATCGACTGGATCGCCGCCTGCACTTCGCCCTCAACCGCCTCGAGCTTTTGCGTATAGGCGGCTGCATTGGCCTTGTAGCTGTCGCAACCCGCAGCGTCGGCCGTGCAAAAGGCGTCGGCGATGTTCTTCACATAGATCTTGGCATTGGCGATCGACTGGAAGGCATGCGGATCGGTGACCGTCTTGCCGCCATCGGTTTCCGCGCCTTCGGCGACATCGGCCTCGGCGAATTCGGGTTTGAAATTGATCGGCGTGACCCCCTTGGTCAGCACGGCGACAGTCGCCTTGGTGGCGCTGGCGTCGACCAGGCGCTGCAGAAAACCTTCGAAATGCAGGCCGTTGACCAGCACGATGTCGGCCTTGGCCATCGCCACCGCATCGGCGGGGCTCGGCTCGTAGACGTGGGCGTCGCCGTCCGGCCCGACGATGGTGGTCAGATCGATGCGGTCGCCGCCGACATTCTTGGCGAAATCGGCGATGATCGTGAAGCTGGCGACCACTTTCAACGGCTCTGCGAAGGCCGAAGATGCGCCAAAGGCGGTTAATGTTATAACGCTCACGGCCAAAGCGGCGCGGATCGATTTCAGCATGGACAGGTTCTCCTTGTTGGGATCAGGCAGTTCTGTGGCGGTGATGAACGATGCGGGCACGCAGGATGCCGCGCGTGCCGAACAGGATCGAGGCGAAATAGACGACGCCGGCGGACAGGATGATGGCCGGGCCGGAGGGCAGCGACGCATGGTAGGACAACAGCAGCCCGGCAATGCAGGAGGCAAAGCCGATCACTGTGGCCAACACGCACATCGGCTCGACGCGCGAGGTCCAGAAGCGGGCCGCCGCCGCCGGCAGCATCATCAGCCCGACCGACAGCAAGGTGCCGAGCGCCTGGAAGCCGCCGACGAGATTGAGCACGACGAGGCCGAGAAAGATGAAATGCACCGGGCTGCCCATCCGGCTGACCGAGCGCAGGAACAAAGGGTCGAGGCATTCGGCGACCAGCGCCCGCCAGAAGATGGCGAGGCTGACCAGCGTCACCACGACGATGCCGCCGATCAGCGTCAGCGCCTCGTTGTTGAGCGCCAGCACGGTGCCGAAGAGCACATGCATGAGATCGACGCTGGAACCGCGGATCGATACCATGAGCACGCCGATGGCCAGCGAAATCAGATAGAAGGCCGCCATCGAGGCGTCCTCGCGCTGAATGGTGAAGCGCGAGACGGCGCCGGCGCCGAGCGCCACGATGATGCCGGCGATCAGTCCGCCGATAGTCATCGGCAGGATCTCCAGGCCATAGAACAGGAAGCCGGCGGCAGCACCGGGCAGGATGGCATGCGCCATGGCGTCGCCGGACAGGCTCATGCGCCGCAGCATCAGGAACACGCCGACCGGGCAGGCGCCGAGCGACAGCATCATCGAACCGGCGAGCGCCCGCTGCATGAAGGCGTAGTCGGCGAAAGGAGCGACGAAAAGACCGTAAAGCACGTCCATCATGCCGTCCTCGGCCCGGAGCCGTGATAATGGTCGTGGTCATGGCCGTGCTCGTGGCCACCGTGCTGGTGATCATGCTCGCCGGGCTCACACCATGGCGCGTTGTCCTCCCAGGCTTCGTGGAAGCGGCGCGCGCGCAACAAATTCTCCGGCCGCAGCGTCTCCCTGGTCTCTCCCCAGGCGATCGGCTGGCGCGCCAGCAGCAGTGTTTCGGGGAAATTCTGCCGCACCAGATCGAGATCGTGGACCACAACCATGATCGTGCGTTCCTCGCCGTGCCAGCGCTTGATCAGCGCGATCAGGTCACCGACCGTCTTGGCATCGACGGCGTTGAACGGCTCGTCGAGCAGGATGAGCTCGGCATCCTGCAACAGCACGCGGGCAAACAGCGTGCGCTGCAGCTGGCCGCCCGACAACGTGTCGATCGGGCGCTTTTCGAAGCCGCCGAGGCCGACGGCCATCAGCGCCTCGCTGACCGAGACGCGATCTTCCCTCGTATAACGGCCGAGCATGCCGCGCCGCGGCCACAGACCAAGCGAAACCAGGTCGACGACCCGGGCCGGAAAGGAGCGGTCGAGTTCCGATTGCTGCGGCAGATAGGCGGCGCGTACGCCGGGCGCCCGGATCACCGCGCCGGCCATCGGCTTCAGGACGCCGACAATGCCCTTCATCAGCGTCGACTTGCCGGAGCCGTTGGCGCCGACCACCGCCGTCAGCGATCCCTTGCGGATCGTACCATTGAGGTGGTGGACCGCAGGATGGCTATTGTAGCCCAGCGTGAGGTCGCGGAAGGTCAGGCAGGTTTGGCTCATGTGACGATCCAAGGGGGCGATGATCGGCGCTGCAGGGGCGGATTCGATATGTGATGTTATTACATTAGTCAACAAGCCAATCGGGCGGAATTGCGGCCGGGCCGTCATCTTGTCTGCTTTGGCTTGGCTCAAGAAGTTCCGCTCGAGCGGCCTTGCCCCCGGCGAACCCGGCCCCTAAACAGGCGCACCGACAAGAAGAGAAGGAATATCCAATGAGCATTCGTCGTATCGATGTAGGCCCGCGCATGAGCCAGATCGTCATCCACGGCAACACCGTCTATCTGGCCGGTCAGGTCGGGAAGCCGGGCGGAAACGTCGGTGCCCAGACCAGGGACATTCTGGCGGCGATCGACGAATTGCTGGCCAAGGCCGGCACCGACAAAACCAAGATCCTGCAGGCGATCATCTGGCTGGCCGACATGAGCACCTTTGCCGAGATGAACGCGGAGTGGGACAAATGGGTACCGCAGGGCAACACGCCGGCCCGCGCCACCGGCGAAGCCAAGCTTGCCGGACCAGAATATCTGGTCGAGATTATTGTTACCGCGGCGGTTTGAGAATGCGGCTCTTTACCCTCCCCCTCGAGGGGAGGGTCGGCGAGTAGTCGAAGCGAAGCGGAGACTGCGAGACGGGGTGGGGTCGGCGAGGTCGCACCGACCCCACCCCGCGTCACAAAATGCCGCCATGCGGCAATTTGCTCCGCGACCCTCCCCTCAAGGGGGAGGGTTTACCCCTGCGACGGCGTGAACCGCGCCACTAGCGTGTGGCTCTCGGCCGCATAGGTGAAGCGGACATGGGTGACGGGGTGCTCGGCGCTCCATGTCCGCCGCTCGATCACCAGGGACGGCGCGCCCGTCGCGATGTCGAGTGCCGCCGCTACGTGCTTTTCGGCGGCAACCGCGCGGATGCGATGCTCGGCCGCACTCCACGGCACACGGCCGATCAGCCACGGACCGGGCGCGGTGTCGAAAAACGCCTCTTCGGCGGCCTCCGGCACGGCAGCCAGGTTGATCAGCCGCTGCTCGTGGGCGAACGGCCGCTTGCCGGCGAAATGCCGGCATTCCAGCACCAGCACCGGCCCGGCGACGTCGAGTTCCAGCAGGGCGCGGTCGTCGGCGCTGCTGCGCCTTCTGTTTCGCGCTATGCGCTCATAGCGGTAGGGCAGGCCAAGTGCCTCGACCTCGATCCGGATGTCGTGGATTTCGAGAACGGCTGCCTGTGACTGCGGCCGGCGGACAAAACTGCCGGAGCGACGCCGGCGCTCGATCAGCCCGGCCTTGGCCAGTTGCGACAGCGCCTTGTTCACTGTCATGCGCGAACAATTGTATTCGGCCGTCAGTTCATGCTCGAACGGAATGCGGTGGCCGGGCGCCCAGGCACCCGACAGGATCCGTTCGCTGATGTCCGACAGGATGCGCTGGTGCAGCGAAAGAACCTCGCCGCCGTCCGCGCTTCCAGAATCCGCGCTTATTGTCCCGAGCATGCTCATGCCGAAAGCGCTGTCATCACCTTGCGGAACCGCTCGGCGATGGCATCGCGCCTGGCATGCATGCCGCCGCTGACCAGTTTCTTGCCATGCACCCAGACGCAATCGACCTTGGTGCCGTTGGCAAAAATCCAGGCATCAAGGATTGCATCGCCCGTCTTGCCGGCCAGCGATGGATGCTTGCCGTCGAGCGAGACGAAATCGGCCGAGGCACCTGCTGCGATCTGCGAGTGGCCGGCGCCCAACGCGGCACTGCCACCATCGAGCGCTGCATCGAACAAAGCACGGCCGGTCGAGCCACCGGCCACCGCCAGCACGTTGCGGGCGCGGTGGGCGAGGCGCTGCGAATATTCGAGCTGCCGCAACTCGTCCGGCACGCCGATCAGTACGTTCGAATCCGAGCCGATGCCGAAGCGGCCGCCATGCTGCATGAACAAGGACGCGGCAAAGGTGCCGTCGCCGAGATTGGCCTCGGTGATCGGGCAGAGGCCGGCAACGGCGCCGCTTTTCGCCAAATCGGTCGTCTCGGTCTCGGTCATGTGGGTGGCGTGGATGAGACACCAGCGCCGGTCGACCTTGGCGTTGGCAAGCAGCCATTCGACCGGCCGCGCCTCGGACCAGGCAAGACAATCCTCGACCTCCTTCATCTGCTCGGCGATGTGGATGTGGATAGGCCCCTCCGGCGCCATCACCGTGATGTTTTCCAGTTCCTCCGGTGTCACGGCACGCAGGCTGTGCGGGGCGACGCCCACGACGCCTTGATTCAGCGCGCGAATGGATTCGCGGCATTTCTCAACAAGCCGCGAGAACTGGTTCACATCGTTGATGAACCGGCGCTGGCCGTCATTTGGCGCAGCGCCGCCGAAAGAGGAATGCGCGTAGAACACCGGCAGCAAAGTCAGCCCGATGCCTGTCTCGGACGCTGCAGCAACAATGCGCTCCGCCATCTCGGCGATGTTGGCATAGGGCCGGCCGTCGCGGTCGTGGTGGAGATAGTGAAACTCGCCGACGCGCGAGAACCCGGCCTCCAGCATCTCGACATAGAGCTGGGCCGCGACCGCCTCGACCTGGTCCGGCGTCATCGACAGCGCGAAACGGTACATCACCTCGCGCCAGCTCCAGAAACTGTCGGCGGAAGGGCCGCGCAATTCGGCAAGGCCGGCCATGCCGCGCTGGAAGGCATGGCTGTGCAGGTTCGGCATCCCTGATAGCAGGATGGCACGGCGCTCGTCGCCAGGCAGGAGCGAGGTATTCGCCTTGACCGTGGCGATCCTGCCGTCGGAGATGACGATCCGCACATTGCTGTGCCAGCCGTCGGGCAGAAGCGCCTGTTCCGCAAAGATTGCTGTCACGTTTTTCTCCAAATCCCGGTCTGCCGTGCGATGATAGCGCTTGCAGTGCCTTTTCATATGTATATACATAATCGTCACCTATTGAAACGGAAAAGATGATGGCTGCAGAGAGCAAAAGCCGGGCAGGAGAGCTTCGCCTCTGGCGCAATGCGCGCCTCGCGACCATGGCCGAAAGCAGCGCCGGGTCAGGCGTCGTCGAGCACGGTGCGGTCGCCGTGCGCAACGGCCGGATCGTCTATGCCGGGCCGGAAGTCGACATGCCGGCGGCTCTCCGCGAGGGCGCCGAGGCGACCGACTGCGAAGGCCGCTGGATTACGCCCGGCCTGATCGACTGCCACACCCATCTGGTCCACGCCGGCAACCGTGCCAATGAATTCGAGATGCGGCTGGCCGGCGCCAGCTATGAGGAGGTTGCCAAGGCCGGCGGCGGCATCGTCTCGTCGGTCAAGGCGTTGCGCGCGGCGAGCGAGGACGAACTGGTCGGCCAGTCGCTGCCGCGCCTCGATGCGCTGATTGCCGAAGGCGTCACCACCGTCGAGATTAAATCCGGCTACGGTCTCGACCTCGAAAACGAGAAGAAGTCGCTGCGCGCCGCACGACGGCTGGGCGGTGAGCGGCCGGTGACAGTCAGGACCACTTTCCTCGGCGCTCATGCGCTGCCGCCCGAAGCAAAAGGTGACAAGGACGCCTTTATCGATCTTGTTGCAAAGCAGATTTTGCCGGCCGTCGCTGCCGAGGGCCTGGCCGATGCTGTCGACGGTTTTTGCGAAGGCATTGCCTTTTGGCCGGAGCAGATCGCCCGCGTGTTCGATGCCGCGAAGGCGGCGGGCCTGCCGGTCAAGCTCCATGCGGACCAGCTGTCCAATCTGCACGGCGCCGAACTTGCGGCGCGCTATGGTGCGCTATCGGCCGACCACCTCGAATACACCGACGAGGCGGGTGCGGCGGCGATGGCGAAGGCCGGAACCGTGGCGACCATCCTGCCCGGCGCCTACTACTTCATCCGCGAGACCAAGAAGCCGCCGATCGCCTTGTTTCGCCAGTATGGCGTCAGGATGGCCGTTGCCACCGACAACAATCCCGGCACGTCGCCGCTGACCTCGCTGCTGCTGACCATGAACATGGCCGCGACGTTGTTCGGCCTGACCGTCGATGAATGCCTTGCCGGCGTTACCCGCGAGGCTGCCCGCGCGCTCGGGCTGCTTGGACAGACCGGTACGCTGGAGGCCGGAAAATCCGCCGATCTGGCGATCTGGAACGTCGAGCGCCCGGCCGAACTCGTCTACCGCATGGGCTTCAACCCGCTGCATGCCCGCATCTGGAGGGGACAATGACCGAACTCAAGCTAAGGCCGGGCAATGCCACGCTGGCCGATTGGCGCGCCATCTATCGCGGCGCCGCACTGAGGCTCGACGATGCCTGCCGGCCGAAGATCAAGGCCAGCGCCGAGGCCGTCGCCAGGATCGTTGCCAAGGGCGAGCCGGTCTATGGCATCAATACCGGCTTCGGCAAGCTGGCCAGCGTCCGCATCCCCGCCGCCGATCTGGAAACGTTGCAGCGAAACATCGTGCTGTCTCATGCCGCCGGCGTCGGCGAGCCGATGCCCGTCGCAATCTGCCGGCTGATGATGGCGCTGAAGCTGGCCAGCCTGGCACAGGGCGCCTCCGGCGTGCGGCCGCGGACGATCGAACTGATCGAGGCGATGCTGGCCAACGACGTTATCCCCGTGGTGCCGGCGCAAGGCTCGGTCGGCGCTTCCGGCGACCTTGCGCCGCTGTCGCACATGACCGCCGTGATGATCGGCGTCGGCGAGTGCTTTACCCCGCATGGCCGCTTTCCCGCCAAGGTCGCCTTCGTTTCGCATGGCCTGGAGCCGGTGACACTGGGCGCCAAGGAAGGCCTGGCGCTGCTCAACGGTACCCAGTTTTCGACCGCCTATGCGCTTGCCGCTTTGTTCGAGGCGGAAGTGCTCTACCAGTCGGCACTGGTCGCCGGCGCGCTGTCGACCGATGCCGCCAAGGGCTCCGACGCTCCGTTCGATCCACGCATCCATCTGCTCAGGAAACATCGCGGCCAGATCGAGACGGCCGAGGCGTTGCGCAATTTGATGGCCGGCAGCGCCATCCGTGAATCGCACCGCGTCGGCGACGAGCGCGTGCAGGATCCGTATTGCCTGCGCTGCCAGCCGCAGGTGATGGGCGCTGCACTCGACGTGCTCCGCAAGGCCGCCGAGACGCTCGGCACCGAGGCCAACGGCGTCACCGACAATCCGCTGATCTTTGCCGAGGACGACTCCGCACTTTCGGGCGGCAATTTCCATGCCGAGCCGGTCGCCTTCGCCGCTGACATGATCGCACTCGCCGTCTGCGAGATCGGCTCGCTGTCGGAGCGGCGCATCGCCATGCTGGTCGATCCGGCGCTGTCGGGCATGCCGGCCTTTCTCACGCCCAAGCCGGGTCTGAATTCCGGTTTCATGATCCCTCAGGTCACGGCGGCAGCACTGGTTTCTGAAAACAAGCAAAAGGCCTATCCGGCCAGCGTCGATTCGATCCCGACCTCGGCCAACCAGGAAGACCACGTCTCGATGGCGGCGCATGGCGCGCGCCGCCTCATCGGCATGGTCGAGAATGCGACGGCCGTCATCGGCATCGAATTGCTGGCCGCGGCGCAAGGCTGCGATTTCCACGCACCGCTGGCCTCGAGCGCGGCACTGGAGGCGGTGCGCCGGCTGGTCAGGGCAGAGGTGCCGCATCTCGACAACGACCGGCACTTCCACCCCGACATGGAGAAGGCCATCGCCATGATACGCAGCGGCGCGGCGGTGAAGGCCGCGGGTGCGGTGAAACTGCCGGGCGTTGCGTCATGAGGCGGTGTGCCGTGACAGGTCGCGTTCTGTCGCGCCGACCTCACCCCGGCAACACCGAAACTTTCAAATCCAGAAACAAAAAACCCGCCTCAAAGGCGGGTCGTCGGGCCGAATCAGCACCATACCGAAGTTAGTAGCATAGCTGCCGGCACAAAGCAAGAACAAAATGCGTTGCAGCGGGCAGTAAAATGCGAATTCCCTGCGCTGCCTCGCCTTGTCGGCAATCCCGACGTCGGTACGCTTGGTCGAGTTCCTTCGCGCCCCCCTCTGCCCTGCCGGGCATCTCCCCCTCTAGTGGGGAGATTGGCAGCTGCGGCGCCTCGCTCTGTCCTGCAACGTTGGAGAATGGCGAAAGCCGGTCTGACGGCCAATCTCCCCCCTCGTGGGGGAGATGTCCGGCAGGACAGAGGGGGGTGCCGTAGAGCTCCAACGCGGGAGAATCTTCTATGACCTCGCCCTCCTGGCTCACCGTCACCCAAGGCACAGCACCCCTGCTGGTTTCGATCCCGCATACCGGCATCGATCTCGCCGGCCTCGATAGCCGGCTGGTCTCGCCCTGGCTCGGCCGCCGTGACGCCGACTGGTGGATCGACAAGCTTTATGACTTCGCAGAAGACCTCGGCGCGACCGTTGTGCATACGGCGATTTCGCGCACCGTTATCGACGTCAATCGCGATCCGTCCGGCGTTTCGCTCTATCCCGGCCAGACGACGACTGGGCTCTGCCCGACAGAGACCTTTGACGGCGATCAGCTCTACCGCAAGGGTGAAGAGCCGGGACCGTCGGAGATCGACGAACGCCGCGAGAAGTTCTTCGTACCCTATCATGCCGCTCTGCAGGCCGAGATCGACAGGCTGCGCGCTTTGCATGGGAAGGTCGTCGTCTATGACTGCCATTCGATCCGCTCGGTGCTGCCGCGCCTTTTCGAAGGCAAATTGCCGGTCTTCAATCTCGGCACCAATGACGGCAAGAGCGCCGATCCGACGCTGCAAGCGACGGTTGGCCAGATCCTCGCCGAAACCGGCGAGAGCTACGTCGTCAACGGGCGCTTCAAGGGCGGCTGGATCACGCGCCATTTCGGCCAGCCGCAAGCCGGCGTCCACGCGCTGCAGATGGAACTCTCCAACCGCGGCTATATGCGCGAGCCCGAAGGCAAGGGCGAACCGGCTAACTGGCCGGTGCCTTACGAGGCCGAATTCGCGGCGCCGATCCGCGTCACGCTGAAGAAGATCCTGGAAACCGCGATCGCCTGGGCCGAACGCTGACGCGCGGTGCACCTCACTCGAAAGGGACAATCATGACCGATCCTCGCCACAACATCCGTGAAGTGCGCAGCCCGCGCGGCAGCGAGCTCAACGCCCGCACCTGGCTGACGGAAGCGCCGTTGCGCATGCTGATGAACAATCTCGACCCAGACGTCGCCGAAAACCCCAACGAGTTGGTCGTCTATGGCGGCATCGGCCGGGCGGCGCGCACCTGGAACGATTTCGACCGCATCGTTGCCTCGCTGAAGACGCTTGGCGACGACGAGACGCTGTTGGTGCAATCGGGCAAGCCGGTCGGCGTGTTCCGCACTCATCCTGACGCCCCGCGCGTGCTGATCGCCAATTCCAACCTGGTGCCGCACTGGGCGACATGGGAGAAATTCAACGAGCTCGATAGAAAGGGCCTGATGATGTACGGCCAGATGACGGCCGGCTCGTGGATCTACATCGGCACGCAAGGCATCGTGCAGGGCACCTACGAGACCTTCGTCGAGGCCGGCCGCCAGCACTATGGCGGCAATCTCAGGGGGAAGTGGATCCTGACCGGCGGTCTCGGCGGCATGGGCGGTGCCCAGCCGCTCGCCGCGGTCATGGCCGGCGCCTGCTGCCTGGCCGTCGAATGCGATCCCGACCGCATCGATTTCCGGCTGCGCACCCGCTATGTCGATGAGCGCGCCGACACGCTCGACGAGGCTCTGGAAAAGATCGAGCGCTGGACCAAAGCCGGTGAGGCGAAATCGGTTGGCCTGGTCGGCAACGCCGCCGACATCTTGCCGGAACTGGTGCGGCGCGGCGTGCGCCCTGACATCGTCACCGACCAGACCTCGGCGCATGACCCGCTCAATGGCTATCTGCCCAAGGGCTGGTCGCTGGCCGAGTGGCGCGAGAAGCGCACCAGCGACCCGAAGGCCGTTGAAAGAGCTGCCCGCGCGTCGATGCGCGAGCATGTCGAGGCGATGGTGGCGTTCTGGAATGCCGGCGTGCCGACGCTCGACTACGGCAACAACATCCGCCAGGTGGCGAAGGAGGAGGGGTTCGAGAATGCTTTTGCCTTCCCGGGTTTCGTGCCGGCTTATATCCGTCCGCTGTTTTGCCGCGGCATCGGGCCGTTCCGCTGGGCAGCGCTTTCCGGCGATCCCGAGGATATCTACAAGACCGACGCCAAGGTGCGCGAGCTGACCCCCGGCAACACCCATCTGCACAACTGGCTCGACATGGCGCGTGAGCGCATCGCCTTCCAGGGCCTGCCGGCGCGCATCTGCTGGGTTGGGCTTGGCGATCGCCACCGGCTCGGCCTCGCCTTCAACGAGATGGTCGCCAGGGGCGAACTGAAGGCGCCGGTGGTCATCGGCCGCGATCACCTCGATTCCGGCTCGGTCGCCTCGCCGAACCGCGAGACGGAGGCGATGAAGGACGGCTCCGATGCCGTCTCCGACTGGCCGTTGCTCAATGCCTTGCTCAACACGGCGTCCGGCGCCACCTGGGTGTCGCTGCACCATGGCGGCGGCGTCGGCATGGGCTTTTCGCAGCATGCCGGCATGGTCATCGTCGCCGACGGCACGCCCGAGGCGGCCAAGCGCCTGGAGCGGGTTCTGTGGAACGATCCGGCGACCGGCGTCATGCGCCACGCCGATGCCGGCTATGACATCGCGATCGAGTGCGCCCGGGAGAACCAGCTCAACCTGCCCGGCATTTTGGGCTGAGCCGCGCCTTGCGCATCCTTCGGGCAGCCGAATACCGGTCGATGCCGTGGAAGAACGGCGGCGGGGTGACGACGGAGATTGCCGTCTCGCCGCCAGGTGCCGGGCTCGACGATTTCGACTGGCGCGTCTCGATGGCGCTGGTCGAGAGCGGCGGCCCATTTTCCGGATTTGCCGGCGTCGACCGGACCTTGGCGTTGCTGGAAGGCGAGGGCATGATCCTCGACATCGCCGGCCGGCTACCGGTCGAAATCATCAAGACTTCCGCACCGCTTGCCTTTCCGGCCGACGTGCCGACGCAAGCCACGCTGATCGCCGGTCCGATCACCGACCTCAACGTCATGACCCGCCGCGACCGGGCGATCCACACGGTCGAGCGCCTGCTGATTTCGGCTCCGACGGAGATCCAGGCCGAAGCCGATGAAACACTCATCCTGTGCGTCGACGCCGAACTCAGCGTGGCCGGCGCGGCGCCCATGCAACTTGGGCCGCTCGACGCGCTGTTGCTTGGGGCGCAAGCGCCGGAACTGCGCCTGGATCCGGTCCGGCCGGCCATGCTGTTCGTGATCCGCATCGACCGCATTGCCGGCAACGATTAACGTCTGTTTCCAAACATGATCGTGACGCCGGCCAAATATCGCGTAAGCTGGTCGCTGCATCACGAAAAAGCCTGAATCTTCCGCCGATCAGAAGCCGAAACGATGCTCATAGTGCCCGCCTGGAAGTTGTCGAAAGACGGCATCTTGTCGTGGTGCGGAAACAAAACTTTCGGCCAAGTGTTGCGATGCAACCAATTGCATTTGGACCGGTTTTAGGGACATTGCCGTGGCGGTGACGCCGCACTGCGTCCCCAACACGGAACCTTAGATGAATATCCAGACCAATCTCGCACAGATCGAAAAGACGAGCGCCAGCTTCCCGGCTGTCACCGACGTGCCGATACGCTCCAATTTCCTGCCGGAAGATCGGCTGCGCGCTTTGGGCGCAGCCCTTGCCAATGGCGACGCCAAGGACTTGTTCGGTCTGACGCCTTTCGATTTTCAGGCGCGCATCCGCGACAGCGCCAGGAAAATTCTCGATGTCTACCGTTCCACCAACGCTGCCCAGGCGAGGGGCGAAACGATCACGCCCGCGGCGCAGTGGCTGCTCGACAACAACTACCTGGTCGAGGAGACCATTTTTCAGGTCAAGCGCGACCTGCCGCGCCGCTTCTACCGCCAGTTGCCGACGCTGAAACTGTCGGATGGATCCAGCGTGCCGCGCGCACTGGCGGTCGCGTGGACCTATGTCGCGCATTCCGACAGTTCCGTCTCGTCGGCCATGTTCAAGGCGATCGTCGAAGGCTTCCAGTCCATCGAGCCGCTGAAGATTGGCGAATTATGGGCGCTGCCGTCGCTGCTGCGCTTCGTCCTAATCGAGAACCTTCGCCGGATCGCGGTCCGCGTCAATCGCACGCGGGAACTGCGCCAGATCGCCAACGAGGTCGCCGACCGTGTGCTGGCGACGGACGACAGCGCCGACCGGCAGGCGATACTTTCCCACTACAGCGCCCATGCGCAGGACACCACCTTCGCCACCCAGTTGCTCTACCGGCTGCGTGACGGCTCGCAAAATGCCGGCAGGGCGCTGGAATGGCTGGAGGGCGAGCTGGAAAGGACCGGCTCCGACGCCGAGGAGATCATCCTCAGCGAGCACCACACGCTGTCCAGCGGCAACGTGACCACCGGCAACATCATCCGCGGCCTGCGCCTGATCAACGACATCGACTGGACGGTGTGGTTCGAGGGCGTCAGCCGCATCGACACCTTGCTGCGCGAACGCACCGATTTCGCCGCGCTCGATTTCTTTTCGCGCGACCAATACCGGACTGCGATCGAGGAGCTGGCGCGCCGTTCCGATCTCTCCGAATTTCGCGTTGCCGAAAGGGCGATCGAGCTCGCCGGCCATGCTGCCGATGCACCGGGCTCCGAAAGCGGTCCGATCGCTCACACCGACGTCGGCTTCTTTCTGGTCGGCCCGCGCCGGCAGGAGCTCGAGCGGTCGATCGGCTACCGGCCGACCATCGGCAAGACGCTCAACCGGACCTTCCGCAAGACCGGATGGCTGGGCATCGTCGTGCCGGTGTTTGCGCTGACGGTCCTGCTTCTGGTCGTTTCCGGCAATGCGCTTGCCAATCTCGGCCTGTCGGTGCCGTCGATCGTCCTGATGCTGGCCCTGTTCGCGGTGCCGGCCAGCGAAGGCGCGCTTGCATTCTTCAACACCGTCGTCTCGCTGTTTTTGAAGCCGACGCGTCTCATCGGCTATGATTTCAGGCACGGTGTGCCGCCCGAGGCGCGCACGCTGGTGGTGGTGCCGTCGCTGATCGGCTCGCGCGACGATGTCGAGGAGAACATCCGCAACATCGAGGTGCATCACCTCGCCAACACGGCGGGCGAAGTCTATTTCGCGCTGCTTTCCGACTGGCCGGACTCGAAGACCGAGATCGATACGGCGGATGTCGAAATCCTCGAATTCGCCCGCGCCGAAATCGCCAGGCTGAACGCCCGCTATCCCTCGGAAGGGGCGCCGCGCTTTTATCTGCTGCATCGGCGCCGGCTCTACAACGCATCGCAAGGCGTCTGGATGGGCTGGGAGCGCAAGCGCGGCAAGCTGCACGAATTGAACCTTCTGCTGCGCGGGGACAGCGACACCACCTTCCTGCCGTTGGAAGTGCCATTGCCGGAGAGCGTCGTCCACGTGATGACGCTGGACGCCGACACCCGCACCACCCGCGACGCCGTCGCTGCGCTGGCCGGCAAGCTTTGCCACCCGCTCAACCGTCCGCATTTCGATGTCGCACGGCGCGAGGTTACGGCAGGTTATTCCATCCTGCAGCCGCGTATCACCGCGTCGCTGACCAGTGGCGACGAGGCATCGTTCTTTCAGCGTGTCTTTTCCGCCAATCGCGGGCTCGATCCGTACGTCTTTGCCGTGTCGGATCTCTACCAGGACATCTTCGGCGACGGTTCCTTCACCGGCAAGGGTCTCTACCATGTCGACGCCTTCGAGGCGGCGCTGAAGGGCCGCATCGAGGAAAACACCATCCTCAGCCATGATCTGCTCGAAGGCGCCCTGGCGCGCTCGGCCTTGGTCACCGACGTCGAACTGGTCGAGGACTATCCGACCCGCTATTCGGTCGACGCGTCGCGCCACCATCGCTGGGCACGCGGCGACTGGCAGCTTCTGGGCTTCATTCTTGGCCCGCGCTCAAACGTGCCGGCGCTGTCGCGCTGGAAGATGGTGGACAATCTGCGCCGCTCGGTGACGCCGATCTTCTGGGTGATGGCCGCGATCGCCGGCTGGACGCTGCTGCCCTTCACGCAGGCCGCCCAATGGCAGGCGCTGCTGATCCTCACGCTGTTCATGGCGCCCACTTTCGACATCGTCGACGCCATCCTGCCGAAGAGCGGCGACCAGACGCCGCGCGGCCATTTCTCGGCACTGGCGCGCGACGTTGCCTTCGGCACCGCCCTGGTGGCGCTGAAGATCGTGCTGATGGCGCATCTTGCCTGGATGATGGGCGACGCGATCATCCGCACGCTCTACCGCCTGTTCGTCAGCCGCCAGAACCTGCTCGAATGGCGCACCGCCTCGCAGGCACACAAGGGCGGCGACAACGATCTCGGCTCCTACTACAGCATCATGTACGGCGCCGTGATCATCGGCGTTGTCGGCCTCGCCGTCCCGGTGCTGGCCGATTCCACCGGCGCCTTCGTCGCCTTCTTCTTTGCCTTGTTCTGGATCGGCTCGCCCGCCATCGCCTGCTGGATCAGCCGTTCGGCCGAAACCGAGGACCGCCTGCGCATATCGGCCGCCGACATCCACGCGCTGCGCACCGTGGCGCGGCGTACATGGCACTATTTCGAGACCTTCGTGACGGCCGAGCATCACCATCTGCCGCCGGATAATTTCCAGGAAAGCCCGGCCCCCGTGGTGGCGCCCCGCACCTCGCCGACCAATATCGGCGTCTACCTGCTGTCGGTGATTTCGGCACGCGATTTCGGCTGGATCAGCCTCTCCGACGCCGTCAACCGCATCGACGCGACCATGTCGACCATCGAGAGCATGCCGCGCGATCGCGGCCATCTCTTCAACTGGTATGACACGACGACCCTGAAGCCGCTCTACCCGCTGTACATTTCGGCGGTCGACAGCGGCAATCTCGCCGGCCATCTGGTGGCCGTGGCCGCTGCCTGCGCCGAATGGGCCGAAGCGCCGTCGGTGCATGTGCAGGGCGACTTCGAAGGCATCCTCGACACCGTCACCATCCTCGACGAAAGCCTTGAGGAACTGCCCGACGACCGGCGTCAATTGCGGCCATTGCGCCAGCGGCTCGCCGACCGTCTCGACGGCATGCGGCGGGCGGTCGAATTGATCAAGGCGCAGCCGGAGATGGCGTCGATCCGTACCATCAACCTGGCCGTCCTGGCCGGCGAGATACGCAAGCTCGCGACAGCCATCCACACCGAGGCCGCGTCGACCCAGAGCGACACCATCGCCGATTGGGCGGCCAGGCTCGAAGCCACCTGCGAGGCGCATGTGCACGACGCGCACAGCGACGAAAACGCCGTCGCGGCATTGCGGGCCAAGCTTCTGACGTTGCGCGAGCGCACGCGCCGTTTCGCCTTCGAGATGGATTTCTCGTTCCTGATGCGGCCCGAACGCAAGCTCTTGTCGATCGGTTACCGGGTCGAGGAGCATCAGCTCGACGAAAGCTGCTACGATCTTTTGGCCTCCGAGGCGCGGCTGACCAGCCTGTTCGCCATCGCCAAGGGCGATTTGCCGACCGAGCACTGGTTTCGGCTCGGCCGGCCGATCGTCGAGATCGGCTTCCAGGGCGCACTGATGTCCTGGTCCGGCTCGATGTTCGAATATCTGATGCCGCCGTTAGTGATGAAGGAGCCGCAAGGCAGCATTCTCAACCAGACCAGCAAGCTCATCATCAAGCGCCAGATCCAGTATGGCCGTTCGAAGAACGTTCCCTGGGGGATTTCGGAAGCGGCCTACAACGCCCGCGACCGCGAGCTAACCTATCAGTACACCAATTTCGGCGTGCCCGGGCTCGGCCTGAAGCGCGGCCTTGGCCAAAACACGGTGATCGCGCCTTACGCGACCGTGCTGGCAGCGCAGTTCACGCCGCATGAATCCGTCCAGAACCTGGCCAAGCTCAGGCGGCTGGGCGCACTGGGCCGGCACGGTTTTTACGACGCGGTGGATTTCACGCCGCAACGCGTTCCCGAGGGCACCGACCACGCCGTCGTGCTCAACTACATGGCCCACCACTCCGGCATGTCGATTGCCGCAGTTGCCGATGCGATCTTCGAAGGGCGCCTGCGCGACCGCTTCCACAGCGATCCGGTGATCGAGTCGGCCGAATTGCTGCTGCAGGAAAGGGCGCCGCGCGACATCCCGACTGCGACCGTCAGGACCGAGGCCGACGAGCGCTCGAAGGACGAGACCGAGCTGGAAAGCCCGGATACCCGCATCGTGCTCGATCCGCTCAGGGCGCTCCGCTCGACCAGTGTCATGTCCAATGGCCGCTATTCGGTCATGGTGACCGCCACCGGCTCCGGGTACAGCCGCTGGGGCGAACTTGCCGTCACGCGCTGGCAGCCGGATCCGACCGAGGATCGCCTTGGTTCCTATATTTTCCTGCGCGACGCCAGCAACGGAGACTGGTGGTCGACCACCGCCGAGCCGAAGCGCGCCGTCGGCGAGCGTGCGCAAACGCTGTTCTCCGACGACAAGGCGAGCTTCGTCAAATCGATTGGATCGCTGCGTTCGGAAGTCGAGTGCATCGTCATCTCGGAAGGCAATGGTGAGGGCCGACGGGTGACGCTCCACAATGATGGCCCCGCCGACCGGCATATCGAAGTAACCTCGTTTGCCGAACTGGTGCTGGGCTCCGAGCCCTCGGATAATGCCCATCCGGCTTTTTCGAAGATGTTCGTGGAAACCGAGATCGCGCCGAACAACGGCGCGATCTTCGCCACCAGGGGCAAGCGCGAAAAGGACGAACCCGACGTCACCATGGTGCATTTCGTCACCGACCCGTCTGGATCGGCGCGAGACGCCGAGGCGGAAACCGACAGGCGCGCCTTCATCGGCCGCGGCCGCACCATCACCGAAGCGGCTGCCTTTGATCCCGGCGCCACGCTTGGGGGCCATTCCGGCTTCACCCTGGATCCGATCGCATCGCTTCGCCGGCAGGTGCGCGTGCCGGCCAACAAGAAGATTTCGCTGACGTTCTGGACCGTCGTCGGTACCCATCGCGCCGAATTGGATGCCGCCATCGCACGGCTCGACCATCCCGAAAGCTTCGCCCGCCAGGCGATGCTCGCCTGGACGCGCTCGCAGGTGCAGACCCGGCACCTTGGCCTCAGCCTGTCCGACGCCGCCAATGTGCAGAAGCTGGCGCGCTATCTGATCTATCCCGATCCGTTCCTGCGCCTTCCGGGCGAATCCATCGTCTCCGGGCTCGGCAGGCAGTCCAGCCTGTGGCCGACCAGCATATCCGGCGATTTTCCGATTTTCCTGGTCAGGATCGCCGATGTCGCCGATCTGGAGATCGTCGCCCAGGCGCTTCGCTTCCAGGAATACATGCGCGCCCGCGGCATGATGATCGATTTTGTCGTCGTCAACGAGCAGGCGTCATCCTACGTGCAGGACCTGCAGCGCGCGGTGGAGACGCTGTGCGAAAACAGCCGGTTGCGCGGCAAGGAACTCGGACCCCGCCAGCACATCTTCGCAGTGCGCCGCGATCTGATGGAGGAAACGACCTACAGGACCTTGCTCGCCGTCGCTCGGGTGGTGCTGCATACGCGCAACGGCACCATCTTCGACCAGATCGAGCGCGCCGAGGCCGCGGCACTGCAGGCGCGGGACGCCGCCCTCCAGCCGGCAGACCTTGCAGCGCTTCGCGAGCCGTCCTTGCCGGTGCCGACGTCGCAAGCATCTGCGGCCCAGGCACTGATCGAGGGCCGCGTCGACGGCAGCGGGCTCGACCAATGGAACGGTTTCGGCGGCTTCGACGGCGACGGACGCCACTACGTCGTGCGTCTTGCCGGCCGGCGCACGACGCCGCAGCCGTGGATCAACGTCATCTCCAACCCATCGTTCGGGTTCCACATATCGGCTGAAGGCGCTGCCTTCACCTGGAGCCGCAACAGCCGCGACTATCAGTTGACGCCATGGTCGAACGATCCGGTCACCAACCGGCCGGGCGAGGGCATCTATATCTACGATCATGCCAGTGGCAGGGCGTTCTCGCCAATGGCTGCCGTGGTGCGTGATCCGACAATGACCTACGAAACCTGGCACGGGCAGGGTTTTTCGACGTTCCGCTCAAAACGCGGGCCGCTGTCGATGGACCTGACCCATGTTGTCGATCCCGTCGATCCGGTGAAGATATCGCGGCTGCGCATCCAGAATTCGGGTTCGGTGCCGATGCGGCTGCGCGTCTACGCCTATGCGGAATGGGTTCTTGGCGGCCATCGCTCGCGCACCGCTGCAAGCATCGTTCCGTCGAGGGATGCCGCAACCGGCGCATTGCTGGCGCAAAATCCCTATGGGCTCGATTTCGGCGAGCGGATCGCCTTTCTGGCCGCCGACGGTGCTGTGCATTCGGTCACCGCCGATCGCGGCGAGTTCATCGGCAGGCAAGGCACGAGCGAGTTTCCGCATGCCGTGCTGAGCGGCGCCGGCCTGTCCGGCCGTGTCGAGGCCGGCGACGATCCCTGCGCGGCCATCGCACGCGACATCGACATCGCTGCCGGCGGCGACGTCACGCTGCTCTGGCTGCTCGGCGACGCGGCCTCGCCCGAGGCGGCCAGGGCGCTGGTGCAGACCCATCGCTCAAGGGATTTCGATCAGCGGCTGGCCGACAACGAGCGCACATGGCGCGGCTTTCTCGACACAATCCAGGTCGAGACGCCGGACAAGGCACTCGACGCTATGGTCAATCACTGGCTGCCCTATCAGAGCCTGGCCTGCCGCATCCGTGCCCGCTCTGCGTTCTATCAGGCGAGCGGTGCCTTCGGCTTCCGCGATCAGTTGCAGGATACCTTGGCTTTGCTGGCGCATGACCCCAAGCTGGCGCGTGATCAGATACTCAATGCGGCGCGGCGGCAATTCCCCGAAGGCGACGTGCAGCATTGGTGGCTGCCGCGCACCGAGGCCGGCGTCCGCACCATGATCTCGGACGACGTCGTCTGGCTGGCCCACGCCACGGCCCGCTACCTGCTGGTGACCGGCGACACCGCGATCCTGAAGGAGCAACTGCCCTTCATCGAAGGGCAGGCGCTAGGCGAAGGCGAGCACGATGCTTTCTTCATCCCAGAAATCTCGAAGAAGACAGCCTCGCTCTACGACCATTGCGCGCGGGCGCTCGATCTTGCCGTCAAGCGCAGCAGCCCAGCCGGGCTGCCGCTGATCCTCGGCGGCGACTGGAACGACGGCATGAACCGCGTCGGCGAGCACGGCAAGGGCGAGAGCGTGTGGCTGGGCTGGTTCCTGCTGAAGACGCTGGGCGACTTTGCCGCTGTCGCCAAGGCGGAGCGCGATGCCAAGCGCGTGCAGGCCTGGACGAAGCACGCCGAGGTGCTGAAGCGGGCGCTGGAAAGCACCGCCTGGGATGGCGAGTGGTATCGGCGCGGCAGCTTCGACGACGGCACGCCGCTCGGCTCGCGCAAGTCGGACGAGTGCAAGATCGACTCGATCGCCCAGTCCTGGAGCGTGCTTTCGGGCGAGGGCGACCCGGCGCGGTCGACCACGGCAATGGCGCAGGCGATGAAAGCGCTCGTCGACGACGACCTCAAGATCGCCAAACTGTTCACCCCGCCCTTCTCGAAGACGGAAAAGGACCCGGGCTACATCAAGAGCTATCCGCCGGGGGTCCGTGAAAACGGCGGCCAATACACGCACGCGGCAACATGGTTCGTCATTGCGCTAGCCGAGATGGGTCGCACCGACGATTCCTACCGTTGCCTTTCAATGCTCAATCCGGTCAACCATGCGCTCGACGAAGCCGCGGCAGAGCGCTACCGGGTGGAACCTTATGTCGTCGCGGCCGACGTTTATTCCGGGCAAGACAAGGGCGGCCGAGGCGGCTGGACCTGGTATACCGGGTCGGCGGGCTGGCTTTATCGAGCTGCGGTCGAGAGCATTCTCGGCATAGAGCGCCGCGGACAGCGCCTCCAGTTCACGCCGAGACTTCCTAGCCATTGGGACGGCTATTCGGCAACCCTGAAGATGCTGGGCGCCGAGATCAAAGTACGCGTCGTCCGCGACAAAAAGGCCCGGGCCATCTCACTTGAAGTGAATGGCACGAAGACCAAATCTTCGTCCTTCGAGCCAAAAGCCGGAGATAGTGCCGAGGTGGTCGTCAGAATACCGGCCTAGATTCAAGGGCTTGGAGCGTCGCTTAGCGTTCCCAGGGGCACGCACGGGCGCTCCAAGTGCATCTACCGGTTATATTTGCGTTTGACCTTGCTGAATGCCTGCACACGACTTTAGACGTCGTGCCCAGGGTCTTGCTGATTAAAATTGTGGCAGTGCTTTCCATCTGCCATGATTTTGCCGCAACGCTGACATTTCACCTTTTATCTCAAACTGTTAGACGATCACGGCAAATTTCGAAGCGTCGTCATCTTTTGTTCGCGGAATGGGAACGGAAGAGCTAGACGAGCATTGTTTTGCGACGCGTCAACCGATACGAGTCAAAAAATGACGCACTGCACCATAAATAATTGGCGGAGTAGCTGAAGTGTCACTTCTGCAAATCTACTGGCGAGCCCTTGGTTATCTCGCTGCCGACAGGAAACGCGTTGCGTTTATCTGCGGGGCGAATGTCGCGCTTGCCATTATCGCCATTCTCGAGCCGATCATGTTCGGCCGGGTGATCGATGCCATTTCGGACCGCGGCTCGGTATTCGCGACACTCGCAATGTGGGCCGGCCTCGGCGCGTTCAACATCATCGCCTTCGTGCTGGTGGCGCGCGGCGCCGACCGCTTTGCCCACCAGCGGCGCAGCGAGGTTCTTTGCCAGTCGTTCGAGCGCGTGATCACCATGCCGCTTGCCTGGCATCATCAGCGCGGCACCTCCAATTCCCTGCACACGCTCCTGCGCGCGGTCGAGACCTTGTTCAGCCTCTGGCTGGAATTCATGCGGCAGCATCTGTCGACCGCGGTTGCGTTGGTCCTGTTGGTGCCCACCGCGCTCAGCATGGATATCCGCATGTCGATGGTGCTGCTGGCGCTTGGCGCGCTCTATGTCGGCATCGGACGGCTGGTGATGCGGCGCACCAAGGAAGGCCAGGCGGCCGTGGAGCGGCACTACCACAAGGTATTTGCGCATGTGACCGACTCGGTCAGCAACGTCGCCGTCCTGCAAAGCTACAACCGCATCGGCCATGAGACCGAGGCGCTGAAGCGCTACGTCAAGAACCTGCTCGACGCACAGAATCCGGTGCTCGACTGGTGGGCGATGGCCAACGCGCTGCACCGCCTGTCGTCGACGATTTCGATGATGGTGGTGCTCTTGATTGGCGCCTATCTGGTGACGCACGGCCAGTTGCGCATCGGCGACGTCATCGCCTTTACCGGCTTTGCCACGCTGCTGATTGCCCGGCTCGACCAGATGTCGGCCTTCGCCAACCAGATTTCCGAGGCGCGCGCCAAGCTCGAGGAATTCTATCATCTCGAGGACTCTGCATCCGACGCCGCCGAGCCCGATGGGCTGCGCGAGCTCGTCAACGTCACCGGTCATGTGCGTTTCGAGAATGTCTGCTTCGAGTTCGGCAATTCCGGGCAGGGCGTCGACGACGCGTCGTTCGAGGTCCAGGCCGGCCAGACCGTCGCCATCGTCGGCCCGACGGGCGCCGGCAAGACGACGCTCATCAACCTTCTGCAGCGCGTCTTCACGCCGTCCGGCGGACGCATCCTGATCGACGGCATCGATACCCGCACGGTGACCCGCAAGTCGCTGCGCCATTCGATCGCCACCGTCTTCCAGGATGCCGGCCTGCTCAACCGCTCGATCGAGGACAACATCCGCGTCGGCCGCGCGGAGGCGAGCTATGACGAGGTCCATGCCGCGGCCAATGCCGCCGCCGCGCAGGATTTCATCCTGTCAAAGTGCGAGGGCTACGACACGGTCGTCGGCGAACGCGGCGGACAGCTGTCCGGTGGCGAGCGCCAGCGCATCGCGATCGCCCGCGCCGTGCTGAAGGACGCGCCCATCCTGGTTCTCGACGAGGCGACCAGCGCGCTCGACGTCGAGACGGAAGACCGCGTCAAGGACGCCATCGACGAATTGCGGCGCGGCCGCACCACCTTCATCATCGCCCACCGCCTGACCACCGTTCGCGACGCCGATCTGGTCGTGTTCATGGACAAGGGCCGGGTGGTCGAGATGGGCGGGTTCACCGAACTGTCGCTGCGCAACGGTCGCTTCGCCAGCCTGCTGCGCGCCGGCGGCCTGCTCAACGACGAGGAGGTCCGCCGCCTCAGCCGTCCGGTGAACGAAGCCGCCTGAGCAGCGCGGCTTGCCTTCTCCCCTTGCGAGACCTTTGCACAGAAGCCGATCGGTGATTCTGTGATGATGGTCGAAGCAGGGAGATTCGGGATGGCGGATCGTGTTCTGGGTCAGTTGAGTCTGGCGGACGGGCTGGCGGCGTCGGACGAGACGATTTTCGACCTGGTATCGAAGGAACTGGACTGGGCACCGATCCGAACATTGCTGGGTCAGCGCAGCGGTCCCGGCTCGGGCAACACCAGCTACCCGGCGGAGGCGCTGGTGCGCTGTCTTTTGCTGGGCGTGTGGCACGGGCTGAGCGATCCGGCATTGGAGGCTCAGATCCGTGACCGGCTGTCGTTTCGCCGCTTTGCCGGCTTCAGCCTTTCGGACCGTACGCCCGATCATTCGACACTGTGGCGCTTCCGCGAGGAACTGACGCGCGAGCGGCTGATCGACAAGGTGTTTGAGGAGATCAACCGCCAGCTGGAGACGAAGGGGCTGATCATCAAGCGCGGCACCTTAGTCGATGCGACGTTCCTGCAGGCCCGTGGGCGGCCGCCCAAGCAGCCGAAGAAGGGCCACCAGGGCCCGGCCAAGCCGTCGGCCGACAAGGACGCGCGCTGGGGCAAGAAGGGCAACAAGAGCACCTTCGGCTACAAGATGCACATCGGCGCCGACCAGGAGCACACCATGATCCGGCGTGTCGAGGTAAGCGACGCCTCGATCACCGACACCGAGGCGGCCGACAATCTGGTTTGCGGCGATGAGAAGGCGGCCTATGGCGATCAGGCCTACTACACCCATGCCAGGCATGATCGGCTGGCCAAGGCCGGGATCAAGGACCGGCTGATGCGGCGGCCCAACAAGCATCATCCCGAGTTGCCGGCGCGCCAGAAGCTGCGTAACCGGTTGATCGCCAAGGTGCGGGCGGCTGTGGAGCGGCCTTTTGCTGTGTTCAAGGAGCGCTACGGCATGCGGCGCCTGCGCTTCTTCAACCTCGCCGCCAACCGCACGCAATGCATACTAGCCGCCTGCGCCTACAATCTGCGGACCATGGTCGGCGCCCTCTATCCACCTGGCGGAAAGCCGGCATGAGGAGGAGTCTGTCTAAAATCGGCCTAAAATCGGCGGATCGGCCGGTCATGCCGTTCGATGCCATGCCAAGCCGTCGAAAACTGCTTTCCCGGCTTTCAAAAAAGCCCCATTAACTCACCAACCAGGATTTCGCTTCCCCGTGCAAAGGTCTCCTTGCGGGAGAAGGTGGCCTCGCGAAGCGAGGTCGGATGAGGGGTGCTCCAGCTTGGCGCAAATCTTCATCCAAATCCAGACTTCGGCGCACGGCGATCATTGGCGCCTCACTCCGTCCAGCACCCCTCATCCGGCTCGACGCTACGCGCCGATCCACCTTCTCCCGCAAGGGGAGAAGGGAAGACGTACCGCCGCTGCGGTTGCCGCAACTCCGCCGGCGGTCTATGTAAAGCCGCATGAGCGATACGACTTCACGCCTCTCCGGCTGGATGGACCTTGCCAACCCGACGCGGTTCGTCGCGCTGGTCGACAAGGTGGTGCCGTGGTTGGCGAGCGTGGCCGCCATCGTCCTCGGCGTGGGTCTCTATATGAGCTTCACGGCGCCTGAGGACTTCCAGCAAGGCATCACCGTTCGCATCATGTATATCCACGTGCCTTTCGCCTGGCTCGCCATGATGTGCTACACGCTGATGGCGGTCTCGGCACTGGGCACGCTGGTCTGGCGCCATCCGCTGGCTGACGTGGCGCTAAAATCGGCGGGACCCATCGGCGCCGTCTTCACCGCCCTTGCACTGATCACCGGTTCGATCTGGGGCAAGCCGATGTGGGGCACCTGGTGGGTGTGGGACGCGCGGCTGACCTCGGTCTTCATCCTGTTCCTGATGTATCTCGGCATCATCGCGCTGACCCGCGCGCTCGACGATGCCGGGCGCGCCGCCTGGGCCGCCGCAATCATCACTTTGGTCGGCTTCATCAACATTCCGATCATCAAATTCTCGGTCGACTGGTGGAATACGCTGCACCAGCCGGCGTCGGTGTTCCGTCTTGGCGGCCCGACCATCGACCCAAGTCTTTTGTGGCCGCTGCTGGTGATGGCGGTTGGTTTTACCGTGCTGTTCTTTGCGCTGCATCTGATGGCGATGCGCACCGAGATCTGGCGCCGCCGCGTCATTTCGATGCGCCGGGTTGCCGCGAGACAGGCTAGCTGATCTTCGTCGAGTTCCTTCGCGCCCCCCTCTGGCCTGCCGGCCATCTCCCCCTCCAGGGGGGAGATTGAATGTCACGTATCGTTTCGCCAATCGCGAATGTTGAAAGAGAGGCGCTACCGGCGAAGCTACCGATCTCCCCCCTTTGAGGGGGAGATGGCCGGCAGGCCAGAGGGGGGCGCTGTCCCATAAGCGTTTGAAGGATTTTGTACCTGAAGCGCACGCGCTCCAGCTGGACTCACCCCATCCGCCCGCGTGCTGCCACCGGCAGCGTTTCCAGCACCTTGTCGCCTTCGATCAGATGCACCTCGTCGAACAGGTTGGTGACGACGCAGCAATGGTCGGGCACGACGCGCACGCGCTCGCCGATGCGAAGCTCGGCGCCGCCTGACAGCGTGACGTTGCCGTGCTCTTCGCTGAGGCTGGTCACCCTTGCGCCTGAAATGCCCAGCAGCTCGCCGAAATCGGCGAGCCCCAGCGTATCGCTGGACAGGGCCTTGCTGCCGGCGTCGAGGATGGCGCGTATCGGCGTTGGGTGGCTGACCACCGTCGACAGCACCGTCAGTGCGCAATCGTCGAGGCTGCCGACGCCTTTGGCGACCTGGTAGCGGTCGAGATAGATGTAGGTGCCGGGCCGGTATTCGGTAACGACGCTGTGCTCGCCGGAACGCCACATATCGGGTGTGCCGCCGCTGGAGATGCGCTCGCAAGCAAGGCCGGCTGCGGCAAGTGCTTGCTGCGCATCGGCGAGCCACGCCTCGGTCTCGGTGGCGCGGCCCGCCCCCGGGTAGGTCATCAAGCCGCCGAAGACGAGCCCCCGGACCTTGTCGATCTCGCTCGCCAGCGCGACTGCCTCGCCGGCCGACTGCACACCGCAGCGGCCCATGCCGGTGTCGCATTCGACCAGCACCGGCAGGCGGTGGCCGGGATCGGTAAAGGTGGCGGCAAGTCCCATCAGCGTGTCCATGCTGTCCGTTGTCACCGACAGGGTTACGCGGCCGTGCAGCGCCTTGAGGCGCTCCAGCTTGGCCCGCCCGAGGATATTGTAGGGCAGAAAGATGTCGGTCAGTCCGGCGTCGGCCATGACCTCGGCCTCGCCGATCTTCTGGCAGGTGATGCCGACGGCGCCGGCCGCGATCTGCTTCTTTGCCCAGTAGGGCAGTTTGTGGGTCTTGATGTGCGGCCTGAGCTTCAGCCCGTGCCGGTCGGCATGGGCCTGCGCCCGCGCGATATTGGCTTCGGCGCGGCCGGCATCGATCAGGATCGCCGGCGTATCGAGGTCGTCTATGCTGCGCATGGTCTCACCATCGGAAAATTGGTTGACCTTATGGCCCTGATCGGACCGCATGTCATGGGGCCAGCGACAGCAGTTTGCATCGACACCGGATGGGCGTTCGGCTATGCGGTTAGCGCTTGGAACGCGACGGGAAGGAACCACGACCATGAAACGCTCCGCCATCAACGACATCATCCGCGACGCCGACGCCTTCATCCGCTCTTTCGGCTACATCATGCCGCCCTTCGCCTACTGGACCCCCGAAGAGATGAAGGCGCGTCGGCAGGATTCGTCGGCAATCTTCTCCTCCCGGCTCGGCTGGGACATCACCGACTACGGCCAGGAGAAATTCGACGAGCTCGGCCTGTTCCTGTTCACCGTCCGCAACGGCCGCTACGAGGACATGAAGAAGGGCATGGGCATGCTCTATGCCGAAAAGATCATGATCTCGCGCAAGGACCAGTTGTCGCCGATGCATCGCCACAACATCAAGGCCGAGGACATCATCAACCGCGGCGGCGGCAAACTGGTGCTGGAGCTGTTCATGCATGATCGCGATGGCGGCATCGATCCGAAGGCCGAAGTATCGGTGCCTGTCGACGGAACCATCCACAGACTACCTGCGGGTGGGCTCCTGAAGCTCGACCCAGGCCAGAGCGTCACTTTGCTGCCGGGTGTCTGGCATGCCTTCTGGGCCGAGGGCAAGGACGTGCTGATCGGCGAGGTTTCGACCGTCAACGACGATCTCACCGACAATGTCTTTCGCGAACCAATCGGCCGCTTCGCGGACATCGACGAGGACACAGCACCGCTGCACCTGCTGGTGTCCGATTATGAGAAGTGGGTGGGGTAGGGCAGGGTGGCATTTGAACCGGCCTCATGAGAGGGGCTCATCAGGTTCGTCGGCGCCGCCCCTCATTGCCCTGCCGGGCATTTCTCCCCGTATAGTGACGGGGAGAAAGACGCTATCGCAGATGGTTTCGCAAACTGGCAGCGTTGCGGAATAGTGGTCGACATTGCGTCTATCTCCCTTCTCCCCGTCACTATACGGGGAGAAGGTGCCGGCAGGCGGATGAGGGGCAGCACCGATGCTTGTCGCTAGCTGCACCTGTTCGGCAACTGCTACCGCGCATGCTTGTCGGCTCTGCGGTTGCCCAGCAGCAGCTTGCGTTCGAGATGCGCCCGTAGCTCGCCGTAGTAAGCCGTCAGGAACGGGCGCGGGTCATGGGCTTGGGGTGCTGCGCCGATCTTGCGTGCGATCGTTTCGGCAACCGTCCGCAGGGCGAAATAGTCGTCGCGGCGCAGCACCTCCTCCAGCTTGTGGAGTTCGGCAATCCCGTAGGCATCGAGCTGGGCGTGGCTGAACCGGAAGGCGCCGGCCGCCGGATCCTGCCGTGCCGACAGGTCTTCAAGCAAGGCGCGCTTCGGCGCCTCGACCACCCAGGTCCCCGCCAACAGGTCGCCGATCCGCATGCGGTCTCGATTGAACAGCGGGAACAAGGCAAACAGCAGCGCCCACACCAGTCCGAACACCGTCGTCAGCGTGTCGGCGAGGTCGGTCCCGCTGCGTCCAACGATGATCGACAGCGGCAGGAACACCTCGATCTCGCGCATCAGGTTGCGGGCGATGACCTGGTCGATCGACAGGCCGTCTCCGCTGCGCGACGCGACCCGGATGCCGACGATCCGCTTGCCGGGCGTAGCCGCGCGCCGGCCCGCTTCGAAAACGATGAAGTAGGCGTTGCGCAGAAAGAAGATCAGGATGATCCAGACGACGAAGAGCGGCTGAAATCCCTCGCTGCCAAGGCCTCCCACCCCGAACAGCGCGACGATCGTGATCACGATTGCAGCCACGGCGATGAACACGATGTCGAGCAGGAAGGCGGAGGCCCGCGTGCCGGCGTCGGCCAACTTTATCCGGAGATCGACGCCTTCGGGCGTGATCAGCGGCCGTATAGCCGCGAATGCGGCGCGTTTAGCGATCGCCATGCCGCACCGCCCGGAACAGGTAGAAATAACCGATCCACAGCACCAGCATGCCACCGCCAATGCCGTAGCGCGTGACGTCGCTGGTGATGGTCTGCCTGCCAATACCCTCGAGCAGCCCGGCAAACAGCAGCATGACCGAGACCCCGACCATGGCGTTCGCGGCGATGCGTCCGGCGCGAGCCGCTGCCGCCATGCGTGTCAATTCGCCGGGAGAGGCGATGCTGGTGCCGATGCGCATGCCCGCCGCGCCGGCCAAAGAGATCGCGAACAATTCGGTGGTGCCGTGGATGGCCAGCCAGCCGCCGAGCTCCATGCCAAGCCCCTTGGACCAGTAGACTTGGAACAACGCCCCGATCATGCAGCCGTTGTACAGCATCAGCAGCACCGTCGGCACCGCGAAGGCGAAGCCAAGGGCGAAGGCCAGGATTGCGACCTGGACGTTGTGCGTGAACAGATAGGCGGCAAAGCCTGAGAGAAAGCCATTGTCGCCATCATAAAGCATGCCTCGCAGCAGCTCGGCCGAGGTGTCGGGGCCGCGGCCTCCTGCCAGGCCGGGCGGGATGATCGCGTCGAACCAGCTCTTGTCGGATGCCACCAGCCAGGCGCCTGCACCAATGCCGATCACCATCAGCGCGACCGACGCCAATGTCTCGCGCCACAGGTCGCGAATGGCTTCGGGCCAGTCATGCAGGAAGAAATCGGCGAGGCGCTGCCGCAGCCCGCGGCGTGCGCCATAGAGATAGAAATAACCGCGCAGCGACAGTGCTTCGAGATAGGCGACCAGCGCGTTGTCGAGCGAGGTCGCCCGTGCCACGGAAAGGGAAGACAGCGCCGATCGATAGAGCAGCGGCAGCGACAGCAGCTCCTCTTCGGAAAGCGTCCGCGGCGCACGCTTCTCGACACGCGCCAGCAGCGCCTCGAATGCCTTCCAGTCGGCCTCGCGCTCGCGGCGGAAGCTGGCCAGCGACTGGCGTACCGCGTCGCCGCGCATCGCATTGCCGCGTACCGGCGCCGTCACAGCAAATCCTCCTGCTTGAACTGCAGATAGCGCTCGACCAGCGCCGGACCGAGCCGGTTGTGGTCGGCTTCGATCACATGCGCCCCGAGCAGGCGCAGCCGGCCGATGACGACCTGCCTTTCGCGCAAGAGCCCTCCGGCAACGACCGCGCGGGCAACATCCTCGCCGGAGCGTGGCGGCAGGTCGGCCAGGCCCTCCAGTTCGGTGTCCTTCATCATCATGAACAGCACGAGATGTCGTTCGGTGAGCCGGCCCACGGTGCGCAGCATCAATTCCGCACTGATCGAATCGACGAAATCGGTGAAGATGATGACCAGCGAGCGGCGGTCGAGCCGCGCCGCCAGCGTCGTCAATGCCAGTGTGAAATTGGTCTCCTCGCTGGAGTAGTCGATCTCGGCGGCCCGTTTCTGGATCATCGCAAAGCTGGCGGGGCCGCGCACCGCGCCGCTCGAAACGCGCGGCCTTGCATCGAAGCCGAACAAGCTGACCATGTCACCGCCCTTCAGCGCGATGAATGCCGACAGCAGGGCGGCCGTCACCGCCCGGTCCACCTTCGGCACACCGTCAACCGGTTCGCACATCAGGCGTCCGCTGTCGATGGCCAGCACGATGTTGTTGTTCTCCTCGATGCGGAACTCGCGCGCCAACAGCTTGCCGTGGCGGGCGCTGCGCTTCCAGTCGATCATCCGCCGGCCCATGCCCGGCTGGTAATCCTTGAGCGCGTCGAACTCGCGGCCTTGACCGGCGCGGCGCTGCGCATGGCCTTCGGCAAGCGCCGCATGTTGCAGCAGCGTGATCGCCTCGCCGCGAGCGCTGCTGACGTCGGGCAGCACCGCAACCTTGCTTTCCACCGGCAGGACGACCTGGTTCCAGACCAGCCCGAATGGCCCGCGCCAGCGCACCCAGAGACGGTCGAAGCTGGCGACGCCGCGCCGCAGCGCCTGGAAGCGGAGGAAGAGCGACCCGCCTCCGGCGGTTGGCAGCAAGGCGCCGCCGCTGCTGTCCACCGGCGCCAGACGCCCATCGTGGCCGACGCGAGCCTCCGCGGCGCGCGGCCCCGAGTGACGGGCGGTGATTTGCACGCCGAATTCCCCACCAACACCGACCTGCTGCGGCGCATCGATGCTGGCACTCAGCGATGCCCGTCCGCGTCCGGCCGCGGCATCCACCGCCAGGAAGGCAAGCAGCAGGCAACTCCACAGCAATCCCAGATACCAGAACGACGGCAATGCCAGCGCGACCAGGAAGGCCGGGACCGCGCCGGCCGCAGCTGCCCATACCGCTCGGCCGCTGGGATAGATCAACGTGGTGCTTCCGTCTGGTCGACCAGGTCGGAGACGATCTGCTCGACCAGCCGGCCATCGATCTGTGCCGCAGGCGAAAGGATGACGCGATGACGCAGCGCCGGCACCGCCAGCGCCTTGACGTCGTCGGGGATCACATAGGCGCGTCCGTCCAGCGCCGCCCGGGCACGCGCCGCCCGCGCCAGCATGGCGCCGGCGCGCGGACTGGCGCCGACTTCCAGATCGGCATTTTCACGCGTAGCCCGTACCAGCGCCGCTATATAGCCGACGACATCGTCGACAAGGGTGACGGAGCCGACCGTAGCGAGTGCCTCCTGCAGCGTCTCGCGGTCCGTCTGCGCCTCGATGCCATATTGCGCGATGTCGTGCGAGGCGGAGCCGCCGCCGTGATGGACGATGATGGCTCGTTCTTCCTCCGGGCCGGGATAGCTGACGCGGTGCTTGAACAGGAAGCGGTCGAGCTGCGCCTCCGGCAGCGGATAGACGCCCTGGTGCTCGATCGGATTCTGGGTCGCGACGACCATGAAATTGCGGCCGAGCGAATGCGTGGTGCCGTCGAAGGTGACCGCATGTTCCTGCATCGCCTCGAGCAGTGCGGCCTGCGTCTTGGGCGGCGTGCGGTTGATTTCGTCGGCAAGCAGGAGATCGCAGAAGATCGGGCCGCGCGTCAGCGTGAACTGCCCGGTCTGGAAGTTGTAGATGTTCGACCCGACGATATCGCCGGGCATCAGGTCCGGCGTGAACTGGATCCGCCCGTAGGCGATCCCAAGCGCCTGGGCGAAGCAGCGCGCCGTCATTGTCTTGGCCGTGCCCGGAGGACCTTCCAGCAGGATATGCCCGCCCGCAAACAAGGCGGTCAGCATCAGGTCGACCGTATCGTGCTGCCCGGTGATCGCCTTGGCCACTTCTTCCCTGATCCGTGTCGCCAGGGCCTTCACATCATCGACGTTCACCGAGCCTCCTTGCCGTCCAGTCATGCAGCCGTTCTGCTGCCTGTTGCATCTGCGTCAGATTCTTCGCCTCGCCGGCCGCTTGCGAGCGCGTCGTGAAGCCGCCAGCTTGCTCCTTATCGCGAGAGTCGAGCCAGTGGTCGAGCGCTTTGCCTTGCAACCCTTGCGGTGCCCCGAGCAGCGCGCCGGCGCGCACCCGCATCAAGGCCGCATAGCGGCCTCCCAGCTCGTCCAGCCGGCCGGCACGCCGCATGAGCATCGCCGTCGTATCGACCAGCGCACGCTTGCCGAAGGCGATCGCGCGCTGGTCGATACGCGGCGGGCCGAACCGGCCAAGGCCATGCAGGAACGCCAGCGCCGCAGCGATCAGGATCGTCAGTGTCAGCGCCAGGAACGGCGGCTCGACCAGAAGCTTGGCCAGATCATACTTCCGCCCCGCGCCGTGCAGCGTCAGATCGAACATCACCGGGCCGTCGTCGGGCTGGAGCAAGGCAATCAGCCCGAGCGCGGCTGCTGCCTTTTCGGGATCCTTGAGGGCGGCGTTGTTGATCAGGTCGGGGTCAGTCAGGATATAGAACGGCTTGTCGTCCAGTTCGGTAAGCACAGCCTTGTCATTGCCGGCTGCGATGAGAGGGTACTTGTCGGCCACCCACTGCAATTCTTCGGGTGCGGCAACCATGTTGCCTTCGATGTCGAGTTGCTTTGCCGTGCTCTGGCCGGCACCGATCGTCGCATCGGCGATGCGGCCAAGCCATTCGTTCACCACCGAACCGGGCAATCGCCCGAATTTCATGTTCCAGCTTTCATGCCCCTGCAGCGGCAGGATCTGCCATTTGGGCAGCACGAAGAGCGTGTTCTGGTCCTGGCGAAGATTGAGGATGTGGTCGAGCGCCTCCGGATCGCTGTCGGGCGAGATGGTGACGATCAGCAGTATATCTCTGGCAAGATCGTCTTCGGTCCGCGCCATCAAGGGCGCTTCGCCGGTGAGCCGCAGCCATTCCGCCAGGCCGGCGTAGCCCACACCGCTTTTCGACAGCGGCGTGGCGCCGCCATTGCCGGGTTGCCGGAAATCGGGAGCATAGGTGGACAGCAGGAAGAAACCGGCTGCCGCAAGGAGGCTGGCGAAAATCCCCCAAAACAGTGTCTTTCGATTGAACGGCTCCTGTGCCTCGACCGCCGGTGCACTCACGTCCAGGCATCCCGGAAGGCGAAACGTTCATAGGCGCCGCGCGCCTGCCGCCAGCCTTCCGCGCCGACCGGCCGGCGCGCGAACAGCGCCGCCTCGACAATGCGGGCGATCTCGGTAAACGCATGGCGCGCCCTTCCCGGCAGGGGAGAGGCATTGGCGATGTCGCGCGCGGTGAGCGACGGGCGCAGGAAGTCCGGCAGCCGGCCGGCAATATCGGCGACGCTGCGCCGAAGCAAAAGGTGAACCGCCTCGTCATAGTCGCCGCGTGCGGCCAGCGCATCCGCTTGCGACAACAGGATCTGCGCGGCGCCGGCGTCGGGGCGCCAGGCTTCTTCGTCTTCGACTTCGGGTCGAGCGCGCTGCCACGGCAGCCGCCAGGCGATGCCTTTCACCTCAAGGAAGACCAAAAGCAGGATGATTGCGACGCCCGATATCACCGCCCCCCAGAACAGATAGATCATGTAGGGACCGAGCCACGACAAAAAATCCTGCAGCGGTTTCAGCCACTCGGGCGGCTTTGGTGGCACATAGGCCGGCAGGTCGAACTGGATCGACTCATCGGCGATCAGCTGCTTGTGCAGATTGGTCAGCCGTTCGGCTTCCGCTGTGCCTGGCTGTGCCAACGCCACCCGCTCCCCTGCAACCTGTGGTTCCCTGCCGACACTGACAATGCAGCGGAACAATTGCAAGTGGGCTGGACGCCCACCGTTAATCTTGGCAGAATTACTATTAGGGCGCCGTGATACTGTTACGGCGAAACACGGGGGGAAATCATGGCTTCAACGACACTGGAACGGCCTGAGAAATTCGAGATCGGCAGGGTGTTCAACAACAGCTTCGCCGTGATCGGCCGCAACATCGGCTTGTGCCTTGGGCTCGCGCTGCTGTTTTCAGGCTTGCCGGCGATTATTCTTCGGCTGTGGAGCCAACCGCAAATAGATGCGGTTCTGCAGGGCGACCCCGGCGCCGCGGCCGATCCCTCGATGATGTTTCGGAATTCATGGTTTACGATTATTGCGGGATTGCTATCCTTCGTTTTCGCGCTGCTGCTCCAGTCGGCGCTGGTGCGGGCGACGATCGAGGACTTGAACGGCAAGCGGCCGACCTTTGGCGACTGCATTCAGATAGCCATCCGCAATTTGCTGCCGACCCTCGGTATTGGCCTGCTCGTCGGCCTGGGTGCGGGCCTGGCGTCGATAGCTTTGCTGGTTCCCGGCATCATCTTATGGCTCGGATGGTGCGTGGCGGTGCCGGTTCTGATCCAGGAGCGGCTTGGCGTGTTCGGTTCGATGTCGCGTAGCCGTGTCCTGACCAAGGGCAACCGCTGGCCGCTATTTGGCCTCTTCTTGATCCTGATGGTCATCGCGATGGTCATCCAGTGGGTGATGCTGGCAGTCATCGTCATGTTTGGCGGGATCATTGCCGATGTGGCGGCAGCCTTGGTGTCGACCGTACTGTCGATGGTGCTGTCGGTCGCCACGGCGGTCAGCTATGTCGAGCTGCGTCAGGTCAAGGAAGGCACCAGCGTCGAAGAACTGTCGCAAATCTTCTCGTAGCAAAGTCGCGCGGCTGCACCACGTCGGGACCGGCCTGAACATCAGGCGGGCCCGGCGAGCCGCGACAGCCGTTCGCCATGCTGCCGCCGGCGGGTCAATGTCGGCCAACACCGGGTCGCAATGACGGACCGGTCAAAACAGGTAGAGGTATATCGTGGCGTCAATAACGCTGGACCAGCCCAACAAATTTCGCATCGGCAGGGTTTTCGGCGCCAGTTTTGCGGTCATCGGCCGCAACCCCATGCTTTGCCTCGTACTTGCATTGCTGTTTTCGGGTTTCTCGACCCTTGTTCATGAGCTTTGGATGCAGGTGCCGCAGGCCGGCGTCGCCCGAGGGGATCCTGATGCCGCCCTCGGCGGCCTCCGCATGATGTCTCGTGATTCTCTGATTACGTTCGGCGTCGTGTTGATGTCCTTTGTCCTGGATCTGTTGCTTCAGTCTGCGCTGGTCCGGGCGACTATCGAGGATCTGAACGGCAAGCAGCCATCCATTGCCGACTGCATCAAGATAGCGATCGGCTGTTTTCTGCCAACGCTCGGCGTCGGGCTGCTGGTCGTCCTGGGCGCAGGATTGGGCTTGATCCTGCTCGTCATTCCCGGAATCATATTGTGGCTCCGGTGGCTGGTAGCGGTGCCGGTTCTGGTACAGGAACGGGTCGGCGTGTCTGGCTCCATGGCGCGCAGCGGTGAACTTACCAAAGGCAGCCGCTGGGCACTGTTCGGCCTGTTCTTCGTTCTGATCGTGGCCTCGGTGGCCATTCAGTTGGCACTTGAAAGTGCTGTCGAACCGTTGGGCGGCATAGTGCGAGCTGTAGTGGCGACTTTGGTGTCGACGATATCGTCAATGGTGACGTCGATTGCCACCGCGGTCAGCTATGTCGAGCTGCGTCAGGTCAAGGAAGGCACCAGCGTCGAAGAACTGTCGCAAATCTTCTCCTGAGGACGGTGGCCAGGCCGACCGTAGGCTCTCGCTTTGCGCTCACTCGGCCGAGCTCTTTCACGACTCCTTAGTCAGCTGCGCCGGCAACGCCGCCGCCAGCCGCTTCGCCCATTGCTCGATGCCGGAGCGGCTCGCCAGCAGGTCCTGCCTGATCTCGATAAGGACCGCGGGAATGCCGCGATCGTCGCCATGGACCGGTATGGCGTAGTCGCCGTCGCGGCTGATCACGTAGGGCTCGTTTGCCGCGGCGTTGAGTGCACTGTCGGCGCGCAGGCCGGCAAGCACTGCCTGGCCGAAATCGACTGCCCGATCGTAAAGCACGCCGGCGTGCCAGGGCCGCGCAATGCCGAGGAAGACCGGCGTGAAGGAGTGGATCGTCGCGATCCGCGTCGCTCTGCCCTGCTTCGCCCGGCCATCGAGATGGGCGGCCACGCAGTCATGGAACGGCGCGAACATGACTTCGGCGCGCCGGCTTCGTTCCTCCGGATCGAGGCCGACATTGCCGGGGATGCCGGTGTCCTCCGATAGCACCGGAATGCTGCCGCTGGAACCAAGCGGCCGGTTGAGATCGATCAAAAGCCGCGAATAGGAGCTGAGGAAAGCCGGAGCATCGAGCAGCTTCGACAGAGCGCGGGTCACTTCGGCGGCGCCGATATCCCAGGCGATATGGCGCTGCAAATGGCTGCTGTCGAGATCGAGCCGCGCATACTCGGCCGGGATGTGATTTGACGCATGCTCGCATATCAGAACGATATCGGAACGCCCCGTTTCGTTGATTGCTTCGACCGCTGGAAGCCAACCTTCCGGTAGGATGGCGTTAGCAAGCGGCTCAGCCATCAATACAGCGTCCGGTAGAGATCGCAGACCGCCACTGGGTCGAGACCAGCGAGGCGCTCGGTCTCATGCCGCTTGAGGCCGACAAAGGTCTCGACGAACACCGGCGCGAACCATCCGGTGACGGTCTTGTCGGCAACGAGCGCGTCGAGTGCCGCAGGCAGCGTTTCCGGCAGCCGCACGAGGCCAAGCTTCTTGCGCTCGGAACCGCTCATCTGCGTCGGGTCGCCCGAGACAAGCGGCGGCGCCGGCAGCTTGGCCTTCAGCCCCTCCAGCCCGGCGCGCACGATCGCCGCCAGCGATAGATATGGATTGCCCGTGGCGTCGGCTGCCCGGTATTCGATGTTGTACTGCCGCGCCGGATCGCGCCCGCCGATCGTCACCGTCGGGCAGATGCGCAGGCTCGCCTCGCGGTCGCGATCGGCAAGCCAGGTGTAGGACGAGCTCCAGCTATGCGGCTTCAGCCGGTAGTAGGACGACACACTCGCCGCCGTCATGGCGGTGATCGCGGGCAGGTGGCGCAGCACGCCGGCACAGAAGGAAGCGGCCTGGCTGGAAAGGCCGCCAGGCTGGGCCGGGTCGTAGGTCGCCGGTTTGCCGGCCTCCTCGACGAAACTGAAATGGATGTGGACGCCGTTGCCGACGGCATCGGGCGCGGTTTTGGGCGCGAAGCTCGCCCGCCAGCCGGCACATCGCGCGACTTCGCGCGTGATCTCGCGGATGGCGACGGCGCGATCGGCCGCGGCGAGCGCATCGGCCGGCTCGCATGTCACCTCGAACTGGTCGGTGCCGAATTCGGCGATCACCACTTCGGGCGCGACGCCGGCTTCCGCCAGCGCCGCCATCAGATTGGCGGCGAACGGGTCGGCGCGGCGCAGTGCTGCCAACGACATCGAATGAGCCGGTGCGAACTCGGCCTCGATATGGAATTCATGCTCGAAGGCGGCGATGACGGAAAGCCCGGTTGCCGCCTTCAACTCCGCCAGGGCATCGCTCAGCATGGTCCGCGTGCAGCCAACCCACGGGCTGCCGTCGAGTTCGACGATGTTGCCGGCGACCATGTCGAAAGGCGTCGCCGATCCGGTCAGCGCCGTTCGAAACCGCCCGTTGAGATCGGGAATGAGCCGCACATCGCCCGACGAGCCCCAGGGATTGGGATCGACGATCGAGTTGAACGGCGTCAGCGACAGGTTGGCCTGCAGCCAGCCGACGCCCGTCGCCGCGATCTTCTGCAGCCTGCTTTCGACGACCGAGCGGCCGCGCGTGATCGCCGACAGGTCGGTGGTGACGACGGCAACGAGCGGTTCGACGGTCATGCAGCTTTTCCCAAGGCTTCGAAACGGCCCGTAACGGTGGCGGTATCAGTGACCCAGCAATAGCCACCGAAGGCTTTTAGCGCGCCGTCATGACGCTCCTGTGAGGCGGCGGCGCAAGCATCGGATACGCAGGTGACGAGATAGCCGCGATCGGCGGCATCGCGCACCGCCATGTCGACGCACTGGTCGGTCATGATGCCGGCGACGACCAGGTAACGCACGCCGAGGTTTTTCAGGACATAATCGATGTTGGTCGAGTTGAAGACACCCGACGATGTCTTCGGCAGCATGATCTCGTCGCCGACCGGCGCCAGCGACGGCACCGGCAGCCCCTCCGGCCGGCTCGGCGCGATATGAATCGGCGTCAGCTTGTGGTCGAGCGAGCGGTCGCGGCCGTCCTCGGTCAGGCTCTGGATGATGGTATGGATCACCTCGACGCCGTTGGCCCGCGCCGCCGCCAGCAGGCGCTCCTGGTTGGGGATCGTTTGCGACGCCGTCTGCCGGTAGAAATAGTGGTCGGAACCACGCTCCGGATGCGCCGGATCAGCACCCGGCTCCAGCCAGACCCGTTGCATGTCGACCAGCAGCAGCGCGGTTTCGCCGGCCCGGAACGGCTCGTTTCGTTTCGGCAATGCTGGCGTCATGCTTGGGGTCCTGCTTCGCGGATTAAAGTCTGGCTGATTTAGCTGATTTTGGTCCACGCGTCCTGCGTGGCCGGCGCGCTTATTGGGATATTCGAAGTCGCTAATTTAAGGTAAGCTTTGTTTTCGGCGTGGAGACGGGGGGTCTCTGTCATGATCGATTCAGATGTGTTCGACTTTGTCGAACGCTGCAGGAAACATACAGCTACCGGGCCGCTGCTGGGCGACCTTCTCGAGACCGTGCGAAATCTCGGCTTCGAGCACCTTATCCTGAGCGGGGTGCCGCTCGGTGGCCAGAAGCTTGCACCCATGGTTGAGCTGAATGGCTGGCCGGCCGGCTGGTTCGAACGCTATGTCGAGGCCGAGCATGCCGCCGTCGACGGCGTTTGCATTTACTCGGCAAAGACCCTGAAGCCGTTCCTTTGGTCGGAAGTCCCGGCAAAGTGGTCAGATACGGAGGGCTCACGACGCGTCGCCGGCGAGGCGACGGAGTTCGGCATCTGTAGCGGCTTCGCTGTGCCGATGCTCAGCGTTCATCACTGGCAATCCGTGCTTTCGTTTGCGTCGTCCGCGAAGTCCTGCACCCTGTCGCCGCGCCATCAGGTGCAACTGGTGACCATGGCGGTCTATGCGGGCATGTCGATCCAGGCCTTGGCCAATGACGATGACGACCATGAAGGCGTGCTGACCGACCGCGAAAAAGAAGTGCTCTTGTGGGCCGCGGCCGGCAAGACCTCGTCGGAAACCTCGCAGATCCTTGGCCTTACCGAGCGCACGGTCAAATGGCACTCGACGCGGGCCCGCGAGGCTTTTGGCGTCGCCACGACCACGCAAGCGGTCGTCGAGGCAGTGCGCCGGCGTCTGATCCATCCCTAATCGCGTCAACTGTCCCATCGGACAGGTGACGTATATTAGCGCGACTGCGAGTATCCCGGCGAGAACGATCGGGGGATCGCGCCATGATAACGGCCCACGTAGTCAATGCCCATAACAAGCATCTCTACGAAAACGAATTCGACGAGTTTCTGCGCCGGCGGCACGACTTCTTCGTGCACCAGAAACATTGGCGCCCTCCGAGCCCGGATGGTCGCGAACTGGATCAATTCGATACCGACGCGGCGACATACCTGCTGGGCATTGAAGACGATCGCGTAGTGACTTCGGCTCGATTGATCCCAACGAGCGAGCCGCACATGGTCTCGGAGGTTTTTTCTCACATGTGTGAAAAATCGGGCGTCCCAAGACGTCCCGATTGGGCCGAATGGACCCGCACATTCGTCGTTCCCGACAAACGCACTGCCGGACTGAGGGGCACGCTGACGCAGCTGTGCTGCGCGGTGATGGAATACGCTCTCGACGAGGGCCTCAGCGCCGTCGGCGGCATCCAGGAAACCTACTTCATGCCCCACCATGGCGCGCTCAAATGGCGGGCCGAACCGATGGGCATGGCCAGGGAAGAGAACGGCGAGTGGTACATCGTCGCGTACATCGAAGTGAACGAGGCGGCGCTGGCGAGTGTCCGGAAGATACTTAGGATTGGGCATTCGTTGCTGGTGAGGCGCGGAATACAGACGCAATTTGTTGAAAATACGAAATACAAGACGGTCGTATTTGACATGGGTATTCCGGTTTTGGCATAGTAACTCATCAAAGCACGCGTCATTATGTCTTCAGCAGTCACCAAAATTGGAGTGGTGTCGTCGCTTATCTGGCCTCATCACCAGATTATTTTCGAAAGAAATTCTATGTAGGCCGATACGGTGTCTTGGCGAAATCACTTGACTCAGGCAGTTTCATTTAAAGGAAAGTTAAACGGGTGGCGAGTTACATCAACGGAGCTTACTTGACTCGCATCAAAAGGCGATACGCTTGAAAAGCGGTTGCATGTAGAAGACGTGTCTCACGAAGGATGAAGTTAATGCCCACAGATGTGCCTCAGAGTGTATTAACAAAATACGCAGTGGTTCGTGCACCGAAGGCCATGCCTGTGGAAGCAGAACGGTGGAATTTCGTCACTCGGCCAAGTGCGCGGACTGAGCTTTGGGATAGACTTTATTCTCTGATATCCAAAGACTCGCCCTCGTCCGATTTTGAAGAAGTATGTGCAAAATACGTGAACGAAAATCCCGTCGCGGGATCGGATGCGGAATTCCCCAAGGCATTCGACTCTGTCATTCAGGCAACTCAGGGGCTTCCAGGATCGGAACTCACGAATTCATACATATCTATACTCAGGGAGAGCCCTAGCATATTCGATAGCGAAGATAAGTTGAAGCTATTTATACTATGGCTTTGGGATCAGCTGACGGCAAGAATTGTTTCAAGACGTAAATACGGCTCAGCGGGGAAATTCATCCAAGCAATCGCCTATCTGCAAGCCAAGGCTTACGCCGATTCACTTGCCGAAGATGCGGTGCCGTGCGCCCTGTCAGTTCGACCTGAGGTTTTGATGCCGCAGGCACTTACAGAGTTTATAAGAGCGGCAAGACACGACCTACGACGCGAACAAGAGGAGTCAGCCTCGAAAATCTCAGATGCCGCAAACGACAAGGCGAGAAGTGAAGCAGCCAGCATACTATGCACGGCTGCTCTGCATAAGTTCTTTGAGGATGCGTTGGATGCGATGGATTTCGCGGAGATTAGGTCCGAAATTCGTACTGACCGGACGGCTGCCAAAGCTGATGCCGCCGAGAATGCCTCGGGTGGAGTAAGCAGGCAGCCGCTGAGACTCTCAGATTCCAGACTGAAGCAGCTCGCTCCTGAACTCGTTGATTTTGCGCGTGCTAAACTTGGAATAGAGATCGTCGATGTCGATCCTATCCATCTCAATCACTTATTGAGCCGCCGCTTGGCTGACACTGAGGCCAAACTCGTACAGGGCGCCACCTTGTCCGTCGCATGGCGTGCGTCAGAGTTCGTTCGCACTGCCGCAGCAGAGATCGCCACCGATGTGAGGAACCTACCGTCAGCGGTTGAACGACTTATTTTAACAATCGGCACCGACGCTACCTACACTTTACCAGACTTCAAGAATCCTAACCAGGTGAGGGTTGCCGGGTTATGTGATCTTAAAGTGGTAAGACAGCAGCTTCAAAAATACATTCTGGGTGAAGTCGCCTACATAGAGAACGTGCTTAAGGGTGAAGAGCGATCCCGCACACATCACCGACTAGATAGAACTGAGCAGCAGATTATAATTGAGATTGAAGAATCGTCATCGATTGAGCGCGATCTTCAAACAACAGATCGTTTCGAATTGACACAAGAATTAGACAATGTCCAGAAGGAGAATAGATCATCAGATATGGGAGTGAACGTGACTGCATCTTATGGTGCCGTTACTGTAGCTGCTCACGCCAACGCCACTAGTACACAATCGGCGGAGAACGCTGAGAAAGTCGCCAGATCCACGGTAAAGGAAAATATCGCGCGAGCGGTGGAGAAGGTGCAAAAGAGCACAAAACGGCAGCAAACTATAACCGTGACGACGGAAGTGACCGAGGACAATATTCACAGGTTCACGGCGACTAGCGACTCCGTTATTGGCGTGTATCGATATGTGGAAAAGCAATATTGGGCTCAGGTGTTTAACTATGGCGCACGTCTCATGCTTGAGTTTCTGGTGCCGGAGCCCGCCGCCAGCTATCTTTTCTATCAGGGGAAGAGCCCGCGGAGCGGTGACGCGCATCTAATTGCACCAGAGCAACCGAATTTCACCGCAGATCAGATCACCGAGTCGAACTATCTTAGCCTTTCCGCACGGTATAACGCCCAAGTAACTGCCCCTCCACCAGCGTTTATGACGGGGTATGCGATGGTCGATCACATGAAAAAAGACGACGCTGATCCGAGTATTGACATAGATACTAGTTACGAAGCGATATACGCTTCACCAGCAATGTACATGATATGGACTGATCCGCAGGCGCAGCTAGCAGTTATACTTGGCGGAAATTATTGGTATATGACTACGATAGCAAAAGATCCGATACACGGCTCAACGTACATGGTCCATCCTTTACGTGGAAAGGTGATGTTTCATGTGCAGCCGTTTAGAGCTATAAGCGCATGGATGGTTGGCATTACGTTGGTCACGAGGAGGACTCAGGAAGCATTCGGAAAGTGGAGACTTGATACCTATCGCGCAATATTGGAAGCTTACAATCTCGCCAAGGATGATTATGATAAGAAGCTGGCGGCATCGCGGTCTAACTCAAGAAACATAACCCTAAGATCCGATATCGAGTACCGCAACACTGAACAGCAGGAGTTAAAGAGGGGGGTTTTAGAGATACTGACGAATCAGCACTTCAACTCTATGGGCGCAGAAAATGTCAGTAAAGACGGTGAGCCGGTTCTCGACCCTGCGAAGGCACTCGCCGAAGGCCCGACTGTACAGTTCTTTGAGCAGGGCTTCGAGTGGCCGAACATGGTTTATACATTCTACCCATACTTTTGGGGGCGGCACGACACCTGGGAGGACCGGCTCTCGGTGTCAGATGCGGATCCGATTTTTTCAAGGTTTCTTTCTGCGGGTTACGCGCGCGTTGTCGTTCCTGTTCGACGTTATTTTGAGAACAATATCAAATATTATCTTGAGCACGGTGATATCTGGGAGGGCGATGACTGTCCAGTGCCGGGAGACGCGGACTATGTAGCCATAGTTGACGAGATCAAAAGCATTGAGGCAACCAGCAGCCCTGATCTACAGGACGGCGTCCCAGACGGCGATCCGTGGCGAATCGCGCTCCCGACTCCGCTGGTTTGCCTCGACGATCCGAAGGTCAAGCTGCCCAGCTGGGAGATAGTAGTTCCATCCACCACACCGTATGTTCCATCAGTCGAGACTTGCAACGGCATTCCCTACAATGCTGCTCAATGGCCAGATCATGTCTCCATAATGGCCGAGCTAAAAGCGCTTGGCTATGGAGTTCCGGCTGACGCAGATCCCGCCAAATACTTAGAAAGCGGCCCCGGCACACGTGTCGTGAAAGCGTTCCAGCGGAGGATGAATCAGCTTGGCATTGCAGATGCGCTGGGAGCTCCTCTGAAGCTAGATGGCATAGCGGGACCCTGCACGTGCCGCGCTTTGACCCTGGCAAACGAATGGCGGCGACTTAAGCAATGGCCGGGCCCTGTGTAAGTGGCTAAGCTCAAGAAGCCCACCGATGTAAACTTCCTCAGCTTTCAAGGGGGCGGGGGGCTGGGATTTGCATATTTGGGTGCCATTCAGGCCTTGGAAGACCTTGCCGTCTTGCCGTTCGGCCGCACGGGCAGTCAGCTGAAAGGTATTAGTGGCACATCAGCGGGTGCGATAACTGCGATGTTCTTGGCTCTCGGTTGCGGTTCGAAGGACCTTAAGGCTGTTTTTGACAACAATATCGACTTTGATTCCTTCTATGATCCTCCAGTGCTAGGCAAGGGGCGTGGTCTCCTACCTAATAACTACAGCGCAGAAGTGGAAATGCCCGGCAGCAAGGGTCAACTACGCGATGTAGCGAAGCTCATCCTTGAAAACAAACGACGGATAGAAAGTGGTAGCGACGACTTCCGGAAGATGCTGAGTTATTCTTGGCTTAGATCGCTTGACGTTCGAGTTTCTGGCGCCGCGCTGATCCTTGCGATGAATACCATCGGACAACTCGACGTTGTGAAGGAAATGCAGTCTATTCCATTTCTGAAGAAATTCTCTGCGCGATTTCCGGAGTATATGTATTCATTGATATATGACCGTGGTATTTTCGCTGGACTAGCCGTTCGGCATTATCTACGAAGGCAGTTTCGTAGTTTTGTGGCACGAATACCTGCATGGCAGCGGAATCCCAGGCTTAAAGATGCCTCAACAATGACTTTTTCTATGCTAAAGGATCTCACCGGCGTAAGTCTTGCCGTTTGCGCCACTAACATATCTCAAAAGAAGAGCATGGTTTTCTCCGCTTCGGGGACACCGGATTTTCCGGTGGTAGAGGCTGTGGGTATGTCCGCATGTTTTCCTGTAGTGTTTAAGCCTATATTTATAGACGCTCCGTGGAGCGACCCAGTGCTCGGTCCTCTGCGTGGTCTTTGGCTCGATGGAGGCCTGTTAAATAACATCCCGGTACACGCATTTGACAAGGAAGCAAGGCGTTCCGGACAGAGTGGGACTGCGACGCTACCTCCTGGAATGTTGGCACTACGATTGGTTGAGGGAGCGCCAAGATCCTTTGAAGCCTACGACGACCCGTCGCAAGACACTTTGCCGCTAATCGGGTTGCTCCGAGACATGTTCTCAACCTTGATGGTTCCTGGTAGGGAAGGCCAATTCCTTACCGTCGAAGAGCGCCAACAAAGCATTGATCTCTTCACGTTCGACCTCTCGCTCTTTGAGTTCGCGCCGACGCAATATAAGGCAAAGAATCCCGTCGATGTTGCACGACGCACTGTGCTGGACTATTTCCGGCGATAGTCACTAGCTCCGAGTCGGCGTAAACACCTATGCTCGCATGAACCTGTCAGCGATCGACAACAGCACGCGATCCGATTGCTGGAGAGGGATGAGTTCGCGCAGTAGACATGGATTAGGAGGGGCACCTTTCGTCGCTCGCATCGCTGACGATGAACCGCCACGACGGTCAAAAAAGTGCTCATCACACGACTTTGAGCTAAGACGCTTTGAAGGTCCATTATTGCGCTGAAGCAGCCGATGTTGATTATCGAAAAGTGGGCACACTCGTGTTTTTGCTTTGAGCGGAAAGCGCGAGCAATGAAACGAAATGTGGGGTGATGCACACTTTATTCTCTAACACCGACATCTTTATCTGGCCTCAGGTGGAACCATGCGAGAAACACAGGAACCGGCTAAAGGGAGGGCGTAGAGGTGCCTTTTGGAAACAGCCGACGAATCGTAAGCGCTATTTTCGCTGCACGTTGACGCGAGCGCTTTCGACGGATGGCCTTCGAATCGGGAACGGTATCTGGTCTGATCAGGC